>JBBRUI010000016.1:0-28259 GCA_038247945.1 Bacteroidota bacterium | reverse complement strand
GGATGGGCGGCATGTTGGTATTTCGCGCAAGTCAGGATTGCTATACAAAAAGAAATTCGTTAGTTTTTTTCAGATAACCTTTGCATTCCCCCGCTAATCAAGAGTATGGATATGAAAACGACCGGCATCAAGAAACTCTACTACTCGATCAGTGAAGTCAGCAAGATCACGGATTTGGAACAATATGTTCTCCGATATTGGGAATCGGAGTTCGATGAACTGAAACCGCAAAAAAACCGGGCTGGAAATCGCATCTACACAAACCGCGATATTAAGCTCATCCTCTACATCAAAACGCTTCTCCGCGATGAACGATACACCATAGAAGGGGCAAAACAAGTCCTGAAATCCTACACACCCGATGTCGATACCGGCGAACAACTCGAACTGATTGATGCACCTAAACCAAAAACCAAAATCAAGGACGAGCAACTGCGCAGCGATGTGATGGAAGTGAGAAAATTTCTGGAAGAATTATTGCAGAAGTTCTAATCCGTTCCTCGCGCCATTCCTTCTCTTCAGTCCATCTTCAAGATGATCTTACCGATGTTCTTATTCTCCTCCATGTAGGCGTGCGCTTTGCCCGCTTCCTTCCAATTAAACACGCGATCAACAACAGGTTTCAGCCGGCCCGTCTCACAGAGAGGCAGTGCAAAATGAGAAAACTCCCTTGTGAGCTTGATTTGATAATTGATATCGCGGGCACGCAATGTGGACCCCACAATTGTCAACCGCTTCGCAAGAAGCTCCCGTAGATCGACATCGGCAACTTTACCTCCGCCCATTGTCGCAAGTAACACAAGGCGGCCATCGACAGCAAGACAACTGATGTTTTGTTTGTAGTAGGGACCGGCAATAAAATCGATTACAGTATCAACTCCGCGGCCGCCGGTATATTCCATCACCACCTTATCGAAGGCTTCCGACCTGTAGTCAATCGCTTTTTCTGCACCAAGCTGAAGGCATGTTGCATGCTTGGATGCGGAGGCGGTGACAAGAACGTGCACCCCGATTTCTCTCGCCAACTGGATTGCGGCTGTACCCACACCGCTCGCACCCGCGTGAACCAGAACATATTCTCCCGCTTGCAGTTTGGCATGCCACACCAACGCCTGATACGCTGTAAGGAATACTTCCGGAATCGACGCGGCCTCGATCATTGAAAATGAAGTCGGAACCTGCATAGCCAGGTCCTCATCCATCACTGCGTACTCCGCGTAACCGCCTCCGGAGAGCAATCCAAATACCCTATCTCCTTCTTTCCAGCGAGAGGTTAGTGTACCAACTGCCTCCACCCGGCCTCCAACTTCCAACCCCAAAATCGGGCTTGCACCTTTCGGCGGTGGATATTTCCCCGTTCGCTGTAATATGTCAGCTCGATTGATGCCGGCGGCTTCAACCTTCACAAGAATTTGTTTTGTTTTCGGTTGAGGCTTCTCCCAAATTCCGAGCTTCAAAACCTCCGGTGGGCCGAAGCCGTCCATAACAATTGCCTGCATCGTATGTTCGATGTTCATCTATCCATCCTGATCTATGTCGTGAGATTATTGTTACAATGATGCTATTGAGTAATAGTGTGAATGTCAAGAACTGTTCGGAGACAACATGGTTGCCTTCGGGAATTCTACGCCTGATTGTTTCGCACCTTCCGTGCGGTATCTCTTCTAATTCGATTCCAGACAGTGAACGAACTAATAACCGGAATGATTACTATGAATTTGTATAACAGAAGAAGCGCACCGGAAAGCTGATCTTGGTGTTTGAAGGGCTGGTTAGCGGGGAATAAGTAGGGAGTCAAGACATTGCTGTAGCGCGTTTACGGAATTCTACAGGTTCACGTCTTCAAAAGTATCACCTTGATTCATGTCTCCGGTTTTGAATCCCTTGTAAAACCACTGCTTTCTCTGTTCGGCAGATCCATGTGTGAATGCATCGGGTACAACATACCCCTGTGTCATCTTCTGAATTTTATCGTCTCCAACGGCGCTTGCTGCATGGAGTGCTTCATCGATGTCACCTTCTTCAAGAATGTTATTCATCCGCTGAACATGATATGCCCACACACCGGCAAAAAAGTCAGCTTGCAATTCCAGGCGGACCGACAGTTTGTTATATTCTTTCTCACTCAATCGACCACGCATTGCTGTAACCTTGTCTGAAGTGCCGAGCAATCGTTGAACATGATGTCCGACTTCGTGCGCAATAACATAAGCGATTGCAAAATCGCCCGGTGCCTTGAATTGTGTCCGGAGCTGCTCGCAGAACGAAAGATCGATATACACTTTCTTGTCACCGGGACAATAGAACGGGCCCGATGCTGCAGTGGCTGAACCGCATGCAGATTCAACCTGCCCGCTGAACAATACCATATTCGGTACTTCGTACATTCTGCCGCTTTGCTGGAACAGTTCTTTCCATACGTCTTCAGTATCTCCAAGCACGACTCCAACAAACTCTGCCAGTGATTTTTCTTCCCGGCTGGGTTGATAATTTGAGACTGTACTCTGACCGCCATCTTGCGGCTGAACCAGGTTCAGAATATCTGCAGGGTTCCCGCCTAAAAGCCAAAAGATCAGGGCAATGACTAGCATCCCGATGCCTCCGCCTACGATTCCTCCTGACGAGATCCCCCGACGGTCTTCTATGTTGTCGCTTTGCCTTCTTCCGATCCAACGCATTTTTCAATCTCCTTCTTGCTCAAGCAATGCCCCGCCGAAGCGAGTTTATACGTCCCAGTCACAACTGACGTTGTTTCCTGAAAATCCGCTCTTCCCCGCTCTTCCATTGAGAAAGTGGCACACCCGGCAAAACATGCCCGGGTGTGCCGTTGAGATGCACCGCGCCGCGTGCTTCAGCGTCGATGGCCTGAGAGTCTCAGCAGCCCCAGATCAAAGCGATTATAATGATAATCGGAATCGGTATGCCAATAGCCCATAACAAGATCGAACGCATGAGAACCTCCTTTTGTGCTAGATGTTAATTCCCCTTAAAACAAAATACATTCTGCATAGATGTGTGGGAATCAGGAAATCAGCGTATTTTTCATCTAGGTCATTATACTGAGATAGAAGTCAGGTTGTTTATGGCCACTCTTTACGAAATAAAAACGGCGGACTCATCATCCGCCGTCTGTTCATCAGTCCATTTTGTTATTGTACCTGCTACCCTTTATGCCTCAACAATTCCATCGATCGCCTTTGCCGTTGCGGTCCTTCGGCCGGGCAGCACCAATTATTTTTGCTCGCCGTGAATTGCCTTAGCCTACACAGTTCTGTATATTAGTTAAGGAGCCTTTTCAATCGAATCTTCCGAGTCCAACAGTTTTTTCAACACATGCACACTTTTGGTGAAAATGGCTCAAATTTCACAACGGAGCGTAGCGCAGCCCGGTAGCGCACTTGCTTGGGGTGCAAGGGGTCGCGGGTTCAAATCCCGCCGCTCCGACTGATTATTGACAATTCATTCTTCCCAACAAAAACCCCGGCTGCTCAGGTAGCCGGGGTTTCTTGTTGCAAGAAGAAAGCATAGTACGGCTTCTCATCTGCCATTCGTTGAATCAGCAGCGCCAGTTCGAGCGCATGATAATCGCCCCACATTGTGGATTCACCGCACGGAACTTTTCTTCCTTCAGGAATGTAATCCCATCCGTTCGGCTTGTGATAGACGGAATGCAGAATAAGTCCCTGATGGTTTGAATCCATTGATAGATATGGTTCAGCGAAGACATTGCGGGCAACAGTAAGTCCTGCCTGAAAATATTTTTTCCCTTCTTCTCTCTTCTGCCCTGAAAGATACTTTCCAAGCCTGATCAATCCCTGCGCAGCAATAAGGGCAGCCGAACTGTCAACAGGTTCAAAATCGTTGAACGGATCCGCGGCACGGTCAAGATAATTGCCCATCTTCGTAAGACCCGGAGCGCCGGTATCCCAGTAGGGAATTCCATCCTTCGGCGTCTCACGAAGATAAAAGTCTGCCGCTGCGAGAGCAGTCCTTTCAAACTCACCCATCACCGCCGGCTTTCCTCCGTACGGTTTCAGTTCATCTTCTGAAACAGAGTCGAGGAATTCAAGTTCCTCCGCATAGCCGCAGAGAATCCACGCAAGTCCGCGTGTCCATGTCGAGAACGGCGAGTATCCCTGCTGCGAACTGGGACAACGATAACTGCCGTCGTTCAAATTGAAAATGGATTCATGCGCAACGCGTCCACGGACATCGTACGCATCCCGTCCTTCTCCGAAATATACGTTGTACTTCGCTGTCGTCCGCGCATGAAGGATAAGCCTGTGCATGAGGGAAATCTTCGAATCCTTCTCACCCATCAAGACGTGACCAAGCTGATGCGCGACAGCCAATACGCGCAACGATCGGACTGTATCGGCAAAAAGAGAATGGGGACCGTTGAACGAATAAATGTAGCCGCTCTCGTTTCCCAGATCCGTCCAGCGGGCGGACTGAATGGCGCCGCTCACCTTCAGCGCCAGTTCATAGAAATTTTTCTCCCATTCGTTCTGCGGAATGCGTCCTTCCCGCATCAATCGCAACAGGTTGCCGTACGTACTGATGTTGTTGAAGCCGTGATCGTGTACCCCAATGTGGCTTACGTGTGTTGCCATCGAACGAACAGTTGCGCTGCGGCCAATTTCCAGAAATGATTTTTCGCCTGTCGCATCAAATTGAATCAGGGCGGAACCAAACTGGAATCCCTGAGTCCACTCCGTCCAGCCCCGTGAAGTATACTGGCCCTTCACTGTAAACACCGCTGTTCCTTTTGCCGGATTCCATGCGCGGTGCAGATTGTTAATCTTTTCGCCCGCCAGGTTGAAGACTTTGTTGAGCGACGGAACAAGATCTTTGGGTGTCAGATTCAGAATTTCTAGCATGTTCATAATCTCCGTAAGTGAAATCCGCCATCGATATAAATAACCTGCCCTGTTGAGTACGGGAATTCGCCCATGACCAGAGATCCCACGGCACGTCCGACATCATCCGGCTGGCCCCATCGTTTTTGCGGAACGAGGCCTTCGGCAAGCAACTTATCGTATTTTTCTTTTACTCCGCTTGTCATATCTGTTTCCATTATTCCGGGACGAAGCTCATACACCCCGATGTTTTCTTCCGCAAGACGAACAGCCCAGAGCTGACTCACCATTGCGAGTCCGGCCTTCGAAATACAATATTCACTCCGGTTGACCGATGCCGTATCGGCGGAGACGGATGAATTAAACACAACCGTAAATCCATTCGGAAGAAGCGGTGCGGGCCTTTCTTTCAGCCAGTAATTCACAATGAGTTGCGTGAGGAAGAAAGGCGCTTCGAGGTTCACCCGAAGTACTTCTTCGAAAGATTCGGGCGAGGTTTCTGTAATATCGGCACGCACACGCGGACCAACACCTGCATTACTAATGAATGCATCGAGGCGCCCAAATTCTTTCAACGTCTGATTAAGCAATGCAGCCCATTCCTCACGAATGCCCATGTCTGCTTTGATGGGAATGAATTTCTGCCCGGCGTGAATCTGACTTTTCTTGCAAAGCGCAACAGTTTCATCGGCGGCAGATTTGTTGTTGACAAAATTTACGGCAATTGAAAGCCCGAGCGAAGCCAGCCGTGTTGCTATGCCGCGCCCGAGGCCACGGCTTGCTCCTGTGATGAGAGCAACCGGTGTTGTTTCGTTCATTGTTTCTCCTTCCTCTTTAATGATCGAAGGGCATTTTGTTTTGAAGAAGGATCTGTAAGCTCCCGGTACAATTCCGGCCGGCGTGACGCCGTTACGGCCGTGGTGCGATCAAATTTTTCCGTAAAAAAGAAATGTGTTATCCGCTTCTGATTCAAATCCATATCAAACGTCAGAACCCCGATGCCTCGCCCAATGTCCGCAAGAATTAATCCATCGCGTCCAACCACGCCACTGCGCCCGATCATTTTCCCCGGTTGCCATCCTCCATCGGGATAACCGTAACATGCCGAGACAACATACAACCCTGTATCTATCGCTCGCGCTCGGTAACGGATTTCCCAATCGACTTCTCCCCAACTGGCCTGCACATGAGGGAAAAGCAACACCTCAGCACCCTTCAGCATTAACACTTGTGCAACTTCAGGATATTCAATATCCATACATGTCATAAGTCCAATCTTCACGCAATCGAGCGAGTACACCTGCAAATCACTTCCCGGCACAATACCTATCGCCTGTTCCTGTTCGTGAGGATGCGTCTTCTGCGCTGCCCCCACAATCTTCCCCTTCCTATCAATAATAACTGCAAAGCTGGACAAAACATTTCCGTATCGGCCGAACATCGGGATGACAATGTTCATCCGATATTTTTTTGCTTCCGCAGCGATGGCGTTCGTAAACGCGCCGGGAATATTATCGGCAACGTATTCCTTCTTTCGGGTTGACCAGGTCCGGTGGTGGAGGTTCGCGTATTCTCCAAGGAGAATCAAATCCGAACCTCGTTTTCCGGCGATTGCAAGCATCGCACGAATCTGTTGGAGGTTTTGGCGTTGCTTCTCCGCAAAATTCCGTCCCTCTACGTCGGCAGGAAGTTGAATGGCACTGACACGGATAATTCTCTTTTTCATTTCGACGTCTCTTCCAACGCGATGGATTGTTTGGATTGTTTTTTGAAATACCAGAGAATCAGAACTCCCAGTCCGATCGTACATAATCCGGTGATAAGATTCAGCAGCGTTGCATCACGGGTGGCGGGCACAACGGAAAGCAGCATCAGAACAACCCCGATACCAATCGTAACAATACCAACAATCTTGTACGACTGCAATGCGTTCGGATCCCAGCGTAGCGACTCAGATGTCGCCGGAGCGGCAAGGTCTCTTTCGAATGAACGAACGCTCGCAAGAACTGAAGAGTTTTCCTCCTTAAAGAACGCTGAGCCGAAGAAGACGATCGTACTGACAAGCACGCCACCGAAAATATTGAACTCATATTGATATGGAGTTACATCAAAGACAACATTCCCCAACCATACCACGACCAACCCTGCTGTTGCCGAGGCATTCGCTGACCATGATGGTGTTTTTGTATAGAGGAACCCAAGCATGATGGGTGTGAACATGGAAGGGGCGAACCATGAGTAATACATCAACGCAAAATCGAATACGCCTTTTGTCCGTTGAACCAAAATGGCGGTAATGATTGCAAGAAGTCCAAGTCCGAATGCCGAAATCCTGCTTATGAACAACTGATGTTTTTCAGAAGCATCGTGCCCGAAAATTGCCTTCCTGATTTTTGCATACACATCCCTGACGAGAATTGAAGCCAAATAGTTGAGCTGTGTATCAACAGAAGTAAGAGTCGCGGCAATAATCGCAGAAATGGTCAGACCGATAAGTCCGTTCGGCAACAACGTGAGCGCGAGCGTTACAAACGAAGCCTCCGACGGATCTGTCAGTTGCGGCCAGATTGTTTCGATGTTTGGAAAAAGGAGACGCGCCGCCATTGTCGGAGCAATCCACAGCAGAGGCAAAACCAGACTGAGTACCGCACACAGAACAGCCATCTTTCTCGCGCCGCCCTCGGTCGGCACGCTGTAATAGCGCTGACCGATATGCCATGCAGCATTGTAGCCCAGCAACGAACTGAAGAAATACGCGACATAGAACCCGGGCCTCGACACCACATCTTGCAGACTGAGGTATCCTGCCGGACTTTCAGATATCAGCCTTTCGAAGCCATGGAAAAAACCGCCGCCTCCGCCTAAAGCGATGAAGGCCAGCGGGAAAATCAACACCGACACGATCAGGATGATGAAGAACTGCAATACATCGGTTATTACAACGGCCCACAAACCACCGGCACTTGTATAAATGAGCATGACGACGCCGGTAAGTATCATGCAAAATTCAAGTCCGCTTACCTGTGCAATCCCGAGATTGAAACTGAGATCGGTGATACCGAGCGACGTGGAAACGAAAATGCAAAGGATGTAAATGTTCAGCCCCAATCCCAGGATTGCAGGGATGATCGACAGCAGCGTGTAATAATATGTGGTGCCTTGCGAAAAACGTCGGGTGAGAAACTCCATTGGCGACGATAAACGCGAGCGCCGCCACTTTGTTGCATACACATAATAGCCCAGACCATACGCCCAGAATGCCGAGGTGAACAACACAACCGCGCCCATGCCGTTCTTATACGTGTATCCTGCAGCAGCCACAAACATAAATGCGGAAAAGCCTGCAACAAAAGTTGAGATGCCCGCTATCCACCAGGGTATCTTTCCCCCGCCTTTGAAGAAATCATCAACCGTCTTGTTAAACCGAGTGAGATAAATCCCCACCCCGGTAAGCATCAGCAAATACAATCCAATGACAATAAAATCGAGAATGTTTACTTGTTTGACTTCCATGCAGATTCCGAGAAGTTGTTGGTGTGTCTGTCACTTGGATTTGTTCCGGTCGACCAACCGCTCAATCACATATCGTGCAGGCGCGCTGACCGAATGCAGCACCTGGTGAAATCCCTCGAACATACCAACGCCTATCATCGGACGTATGACGTTGATAACGTGCACCACCCGTTGGGCTTCGGGTTCGTTTACATACGAGAGCAGGCGTAATGCTACAATCCTCAACACCAACGCCGTCAGGAAAACAAAATGAAAATGCTGCCATTGTATGAAGCCGAACGAAACCTGCGACTGAGCCATTGCCAACGCAAGCGCCCCCCCGACGAGTGGCGCAATTGTTACCGCAATGCCAACAACTGTCCCATCGACCGCAATATAGTTTGCGCGTTTCTCCAGCGGCGCTGTTTTGTACACAAGGTTGGGAATTGCCAGGGTCAGGCCCGCGTCAAAGACACCGAACAAATGAATTACAGCAAAAAGCCAAATTGTTTCCGGCGAAGTGAACAGCCAGAGGAATGCGAACATTATTTTCCCCGCGACACAGATTTGGAGCACCGGCTTGTTGCCGAACCTATCCAGGATTCTTCCCCACGGTTTGAGGGCAAGAAAATTCATCAGCGTCGTTATCATTGCCATCGCTGAAACAAATGTGAAGCTCAGGTTCGCCTGCGTGAGCATATACACGCCGTAGAATGTACCCGCAACGCCTGTGGACAAATCGAATGCAAGTCTAAAGTAAAAAAGGCGCTTGAAGTTGGGATTGCGGAATGGTTCCCGCAATGTCTCCCAAAATGTCATCCGCGAGCTGCGGTGCGGGAACGGCGGATCGTGCATCTTGCGCTGCATTTGCACAGCCCGGAATCCGAACACCAGCCCGACGCCGATCAGAATTGCAAACGCGGACGCAGCCGGACCAATGCTGTTCTCGTTCCAATAATCAATGAACTTACCCGCTCCGATGCCGAGGATAACTCCCACCGCGCCTGCCGCAAGATTCCGGGCTGCAAAGAATCTGCCCCGCACTTTTTCAGGCACAAGATCAACAAGCCACGATACCCACGGCACGCCGCTGTACACTCCCAGAACCATTGACGAAGCATACAGCACAATAAATAATCCCAGGCGATACGGCCGAAAGCTTTCGGAGGGAATCAGAATCGAAACTCCGATGATCACCCAAATCAAACGGGAGAGGGTGGCAAATAAAACTGCCATCGACTTTCGCTCTCCTGAACGTTCAAGCCGGCGAAATGCCCGCAACTGAAATAAATTTGCCCCCGCCTGAACTGCGGCGATAACTCCAATCAGAAAATCGTTCGCTCCAAGTGCGAGAGCAAGACCGGTGAGAATGACGCCGCCCGTAAATACAGCCATGACACCGGCAAGCGCGCCCTCCGACACCGCGTATTGCATACTGCGGTGGACATGGTCCGGGATTGCAGTTCTTGATCCACCGACATCAAAATGAAATGGAGAGAAATTCCTGAAAAGATTCTTGATCCCATGTTCGTTACTCAATGTTCTTTGCCATCAACCTTTCAGTCCCGTCATCGCTATTCCGCGAATAATCCACTTCTGAGCAAGCACAAACACTACAAGAATCGGCGCGAGACTGATCATTGCACCTGCCATCAGTATGTCATAACGGGCAATAGTACTTCCCGTTTGCAGGCTGGCAAGTCCCACAGTAAGCGTCATCTTTTCCACACTGGAAAGAAATATCACAGGGCCGAGAAGGTCGTTCCAGTACGTCATGAATGTGAGAACCGCGAGCGTGGCAAGTGCAGGCTTTGAAAGCGGCATTATGATTTGCCAGTAAATGCGAAAGCGTCCGCAACCATCAATGCGCGCAGCATCTTCCAGATCTTTCGGGATGGATGCGAAGAACTGCCGGAGGAGAAATGTTCCGAATGCCCCGCCGAAAAAACTTGGCACGATCAAAGCGTAATGCGTATCGATCCATCCCAGAAATTTCATGATGAAGAAAACCGGTATCATCATCACCTGAAAAGGTATCATCATCGTTGCCAGAAGAATAAAATACAACACCTCTTTACCTTTGAAGTCTATTCGCGCAAAAGCGTAGGCCGCGAGTGAGCAACTTATCAGTTGGCCAATTGTCGCAAAGACAGATATCTTCGCGCTGTTGAGAATGAACTGAGGAAACGACATTCCCTGCAACACAGTCTGGTACGCTTGAGTCGAAATTGGATCCGGTATCCACTCGGGCGGGAAACGAAATAATGTGGCCGGTTCCTTGAGCGACGTTGAAAGCATCCAGAGAAATGGCCCTGCCATAAAGAGAGCAATCAACGTGAGCAGCGCGTAATTCAGCATCTTCACGATTGTACCCCTCGGCCCGGTTTTGTTTCTCTCATCCATAGAACACCCATCGCCGTTGCAACCGGAATTGGATCAGTGTAATCGCAAAGATCACCGCAAACAGCACGTACGACATTGCAGACGCGTACCCCATCTTAAAGAATTGAAACGCATTCTGGTAGATGAAGTAGCTCAGTGTCAACGTGGAATTTGCCGGCCCACCTTTGGTGAGAATGTACGTTTGCTCGAATACCTGAAACGATTGAATCAGAGTGATGACGAAGACAAAGAACGTTGTCGGAGAAAGGACGGGAAGAGTGATGCGCCAGAACCGTCGACACGGAGATGCACCGTCCACCATTGCGGCCTCATACAGCTCGCCGGGGATATTTTGCAACCCGGCAAGAAAAATCATCATTGAATAGCCGACGCTTTTCCAAACAGTCATGAACACCATTGCCGGCATTGCCCACCGGGAATCTTGCAGCCATTGCGGTCCATTGACACCGAGAAATTTCTTGAGCAGGTAATTCAGCAGGCCGTACTCAGGATTATATATCCAACTCCAGACAATTGCCGCCGCCACCATCGATGAGACTACAGGAAGGAAATAAATCGATCGGAACCATCTGACTCCACCAAGTTTTTGATTGACAAGCACGGCCATCGCAAGCGCAAGCACGATGGTAAGTGGAACAGCAAGTCCGACAAAATAAAAAGTGTTGCCAAAGACCGTCCAGAAGAGATCGGATTGAAACATGTCGGAATAGTTTTGCATAAACACCCAGTGTGGTTCCGTAATCGCGTCCCACCGCGTAAAGCTCACAGCAAAGGACATAACAACTGCACCGGCGGTAAAGAGCAAAAGTCCGGCAAGCGTGGGCAGAAGATAAATGTATGGTTCAAGATTGTTGAGGATTCTCTTCATCGCTACTCTTGCACCCGGTACCGTTCAATCTTTTTCGGATCCGGCTCGATTCCGAGTCCCGGTCCTTTGGGAATGACAACGCATTGGCCGGGGAATTGAAATTCGCCCGCGACCATGTCGTCTTTGAGAAACTGTGGTCCGTTCAGGTCTACCGGACTGTCGATTCCGGCCGCGGCAAATACATGCGCGCTCGCGGTGAGCGAGATTCTTCCCTCAGTAAGTCCGCTGCCGAGCAACAGCAGACCGGCATCCCGCGCCATCTCTGCCATCTTGTGCGCTTCATAGATTCCGCCCACCCGACAGAGTTTGATCACAAGTCCTTGTATTGCTTTGAGCTTGATGAATTGCAACAGGTCGGTGCAGCTATAAATGGACTCGTCCAGTGCAATGGGAATATCCGAACGCCGGACTAACTCGCGATAGCCGGTAATATTATTCGCAGCAAGCGGTTGCTCAAGCAAGTTAACTCCGATCTTTGCCATCTCACGCGAGAACCTGACCGCAGTCGCAATGTCCCAACCCTGATTTGCATCGACCCATAAATATTTGCCGCGCGCAATAGCGGCAACTTCCTGAACCATCTCGAGATCGGTTGCAGGACTGTGCCCCGCTTTTATTTTGAATCCATGATAACCAAGCGAGATTCCTTCCTGAGTCTGCGTCCGTGCGTCTTCGATTGTCGATGCGGAGATAACATAGCCAAGCTGTACTGAACCATGCGGCTTCGACCCGAGCATCACGCTGAGGGATATTCCGAGTTTCTTTCCGACGAGATCATACACTGCGATGTCAATCGCAGATTTTGCAATCGGCTGCCCGATTTGCACACCCGGCGCGATTACCGTATCCATGATTGCATGTATGGATTTGATGTCCACCTCATCCATGCCGATCAGTGCGGGGGCCAGATAGTTGCGTATGGTTGTCGTTACTGTTTCCGGTGTTTCGTACGACCAGCGCGGGCTCGGCCGTGCCTCTCCCCACCCAACCAGGCCGTCGTCATTCGTTATTTTCACCAGAATGTGTAGAGCACCGGTTCCAGGTTTCCCCACAGAACCTCGGGCGAGTTGTAATTCCTTGGCAATCGGCAGCCGCAGCTGTATGACTTCGATGGACCTGATCACGATGTTTGCCTCTTCGAGCGAGCGTACTCTGCCGCGAACGCGGCTCCGTCAAAACCTTCTCCGACAGGGAGTTTCGATAATGATATTCTGCCACCCTCGCGACGCGAGAGTTTCGCGGCAATGTGTATTTTCACGGCCTCCAGGGGATCACTGATGTGGAATTCAGTCTTTCCTTTTATAAAAGAAATAAAGGCGGCGAGAAATGGAGTGTACAGTTTTGTGGGATCGACTTTGGTCATAACCAATCCTGACGATGAATACACCGACGCTGACCATTCATGGAAAGTAGTTTCCAATTGCATGAGAGATGTAAGGCCGCTGTGATACGTTAGAAAGATAAACGATGAAGCATGGCCTTGTTTGAACTCAACATGCTTTACTCCCGTTCCGAGAAGTCCCTGAAGCATCTCCGTTGTATGAATCCCATAACTGAAGAAATCACCCGGGCCGCTTACAACCACGGTCGTACTTGTTGGTATCGAAGCTTTCATATTCACAATCTCTTCTGCAAAGCGTAGTGCCGATCCTCCAAAAATGAGTGAGGGGTACATCGCATCCAATTCCTGCAACGTCCGAATATCTGCGACATTCCCAACCACCGGCTTGTCGATTAAAACATGTTTGCCCGCTTTAACGAACGGAAGGATCTTGGAAATGTGTTTATCCCAATCCACGCCGTGAATCATTGCGGCATCCACATGATCGTTCATTTCTTCAAGTGTGTTGCATACGTGCGGGATATTGTTCTCGCGTGCAAATTCCATATCGTATCCCGGGGGCCAGACATCATGTCCGTCATTCAGCGCTGTTACTTGCACGCCGTCCATTTTGTTGAGGATGGATGTAAATGCTTTCGGGTGAGAGGTATCCAGATCAACCAGGCCGATGCGTATCATGTTCTACTCACGTGCACGGGCAAGCACGGCATTGATTTTCGGTTCGACGCGTCTCGCAAATTCCTCAACGCTTTCCTTTCCTTGAATCATCATGAGCATCTCCGGTGTAAAGATATTATCACGCCATTCCTGCCAACCCGGTGTAAAAAGCGGAAACGATTCACCATTCTGCAATTGAACCAAAACGCTGCGATCATATTTCGGTTCAGATGTGAGCCACGCGGGCGCCGCGGTGAAAGTGCGATTCGTCGGCATCATGTAATTGTACAGTTGATCGAACTTCTCCGCCGGAATCCGCGTGACTATCCATTGCAAGAGCTGCCATGCCTCATCGGGGTGTTCTGTATTTTTCGGGATAAGAAACGCGTACGAGTATCGGCGAGAGAGCCGGACACGATTCGGTCCCATCGGCGGAACTGCCATATCCCACCGAAATGACGCATCTTTGAGGTTAATCGCCCACGAAGACCCAATCAGCGTCATGGCACCGCGTTGAAGGAGAAACGGCTCCGCCGGATTGATGAAGGAGCTGGCCGGTGGAGCGATCTTTTCTTTCACAAATATATCCTGAACGAACTGCAATGCACGAATCGTCGAAGGTTCCTGGAGCGCAGCACGCGAATAGTCCTTTGAGAGTGTTTTTCCGCCGAGAGAATGGATCACAGTTTCAAGGCCTGTGTAATGCGGATCGAAGATGAGTCCATACTGATCGGTTATTCCATCACCATCTTTGTCGATAGTCAGCTTCTTTCCAACACGGACGAGATCATCATACGTCCATGTTGAATCGGGATACGGAATGCCGGCTTTATCAAAAAGATTCTTGTTGTAGAATAGAACAGTGAGACCGAGTGCACTCGGAAAAGAAAACAAGTCATCCGGATTTTGTGAAAGCCCTCTCCACTCTTCAAACAAATCGCTGTAGAAGTCTTCAAGCTTTAGATCCCGCTTGACGAATGGCATAAGGTTGAGGGCATACCCTTTCTTGATCAACTCTTGTCCAAACCAATCTTCAGCGAACAGGACATCGCCAACTTTGCTGCCCGAGGCGATGGAGGTCATCGTCTTCGCCACATACAATGAGTACGGCACAGTCTCCAGCACGACTTTGATTTTCGGATGTTCTTTTTCAAACGGCTTGATGACTGCTTCTTCCCACAAGCCGCGCGATGTCTCCAACGGATGAACGAGCCTGATTGTAACGACATCACCTTGCTTCTTCTCCTTCTGCCCACAACCTGAAAGAAGCACGAGGAAGATTATAGTCCAGCCGGAAGAAAAGCGAGCCATAAGTTTAGTAGTACCGTTTCTGTTTCCGGGAGAGTGCGCGATATTCTTTCGCATACAAGTCAAGCCGGGTGATCGATTGCAGATCCTCCCTCATAAGATCCGGCTCACGAATCAAAACGCAGTTTGAAGTGAGGCGGGCTTCATCAAGATCCACTTCAGCAATGGCAACACCGTGGCGCCGACCTGTTTGCGCAATGATGTCCCCATTGTGGTCGATAATGCGTCCTGTCGCGGGACGATACCTGCCGCTATACACTGCATACGGCGGATGCCCGGCAAGATTTGACTCTGCCATAATCACAGAATTGTCGAGAGCACGCGCAGTAAGCTGCGTTCGCAACGATTCCTGCGTCGGACCGTGCGAAATGGTAGGCCAGAAAATAATCTCTGCACCTTTGAACGCATAGATGCGGGGTATTTCAGGAAAATAAATATCCATGCAAATCATTACCGCCACCGTTCCGAAATCCAATTTGAAGACAGGCAGTTCGTCCGCAGGTTTTACGTGATGGCTCTCAGCACCGGTCGGCTGCACTTTGCGGTAATACCCGACGATCTTTCCTTTTCGGTCAATGACCGTCGCTTGATTGTAAAGATGCCTCCCATCGCGGACAAGATACGGCGCGACAAGGTTGATCTTCGCTTCCTTTGCCGCGCGGCAGAATGCTTTTGTAAACGGCCCGGGGAAATCTTCTGCGAAGTATTCCAGATCAGGAGAAACATTTGCTGTCGTTACCATCTCCGGCAGACAGAGGATGTCCGCGCCCTTTCTTGCTGCCTCTTGAATATAGGCAAACGAACGCTCGAGGTTCATCTCGATTGTGTGTGGATGGTCTTCCACGAGAAATGATGTTGTTGCTATACGTGTCAGTCGCATGATCTTTTTTTGATTTATACGCCGTTGCCTATGCAGACGAGATACCCGTCGCCCGTTACTACCAGCACCTCGGGAAGTCCGTCGCCATCTGCATCTGCAATAACCGGGCTGCCGAGCGCAAAGCCAACGGGAACACTCCATTTGATTTCTCCCCGGCCCTGTGCATCTTCTCCAATGGAGATCAATCTGCCGTCAGTCGTGCCGGTGATGAACTCTTCATTTCCGTCCCCGTCAATATCGCACGATACAATATCAGACGTGGTGGATCCCAAGTTCAACTTCCACCGCTCAGTGCCGGTCTTGCCATCGTAACAATCAAACTCGCCATTTGAATGACATATCCCGACGCAGCGAACACCGTGTTCAATTTCCGCAATGCCCGGCAGCCGCATCATGACGTCGGTGAAGGAAGTTCTCTTCCACCACACGATAGAATGATCCATACGGAGAACACCCATTCCACCGAAACACCCACCGACAACGATTTCTTCATTGCCATCGTTATCAACATCAACTAAGATTGGTGAGCCGTACGCGGTGAACGGATCTTTATCTGTTCCGAACAGCGGAAGCCGATCTTTGGTAAACTCCCAGTCCGGCTGGTTCATTACGGTATTCGTTGCCCGCCACAGCAGCCACGGCTCCCGAATCCACTTGCCGGTACGCGCGTCGAGATGACAAAGGAGGTCTTTGGCGAGAAACAATAATTCAAGCTCGCCATTCTTATTTTCTCTAACAGAAAAAGAAGAATACGGACCCATACCTCTTCCCCACTCTCCTTCGCCGTACTCTGTAAGATGCCAACGCGTTTTCCCGTTTACGTCGATGCAGATGGATTGCTCTGAATTCATGGATGACGACGAATAATACGATGCGACAAGGTCATTCTTTCCATCTCGTTCGAGAACCGACCATTCGTACACACCCATCCTCACAGGCATTGGCGCGGGCGCACCCGGAATCACGCGGGATTTCTGTAACTCACCTGACGTGTTGAAGACTACCAATTCAGACACATCGGTCGTGTCGGGATTGACGGCGTGAACGTTCATTCGCCCATCTATGTTATGAACCGAGAGTGAATGGTACGCCATGTCATAGCCGATATGTCCCCGGCCACGCCCGTTCCACACAAGCTCAGCCGAATCGCCGCTACTGTTCGTGCAGAGACAGTGGATGGTATTCGTGTTATCCGGCAGAGCGATGTATTTTTTTTCGGATTCTCCGTCGCGATAAATTATGGGTATGGATGAAGGCCGCGCAGCGGAAAATCCTTCAAGCTGCAGACGAAACCCGGTCATGAACATTCCCATGATTGTTTTCTTCCCGACAACCATCATACGCCCGTCGACAACAGAGAGGATGCATTCGTTCATTCCATCTCCGTCAACATCGGCAAGAGCCACCATCATTGTGGTGTGTACAGTATCGAGTGGCATCGAAGAAAGATGAAACCTTTCTTCACGAATCTCCAGCTCAAGCAGCGAACGACGTCCGTTGTCATCTTCAGTGAAAAGAAACACGCACATGGCACTGCCACGACGGTCGCTCCACGTTTCATCAGGAAAGAATGCCACATCGCGAAAACGGGATTTCCACCCGTGAGGCCGCAGACTCCGGCCGGCGAAATGAGCATGCGGATGATGCCAGACTTGCTTCAGCTTTCCGTCCATGAGTTTGAGAATTTCCACGCGGGAGAATGTTTTCGTTTGACGCCCGAACTCTTCACTTACTAACAACTCAAAGACTCCATCACCATCCACATCTTGAACGCCCCAGAGATAGCGGTCGGCTATTTCGTGCTTGACTGCACCGGTCAACGGATTGATAATCTCCAACCACCACCTGTTATCTTTTCTGTCATTAAAAAACCCAACGATGAGTTCAGGTTTTCCATCACCGTCAACATCACTCACCGAATTTCCCACGTTGCGGACTTCGGTCGTGTCGCTGGGATAGATGAACTCAACAAAACGATCCCACAGAAGCGCGAGGTTTCCGGCTCCGTCGTTCGTTACAACCGAAAGATGTCGTGCGACGCGATCGGAAACGATCACTGCCTCACGAACACCGTCATTATTTATGTCAATCAGTTGCAGCAGGCCATAATTACGATGGCGTTCGCCATTGGAAGTCCATTGCACAGACGATTTCATCTTACCGTTGAACACATCGAACACATACAGAGACGAAAGTTTCGAAACAACAAGCTCGTCGATGCCATCATTGTCCATATCGGCTGCTGCGACCGTCGGATGATACGCGTCGTCCATCCAGAGTGTATGGGCGAGGACGGGATTCCTCGCTCCGCCACGAAAATCAAACACACGAACTTCCTTCGAACTCATCATCGGAATGATCAGGTGCATCCCTTTCGCTTTCGGATCAAAGCGATGGCAGAGCATCATATTCGCTGGCGTGCCCGCCGAAGCCGGAAATCCAACATATTCGCGCAAAAACACTTCACCGTCTTCAGCAGAAAGGACAAACACTTCGTAGCCGGTGCTTGCAACAACTTCCCACTTTCCATCACCATCAATATCCTCCACTACGCCAATGGCATTGATGCCAAAGCTTGGAGTTTTCCAAAGGTGGTTT
This sequence comes from Bacteroidota bacterium, assembly GCA_038247945.1. Classification (GTDB taxonomy): domain Bacteria; phylum Bacteroidota; class Ignavibacteria; order UBA10030; family UBA6906; genus CAADGV01. The sequence goes on along the minus strand of JBBRUI010000016.1, from coordinate 9,852 downwards.
CCTTTCCAATCCATCCGCACAACGCATCCTCCATACGCAAGAAGCAGGTCGGCACCACCTTGAGAGTTGGGAACGCTAAAACATTCGTTCTCGCTTCCGCCGAGAAAATATTTCCATCTGATGACGGGATGGACGATGTTGCCCGGCAACGTACATCGCCCGGTCAGTTGCTGATCCCGTCTGTACATATGCCATTCGCCAGCCGGAACCATCAGAGTGCGATCGTTTGGGGGGTATGCGTTTTTAGGGACTCAAATGCTTTCAGAAGCAGCAACGTAGCGCGCAATCCGTCTTTATGGGTGATGGGCGGATCCTCATTCTTCTGCAATGCACGAATGAAGTCACGGTTTTCTTCGAGGAATCCATACTCTTCAGGATCTTCATGCCTGGATGTATTTGTCCCGTCAAACATCGTCGCAGTTTTAAGCCGGTTATGAAGATGCGCCGTCTTCATCCCTTCCATTACTTGAAATGAAAATTTTGAAACGAACGGTGTGTGTCCGCAATCTCCCTGCACGACACTTGCGATACTTCCATTCGCAAAAGTGATTGTTGCCGCGATGTTATCGATGATGCCGAGATTCTTGTGTGTGAAGTTGCCGCCTTCTGCGTAAATCCTTACTGGCTCTGATTGGTTCAAAAAATAAACGAGGTCCATCGTATGACAGCCTTGCGAGAGAACATTTCCGCCGCCTTTGACTGCATCGTTCGCCCAGAAATCATCAGGCCATCTGCTGTCCATCATCTGAGCAACCGTAACGAGAGGCGTAGGGATGAACTCCTTCACTTTCGCAACCGCCGGATAATATCTCATCTTAAAGCCGGTCATGACTTTTACACCGCTCTTTGCAACTGCGCTGCCAACAGCATCGCAATCTTCGAGGGTGAGCGCGAGCGGCTTCTCCATCATCATGTGCTTGCCTGCTTCTGCTGCCTGAACCGCAAGGGTACTATGCGTATCGTGATGCGTGCAGATGTACACAGCATCAATCGCGTCATCACGAAAGATCTTCCCCGGATCTTCGGTCGCGTACTGTCCGTGAAATTCATCGCACAAGTTGCGGGCATGTTCAAGATTCAAGTCGCAGAAGGCAACCGTCGTCGCGCCATCAATCTTCGACAGGCATTCGGCGTGAACCTTACCAATGCTGCCGCACCCGATAATAGCAATCCTGATGTCCTTGTTCATGCAGATTATTTCTGATCCGTAAAGCCGGGAACCCGCCACTGGAAGTTCGGATCGACGTATGGTTCATCGTTTTCATGTCCCTGCATCAATTCGATCTTCTTCTTCATCATCTCACCGAGGTTGTTGTAATAGATGAAGGTCGTTTCCCCGACTGCCGAGAGGATCATCCAGTTTGTTGTAGACGTTTCCCAGAGATCCAGCAAGTCTTTCGTGTTTTCGATTTCATCAAGCACCATATTTTTCAGGAGTGCCCGACAGTCCTTGCGGAACTTTTCGTCCTTCGACTCCAGGTATCCGTGAACGCCGGCAACCCACGCCGTAACATTGCGCTGCGTTTTGTACCAGCAATTCAACGCGCGCATCCGGTCATATTGGTCGCGTACACAGGCTTTTGCCTTTTCTCCCGATGCCCGTTTTTCCATATCCTTCAACAATGCAAGTCCCTTTTGCATTGTCGGCAACAGGTCATCATCCATGTGCACGACAGCCTGCGACGCCCGGGCAGGTTCCAGCAAATCGAAACCAACATCATAACGAAAGTCGACACGCGTCCGGTTGTGGGTGGTCGCGAGCATAAAGTCTTCGTAGTATGCACGTTCCTTTTCGGGAACCGCTTCGATATTTGGGATGATCGGGCGGACGAACAGCCGGTACCAGACACCCCAACCAGAAAAGATCCAACTCGGTACAGGGAAACACCGATACGCTTCGTCTGAAATCGTCCACACCTTCACAAGATCATCGGCCAGTTCGGGTCCGATCCATTCGGTTGCCTTTTGTTTCATGAACGAATTCAGATCGAGCGATGCATCCATCTGAAATGCACGCGACAATTCTTCGTTGATGTTATACGGCGCCCACTTTTGCGGCGTAGCGCCTCCGTAATAGCACGTCGTCGTTACGCCCTGTGCTGCCATGTCTTTCAGTTTTTCCATCACCAATTGCGGGAATGCAATTCCGAGCAACGGCTCGTGGTTCCACAGAATCGTCGGCGTAAAGTACACGTCCGTCTCGGAGCCTTTCTTGCGCAGTTCTTCCATCAATGGTTTCTCTTTGTCGACGAAACGATTGTACAATGCTGTGCCGTGAATTTGCGGAACTTCCTCGTACTTCGGATGTTTGTATGAGAGTTCCCATCCTTTAGTCTGCAACGATGAGACTTCAACATCGAGTCCGTCTTCTAGTTGTTCCCAGATGTAGTCATGCTCTTCCCAGAATGGTTCAAGCCTGATCAACGTGCGGAAATTGGGATTTACTTTTCTCCCTGCATCGCGCAGGACTTTCATATAGCGAACAAGATTCAACGCTGCGGCATGTGCAATGTCCTTGCTGCCCAACCACTCGCGCACAACATAGCCGCCGCCGTTTCTTCCGACGTACAGCGAACTCGTATACTCAAATCCCGCCCCGCTGTCGTTTGACCAGATCGAGATGTAGCTGAGGTTTGGTACCGCGTGCATGACGTTCTCCATCATCTCGGCATAATGCTCACGAACGACGGGATGGGCTACTGAGAGGTTGAAGCGCGGCCTGAAGCTGCGCATCGGATGATCGACGCGGGCGCCGCGCAGAACAGGATAGCGCTGCAGCAATTCATCGGGAACAGACCGCGGCTCGAAACACAAAAGTCCGGGTGTCATGCCGTATTTTTCAGCAAGCTGCGCGTTGGTTTTGAGGTTGTTCAGGTTTGCCGTCAGATAATCCTGATCATAAAAACCTTTGTTCAGCTTGCTGGTCACAAATTGATCAAGGGACGGACAATATGTGTAGAAGCGATGGAGAAGTTCGCCCTTGGGTCCCTGTTCAAACGGCAATGCGAATGCAAGTCCGTTCGCTTCCACATATGAAAATCCGAGGCGCGCCATGTCCCTGAAATATTCTTCCCTGTCAAAATACCGGGTCGTTCTCGCATGTTGGTTAAGAAACATATCATACACAGGCCGGACTTCAGGAAACGTTGCGAAGCGGATTGTCCCTTGCTCGAGGGACGCGACATCATTCGCTTTCCAATCTTCTGTGAGAGAACAAAACAATCCATACAGCAGATGTGGACGCGAAACGATCAACTCTAGTCCGCCCCCATTTTTGGCTCTCGCCATCATCCAGTTTTCTTTGTCGCCAAGAGAAGGATGAATTGCTTTCCAGCTTTTCTTATCCGCCACGACGGCGATCCGAATCGTTCCGGCACCTGACGTAAGTCCCTGGGTTCGTCGGACAGTTGCTTTCGGACAGAATCTCGATTTAAGTTCGTTTGCTACTGTTTCTTCGACCTTCGGTCCCGAAGATGCAATATCAATAGCTGTTATTTGTGTCAGAATGTTTTGGACAGTGGGCATGTGTTGTGTTCCTTATGAGAGATGTGAGTTAGAAAAAATTCCAATTTACAAGAGGATTCATTGTTGGGTGAATGGTTCAATCATGACTTCTGATTCCAGCGAAGCAATATCTTCCAACGAACAATTTGCAACTTCCCAACGTTGTGCATTACAGGAACCCGCAGCAACGCCTAACTTCAAAGCCCTCTCTGTACCCCACCCTTGAGTGAACCCGTACATCATTCCCCCGACCATACTGTCCCCGCTGCCGGTGGAATTCACAGGCGAGATTTTTGGGGGATTAATTTTCCAGCGTTGAGAAGATGTTGCAGCGTAGAGAACATGAGAACCATCTGTAACTATGCAGCAGGAAATTCCCTGACCCAATATTTCATCGAACATGCGGTGATAATCACCCGGGCCGGAAAGGATTTTTCCGAATGTTTGCTCGAATTCATTTTTGTTCATTTTCAAAATCGTAGGAACCGACCGTGCTGCATTGCGGCAAACAGTTCCATAAGAATCGAGAACCGTGTTCACCGACCGCCCCTTTGCCCTCTGAATAATTTTTTCGAAAACAGTATCCGCCTCCGGTGATGGTGAACTTCCGCTGCAGACGATCCAGTCACTGTCAGAAAGCTTTGAATCCACCAGTTCTACCAGCCTTTGCGCCTCGTCCATCGTTACGGGGTGCGGCGGCTCGAATAATTCGGTAATTGTCCCGTCCTTTTCCCGGTAGGTTACTCCTTCACGGGACATACCCGCGACCCGGACAAATTCATGAGGAATATCTTCGTCACGCAACAGCCGCTCGAGCATCGTCCCTATTTCTCCTCCCGCGAATCCGGTTGCAAGAGTTTCAACGCCCAGCCGTTTCAACTGCCGGGAGACATTGACTCCCTTCCCTCCAACGACCATCTCAACTTTCGATGCACGCTCGACTTGGCCGCGGCGAATGTTCTGCACGTACACGGTCTTGTCAAGCATCGGATTCAACGTGACCGTCGTAATCATCGCAGCAGCTTTAGAGCTGCGCTGACAGTTTCATCCTCATGGACAATAGCACACAAGGCTGCGATGAGCGATTCCATCTTCGGATGCTGCCAGACATTTCTGCCGAAAATAATGCCTGCCGCATCTGCCTGTACGCAATCAAACGCAAGCTGGAGAAGTTGCTTGTCGGTTCCGTTCAAATTCGGGCCACCCGCAACAATGACCCGCGCACCGCATTGGCGTACAATCTCGCGAAATTGTTTGACGTTGCCCGTGTAGCGGGTCTTGATTACGTCCGCTCCGGCTTCAGCACCGATGCGCGCAACACTCAGCGTCTCTTCAAAAACATTTCCCTTCTTCGGCGTTGCGAACATGGTGCTGCCGAAGTGGTTGTTCAACAGACTCGGTGGTAAGATTTCTGCTATCAGCGGCAATCCGATATTGCTCGCGTCGGCAGCAGTCCTGCCCAATCGTTCCAGCGATTCCGTTTCATGCGCAGTGCCCACGAATGTAAACACAATTCCCGCATCAGCTCCGAGTGAGAGAGCATTCTCCGGCGGACACATCGTTCGATAATCTGCCGGAGCGGAAGAGTACTTAGTGAACCCGCCATCCAGCCGAAGAATCACGCTGAGTCCACCCAAGACAGGCGCTATCAATTCAAGTGAACCCGGATTTACAAGAATTGCATCAGCGTCCGTTTTGGCGATGCGCTCGGTTAATTGGCGGAGATCCTCAATTCCTTCGGACGGACCCGAGTACGCAGCATGATCAAAGGGAACGATCACAGCCCGTTTGTGTCTCCATATTTTATTTAGTCGTATTTGTTTTCCGGTTTGCATAGTCTATATGTATGATGATTGAAGTTCTGTTGATGATAATCTCTTGCGATATTATTTTAGTGGAACGACATCTTCCCAATATCTCCACTTGGTGAGCGCAATCCGATCGGGAGCCCCATCCAATTGAAGGCCATGGGTATTCGGAAGCGCCTCCACCAGAGTCTTGCCTTTATATTTTAGTTTGGTGAATTCCGCGGCGGAGTAGCTTACCGTTGCATTACTCAGAGTTGCGAACATGAACGGCGCATCAGTTTCAAATCCGGCGAACGATACTTTTCCCAAATCGTAAAGATAACGGGGCCGGATATTTTTCGGCGAGAGTTCCATCTCCAGATCGAGGCGGACAAAAATATAGTTCTTTGCGGTTCCGTTTGTAATTTCAAGAGCAACAGCCTTGCCGGGAACCGAGGTCTCGACCAACTTAAATTGTGAGATGAGCGATGCGGCATTTACTTTCCGGTCGTGAGGGTAAAGCACCGTAACAAACATTTCGTAATCCCCGGTTTTGTAGGAGCTTGCAACAGATTGATAAATCGCTTGTTCCATTTGCGATTGCCGGCTGATCGGCTCAGCGCCTTCAGCTTTCGCATAGGTTTCGGGGAAGTGTATCAGCAAAGATTGGTTCGGAACGAACTTGTAGCCCGGAACTGAGTCGGTTGCAATATCGAAGTAATGCTCGCCGCGTGCGTAGATATTTTGCGCGTGCCAGAAGTTTGTAAATGTGAAATACTCATCCCGCAGAGCTTTCACTCCATCAATGACGACAAAATAACCGGGATCACGCACGTACGTTATCACCCGATCCCATCTATAGCCAAGGTTATTGTCGGTGACGCGGGTCCGGCTCATATCCACATCCTTGAGAGAGAGAAATGATATCCGCTGTGTTTCAACCGGGCGGTGTGCGCCATAATTCCGGACATACTCAAGCACACCCTGATGAGGATCGCGCTTGTCCTTGCGGGCCACCATGCGGTTATGGAAATAGTCTGCACGCCATGAACCGAATTTTCCGCTGGGGAGCGAGTCACGATACCCTGCATCGTGCAGCAATACCGAGCCTTTGTTCATCAATAACACAATGCTGTTCTCATCAGAATGGCCGTGCGTCATTTTTTCGTGTTCGACTGAAATCGTGTTGCGGAGATACTCTTTGTACGGAAATCCCCAACTGCCCTCATCGCAATAGTTGAGCAGAAGGTACATGCTCGAGTCCGCCCAGCCATTGCGGAATACAACTTTCTTCCCGATCACATCATCCAGAACATCCTGGCTCAGCGTTTTGGGATGCTGGGGGACTATTGATTCATCAGCCCATCGGTACGCATCGCTGAGCGAATATGACTCGCCGACTCCCATCGTATCGAACCTGCTCGTGGCTGTCCGGAGAATGGATTGTGCCGCCCATTTCATCACCGGGTCTTTGTACACTGCTGCCCCCTTTTCAAATATTGCAACAAACCGCAGCGAACCGGCAGTTGAATTCCAGGCAGCATCTCCATAATCCGGAATCGTTCCGCTGGGGGCGATGAGTCTTGCGTAAAAGTCGAGATAGTAATGAATCATGGGAGAGGTAAACACGTCGGGCCTGTTCGCCGCCTCAGCATAGGAGAAAAGTGCAAGCAGCCAGATGGGATTGTAGAGCGATGCATCTTCGATCTCCCAGTTGTTGATGTTGTCGCTTGCAATCGCCTCCGCCATTTTCTTCCACTTCGCCGCATGGGGATGATCGGGAAAAGCAAGATACGCGTACGCCAACGCTTCCGCTCTCAACATTGCACGATTGTGTGTTCCCCATTCCGGGAAACGAAAAATGAAGTCAATACTTTCCGCAACCTGTTTCTCAATTTTCGTTTTCGTCGCCGCGTCCATCACGCCGCTATTGCGAATTCTCAAATACGCCCGGACATACGGCGGAAGATAAAAGAAATTCGAGAGCGGGGGAACGCCATCCGAATATTCCGCCCTGGTTTTGGGATATTCTTTGGGCAACACATCCCGCAGGTCGCCGTACGAGGCAAGCAACTGGGCGGCTCTCTCAGCGTATTGTTTTTCATTCGTTTGTTCGAAGAGAAATGCCAGGGTTGTTGCAAGATAAATAGGATGCGGCGGTGCGTCGTATCCCCACAAAACATTTGGCCTGCTCGTATTTTTCCACTGTTGAACGATGGCGGGATTTTCACGCCAGGCTTTTTCAACGACTTTTTTTATTTCGGCAAAATACAAGGCTTTCTGCGAGAAGGACAAACTCTGAACGAACACCGCCAGCAGCAATATGATTTTCTTCATGAATGTTCTCTGATATTAATTGTTGGTGAATGACGAATTGTTGGTTCGTGCTTTTCGGATTTTTGCAAAGTCAAACCGCTGATTATGATTCAACTGATTGATGAGCACTCTCAAGCAGCCCACCCTGATCATACGCCGCGGAGAGAGCCGCGTAATCTCCTATTGATTCTCCCAGTGCCGCAGGAACTATTTCACATACATCGCCCGCCACCGGCAAAACTTCTTGGTCATAAACCCTGAGGGCAGGCTCAAGCAATGCGTCCTGCAACCTCATCCCGAGTCCGCCAAGAATCACGCGTTGCGGATTCAGAAAGTCCACAACCATTGCAAGCCCTCGCCCGAGATACAACGATGCTCTCTCGAACACCATCTTTGCTTCGACCGAACCGGCCTTGTATGCTTCATACAATTCTATCACCTGAACCTGATTGCTCCAGAGTTCCGGATGCATTGAACGGGCAAGCTTTGCGATGCCGTTGCCGCTCGCATACCCTTCAAGGGAGCCGGACTTGCCATAACAATTTGGACCCGTCTCCGCGATACGGATGTGCCCAATCTCCCCGGCAACATCACTCGTTCCACGATACAATCTTCCATCAAGGATGAACCCCGCACCGAATCCTGTTCCCATCGTGATGAATACAATATTCCGGAATCCCTTCCCAGCCCCGAAATAAAACTCCGCAAGAGCTCCGGCATTTCCATCATGCTCGATGTATACCGGAAGGTGAAATTGTTCAGTCAACAATTTTTTCAGGGGAATATTATCCCACCCCGGCAGGTTCGGCGGTGATTTGATGACACCCGTCAGAACATCAAGCGGACCGCCGATGGAAACGCTCAGGGCGGAAACCAGCCCGTCAGCCGACTCGATTGTTGAGCGTACACCGTCGCACATATCATCAAACACTTTCTCAAATCCCAATGCAGGATTTGTCGCGAACTGCGTCCGCGAAAGAATCCGGCCTTCGGCATCACCGAGAACAACAGCCGTCTTCGTTCCACCTACATCAAGACCAACAATTCTCTTGGTACTTTTGTCTATTGTCATATCGTCAAGAAGCGGGACAAAATCTCGCAGCAGCGAATCACTTGATCTGTTTCAACAAACTCTGTCGCTGTGTGCGCCTGCGCGATATCTCCCGGACCGAACACAATCGCAGGAATCCCGTTTCTGTTGTACACGCCGGCGTTTGTCGCGTACTGCGCTGTTTCAAAAATGCAATCACCGGTCCGTTCCTTGATCGAAGCTGCCAGTCCTATAACAAATGGATTGTCTTCGCTGACGTCCATTCCCCCGATTGAAATATGAGGAGGCTCGAAACTCCACGATGGAACCTCCCACAAAGCATTCCGGACGGATTGCAAAATTTCTTCTTCCGTTTCTCCCGGAAGCGTGCGGCGGTCGATTTCAATGGCGCAGCGATCGGGAACGATATTCACCGCCTGCCCGCCTTCAATCACGCCGACGCTCAATGTCGCCGTTCCAAGATCTCCGAATGTTGGTTCATGCGTCAATTGCTGTGCATAGTCTTCAAGCCGCGTGAGGATATGCCCCATTGTATAGATTGCGTTATCGCCGCGTTCCGGGTACGCGGAGTGTGCCGCCTTCCCTGTTGCAACAATCCTCCATCGTACCACGCCCTTATGCGCACGAACGATCCGGAGTTGTGTCGGTTCGCCGACGATTCCGAAATCTGCTTTCAATCCGTTTGCTACTGCTGTACGCGCACCCGAGAACCCATACTCCTCGTCCGAGACTGCGGCAATCAGCAGATTGTATTTCATCGACCGCGGGTTCCGTGCAAGAGAAGCGGCGGTGTACATAAACGCCGCCAGTGAAGCTTTGGTATCAGACGCACCACGGCCAAACAATTTTCCATCCACGATCTTTGATTGAAATGGATCAACCGTCATGTTATCCGCGTGCACAGTATCGAGGTGCGCTTCAAGCATCACCGTCTGCGCGGCGCCGGCGTTGACGTAGCCAATGACATTGGGACGACCAAGAGCAACGTTGTACGTCTTCACGTCAACGGAGTTCCGACGAAGATAGCCGGCGACGTATTCCCCGATTTTTTCTTCAGAATACTCCGGCCCGCTTCGGTCCCGTCCCATCGGGTTCATGCTTGGAATTGCAACAAGATCGGCAAGAAGGCGGGTCAGTTCGTCCACGCTCAATCCTCAACCACTGCAAGAACCCGCGCAGGAGCTCCGTCGCCGT
>JBBRUI010000015.1:0-28335 GCA_038247945.1 Bacteroidota bacterium | reverse complement strand
TCACGGCTCTGGCCCTTGGCGGCAGCCTCATTATTCCCTCGAAGAAATCCGTCGTGCTGACAATCGCTTCTTCGGTGGTTATCGTAATACTCACCGGATTCTTTTCGCAGTTCTTGTCGTCGGCAGCGTTGCCAATACTCGTACTGCCATTTAACTTTGCGGTGCTGACCGTGATTTACAGTTTGAAATTCCGGCGGGAACAGAGCGGACTCGTCTTGCTGTACTTCATGCCCGGAACACCGGAGGAGAATTATTATTATCACCACAATCGCCTTTCACGGTTTGAGCGGTTCAAGGCCGTAATCCCGGAACTGCCTTTTTATGGCGAGTGGTTTGTTTCACAGGGGCACGGCGGCAATCTCACACACAAGGATAAATGGCGCTTTGCCTGGGACTTTGTCGTCGTTGATGAAAAGGGATCTGAATTCTCCGGAACAGGCGCGGCGATGAAGGATTACTACTGCGCAAGACTTCCTGCTGTCGCACCGCTTGACGGAACAGTTGTCCGCATTGTTGATGGGATTCCGGACAATGCAATTGGTGAGACAAACCTCAAGTCGAATTGGGGCAACACAGTGATCATCGATCATGGAAGCGGAATCTTTTCTTCGATTTCACATCTCGAGCCTCACTCAATCAAAGTGAAGCCGAACGAGCGGATCAAGAAGGGAGAGGTAATTGGCGCTTGCGGTAACAGCGGCCGATCACCGACGCCGCATCTGCATTTTCAATTTCAACAGACTGACAAGCTGGGCGACAAGACGCTCGACTATCCGTTCGGACAGTATCTTGAACGTAAGACCGACGGTTTCACGCTTCACTCGTTCGATGCTCCTCAACAAGAAATGACCATTCAAAACGTCGGGACGCACAAGCTCGTAAAGAAGGCATTCGACCTCAAACTTGGCGATACGTTCAAGTTCACCTGTTCGCTGGGGACGGAAACATTTGAAGAAGAGTGGGAAGTAAAGGTTGACATCTACAATACGATTTTTATTGAGTCGTCACGGAATGCAACAGTAACTGTTGCATTCATCGGGAAGATTTTCTATCTGACAAACTTTACAGGAAACAGGCGTACCGCGCTCTATCATTTTTATCTGACTGCTCTTCAAGTGCCGCTCTGTGATGAGCCAACGCTCCGATGGTCGGACACATACCCGTTGTCGCGGCTCCTGAAGAACCATGTGCGAGATATTTCCGAGTTATTTCTTATTTTCAAGCCGCAGTTACAGGCGGCGGCAGAGTTTACGTTCAACGAGAAAACGAACCGTGACTTCATCATCAGCAACACAATCACTGTACAGGGTTCCGGACTGTTCGGCTTTTATAACCGGGTGTGGAACGGCAAGCTGACGATAGACGATGAAGGGACAATAAAGAATATCACTGTACAGACACCAAAGAAAATCGAGTTTCGCGCAACCGCAATTATCCCGGAGGAAGAGTAATATGAAAAAATATGTCATGATGACTTCCGTGCTCATTCTTGGAATTATACTGTTGTTGAGCAGCAACGTTCTCTCACAAAGAAAGTCAAGCAAGACCGACGCGTTCCATGAATCGCTCAGATACGAAACCGACCAGGATTACAAGAAAAGTCTGCAGGCGCTTGAAGGCGTGTACAAAGAAAACAAAGACGATTACCTCCTAAATCTCCGGCTCGGTTGGCTTCACTATCTTGCAAAAAACTACGATGAGTCAAAACGGTATTACATCTCTGCGTTGGCACTGAGTAAAGACAAGAGCATCGAAGCGCTGTTGGGCCGAACCTATCCCCTCTCCGCACTCAACGATTGGGATGGTGTTGCTGCGATGTACAATGCTGTTTTGAAAATAGACCCGATGAACTATACGGCTAATCTCCGCCTCGGACAGATCATGCTCAACAGAAGTGCCTACGCTGAGGCAAAGAATTACCTCGAGAAAGCGTACACGTATTTTCCGGGAGCGTACGACCCGAATCTTTCGCTGGGCTGGACGTACTATTATCTTGGCGACAAACAGAAAGCAACAGCATTGCTTACTGCCGCACGCATGCTGAACCCCGACGATACGCTCGCGCTGAAAGGATTGAATCTCCTGAAGTAAAAACACCTCGCACGTAACGCGATTCTCTCTGCGAGTCAACGGGCCCGTAGAGTCGTTGACCATAATCGTCTATTAAGCTCAGAAAACGGCACTGGAGCGTCGATGCTACGACCCGATATGCCTCCCCTCTTGCACACATGATTTGATATTGCTATAATCCTACCAGCTTTTCAAAGCTCAAACCTACATCATCTCTTCGGCCGCTTGTTTTTCCAGAATGTACTTCTAAAAGATCTTCGCTATGAAATGCACACTATTTTTTTACCACATCGATCACAACTCTTCAGCCGTCCGCTGGGTTCGCGCTGCGGAGATGGTTATACAACAGACAAAATTTTCTTGCGAGTGATTTGTTCAAGTCTGTTGGGATGGATACACGCAATGCGTACGTGCAGTGGCGAGGCAGGAATGAATTAGCGAGGGGCTTGGAGAAGCTTCATGGACTTTCGGATTGCTTCTTCATCGACAAGTCTGTCGGTGACGTACTTGTGTAAAATGCTGGCAATCAGTGTTTGGTAGGGAAGACCTTCATCCTGAGATCGACGCTTCAAGCGTTCCAACACATTCTCAGAAAGACGAATGTTAACATTACGGCTTTTTCTCGCCCGCTCGATGACGGATTCGACTTTACGAAGTTGTTTCTTTGAAACGGATCGATATGCCGATGCGTTTTTTTCAATGTCTCGCTCGAAAGAATCGAGCTTTGTTTTCATGGCGACCTTCTGCATACAATTTATGAAACTTGCGGCTCGGGAATGCTGTCTTTAACACGATGTTGCTCTCACTATCAATTACGAACGGGACGACGTGAGTGTATCCCTTGTACTCTAATACGAATATCATTTGACTCGCACGGGCTGGATTTTCCAACACCGCCAGATACTTCCTCTCCAAGATGACATTTGCAATCTCTTCGAGAGAGATGCCCCGTGTCTTTTTTAGGGCTCTGTTTTTATTGTCGTCCCAGATAATATCCACATAACAAAGTATCACAAACGGCAGACAGTGTCAACAAGCAAGCAAACACGTCATGAAAGCTGCAGACGGGACAATTGTTGAGGTGTTTGAATGGAAATCCGCAGAGGCAATTGCGACGGCGCATAAAAACCCTGCGGTGCTGGCAATGTGGAATCGTTACAACGAGGCGTGTGAGATCATCCCTCTCGCAAGTCTTGATGAGTTTAAGAATATGTTTGCCGGGTTCCGGTTGAGTTGTGAGATAGTTCAGACCAGACAAAATGAAATAGCGGACACTGGAATGTCGTACTTACAGTAGTCAGCCGCAATTGTTTTGCATGAGCAAATAACAAATGAAATCTTCATCAACAATAGGAGCACTTATGCCTCAAACCACAGATGACCTTGAAGCCGTGCGAACAATAGTCAAGGCATTGGAACCGTTCGACGCAAAGGAGCAGGATCGAATAATCCGTTGGGCCAAAGAGAAGCTTGGCCATTCGGTTGAACCGGCACCCTCTCAAATCACCAGTAGCATACCGCCACCTTCAGGCTCGCCACAGCAAACTCTTCAGTCCGGTAGCGGCCAGCTTGACATAAAGGCGTTCGTCGGGCAGAAGAATCCAAAGACTGACAACCAGCTTGCCGCCACGGTTGCGTACTACCATCGATTCGAAGCCCCGGTAGCGCAGAGAAAGGACACGATTACCAAAGAAGATTTGAGGGAAGCATGTCGTTTGGCAAATATCGATCGCCTCCACAGGCCGGAACAAACCTTGGTGAATGCTCATCACGCTGGTCTTCTTGACAAAGGCTCTGAGAAAGGAACCTATGCAATCAACTCGGTCGGCGAGAATCTTGTTGCAATGACCTTGCCATCTGCTTCGAAGAAGAATACACCAAGGAAAAAGATCACCAAGAAACCTCGAAGGCGCACGAAGAAATGAACGATGTGCAGAATGCAATTGAGTCTTCTCTTTCAGAGATAGACAGACTTCGAACCAGTCTCAAGAGGGTCAAGTCGGTTCAAGTCCAGAACGCCGACGAACGTTCCGTAGTGAAGGCCACGGTTCTCTCATGGTTCAATGGTCACCGTACGATCATCCTCGAAACACTAGGGGATAGCAAGCTGAGTCAGGCAGACGAAGTATACAACAAGCTACTTGCACTGAGCGAGAAGAACACCACACGAGCCAAGTACGACAAGCTCCTGAAGAATCTTCGAGCAATTGTTGTGGCTCTCAGGACTGAGAACATTGTACTGGTGTCGAGCTCTAAGTTGTCCCAGTCAAGCGACAAAGCTCCAATTTTTTCTGCGCTCATCTCCGATGTTGAGATGCAGGCTATTCTTTCCAGACGCTGGGAGGAGTGCGCTACTTGCACATCTTCTAAAGCGCCACTGGCCGCAACGGTTATGATGGGTGGCCTGCTAGAGGCCTTGATTCTCGCTCGGATCAACCAGCTGTCAGACAAGAGCAAAGTCTTCACTGCTCACTCTTCACCGAGAGACAAAGCCGGCAAGACTCTTCTGCTAGGTGAATGGACGCTTAAGAACTACATCGAAGTTGCACATGAACTCGGCTGGATATCTCAGACCGAAAAAGACCTTGGAGTCGTCCTTCGGGACTATCGCAACTTCATTCATCCATACAAGGAACGTTCGCACGGCATCAAGCTTGAGCCAAAGGACGCTCGCATGCTTTGGGAGTTGAGCAAGACTATCTCGAAGGAACTACTGATAATCAAATAACTGGCGGAGGGTTGCTTATCCTGCAAAACAACGGCGACTAACAGCATCACCTACGACCACTCACACATCTGGTAACGCAAAGTTGAAGCTACGTCCGGCACAACATAGAGAGGACGTTCAAACTTCTTCGCAACGGGTTCGCTCACTGGGGGTTCGATTGGGAAGTTATCGCTATTGAATCGTTCGTGGTTGCATACGATTGGGAACGGGACTTACCTGTCGCCAAACTACATCAATCTGAAGCGGATGCCTACCACATTGTTGCCTTTGCGATTGTTGAAGTGCTTCACGATTCAATGTTCCGAAGCAGATGATCCCAACGGCAGTTAACAAACGCAAGCATACACTTTTATAAACAAGATTCATGCACACTAATGGAGTCCTGTTCAATGAGATTTACCATCCCGATGGTTCTTCTAATCATTCTTCTTGCCCCTAGCTGTATTTCACCGAAGGAGAAACTTCCAACCATTTTGGTTGGGATGACGTACGACGAAGTGGAGAAACTTCTGGGAAAGCCAAAGCAAATTGTGAGGGGCGCAAATCAGCTTGCACCAGAGCCTATTTCGAGCATATCCCTTGAAGACCTATCTTCTCTTGACCTTGACTTAGCTAAGTCTGCACTTTCCCGAGGCGATTCGGCTGTATGGCCAACGAACCATAATGTTCAGACCGTCGGCAATCTCATCTACGTCACTTGGGTGTACGAACAAGCCAGAGTAGATACTCATTATGTCTTCAAAAAAGTGTTTCATCCAAAAATGGATACCTCCATAGTCATCCTCTACCTCCTTGACGACCAAAGAGTTGACAAGGGAGTGTTTGAGACGGCTGATGTGGGTGACTACCTTAGTCGTGATTACCGTGGTCGTTACAAGGTTGGCACTTTCGGGGGAAAGGACAAGGGCAAGTATTACATGGGGGCAACTCGCATTGATAAAAAAGTTTCCCGACCCGAGAAGTTGGTCAACAAAACAATGATTCAAGACCCTTCGGTCAAAGAATACTATTTCGTCCAACAAACATACTGCGTCATTTTTGACGCCTCTAGCGGGAGAGTCGTTACCTCCGGTTTCCAACCATTTGCGATTTCAATGAACCCGTAACGGCATTCCTATGGCAAACGACTCGCTACTCCGTTGGGAGCGTGGTGCTCGTTGTTTCGTTTTGTTGCGACACGTTATGCGCTCAACCTTTTTCATCATCAACATCCTCATCACCAAACTCAACTAACTCATCATCCACATTCACAAAGGAGTAACACTATGGGTGCACCTGTTGTACACTGGGAAATCAACTCGAAGAATGCCGGCGAGTTGCGAAAGTTCTATTCAAAATTGTTCGGCTGGAACATCAACTCAAACAACCCGATGAACTACGGCCTTGTCATGCCGGATGCCACACGCGGCATCGGCGGCGGTATCGGGCAGAACGACCCGAGCCAGCCCGCACCGCCTCCGGTAACATTCTACATGGAGGTGAGCGACTTGGAGGAAACGCTGAACCAGGCTATCGGCATGGGCGGCTCCATCGTCATGCCGCCGACGGAGATCCCGAACATGGTTACGTTCGCGTTGTTCAAAGACCCGGAAGGAAACACGCTCGGCCTCGTGAAAGCACAGGAGATGAAAAAGCCCGCCCGCAAAAAACCCGCGCCGCGAAAAAAGACATCGAAGAAAAAAGCCCCGAAGGCGAAGCCAAAAAAAACGACGAAGCGAAGGTTGTAAGTACATTGGCACATTTATTCATCTCCATTTCCGGGATTCTGCTTAGCGGGATGAATTCATTGATACAATCTTGAAATTGCATTCAATCCTTTTCGCCCCGGCCGGCATCGTACCATACACCAACAAGTATGAGGCATGCAGACCGGGGCTTTGCGTTTGGACGATGTTCTGACAGAAAATCTACAGCAATTGCTTGTAGCCCGCGCGCAAACCGGCGATGCAGCCGCGTTCCATCAATTGTATGAGGAAAATGTCGGGCGTGTGTTCGCTGTGTGTGTGCGTATCGTTGCAGACCGCGGGCACTACATTGGCGCGCGGTGTAGGATCGCTCAGTATGGTGTTTAAGCATACGAGAATTTAATAGGCAAGGATGTCGTTATTCAGATGCAGATCGGGGCTATTGCGAAGCCGTAGCAGGCTTACTCAGGTTGGATATCCTTTAAGAAAATTGAATTGTGAACCGCGGGTTGCATTGTCCCTTTATGACGCCGTCGCTGTTTTCCGCGTGGCGTGTCGCACCAGCTTCACCATCTCCAGAACTAGCAAAGGGATTGCGCCGACGGCCATAAGCAGGAAGCAATCGGCGAACGACATGGATGACGTTTTCAAAAAGCCGCCCAGAGTCGCGTTGTGTTGGCTCCACACCTGGAGGCCGAAAGAAATCACAACTACGATGACCAGGTTGACGTTCGTGAAAAGAGAGATGCGCCAAACAGGCTTGGTTGCACTGCGGGCACCGAACGACCGCAGGAGTTCGGCAAAAACCAGAACGGCGAAGGCCTGAGTGCGAGCCGATTCTGTAGTTCCTGTCTTCAAGGCGTAGAAATAAACCGCGAACGCCACACCCGCCGTGAGGAAGCCGGTGAGGAACATCGTGCGGAGGAAGTTCCGATCCGTGATGCGCTCAGACTGTCGGCGCGGGTGGCGCTTCATCACGTCGGGGTCGATTGGGTCGGTCGCCAGGCAGAGCGCGGGCAGGCCGTCGGTCACGAGATTAATCCAGAGCAAGTGAATCGGCAGAAGCGGCACTGGCAGACCGATGACTACGCACACGGCCATCAACAGCAATTCACCTGTGTTGCCGGCCAGCAGGTATTGCAGGGTCTTGCGAATGTTGTCGTAAATGCCGCGGCCCTCTTCGACGGCGGCGACGATCGTGGCGAAGTTGTCGTCGGTGATGATCATGTCCGACGCCTGCTTCGTGACTTCGGTTCCTGATTTCCCCATGGCGATCCCGATGTCGGCACCTTTAATGGCTGGGGCGTCGTTGACTCCATCGCCCGTCATCGCGACCACTGCTTCGTTCGCTTTCCAGGCGCGGATGATGCGCAGTTTGTGCTCAGCGGTAACGCGAGCGTACACGGCAATCTTAGGAGCGCGCGTGCGAAGTTCGTCGTCGGACATCTTATCCAACTCGATACCCGCGATGGCCTTGTCGTCAGGTGAGGCGATTCCGATTTCCCGAGCAATGGCCGTTGCGGTATCCGGATGATCGCCGGTAATCATTACAACGCGAATACCCGCAGCGCGACATTTTGCCACAGCATCTTTGGCCTCCTCACGCGGAGGATCATACATTCCCGAAAGACCAACGAACACGAGATCGCGCTCCACGGTTTCCGCAGTAAGTTCAGCGGGCAAAGTGTTGCCCAGATCGCGATAGGCCGAGCCGAGCACGCGCAGGGCTTGCTGCGCCATGGCAGCGTTTTGCGCCACGATGCTCTGGCGGTCCTGATCCGTCATGGGGCGGACGCCGGTGCTGGCATAAATATTTGTGCAGCGTTCCAACAGCACGTCCGGCGCGCCGTTGACGAAGGCGCGAAGTTTCCCGTCCGGCATCCTGCGAATGATTGAGCTTCGTTTGCGGTCGGAGTCGAAAGGGATTTCGCTCTGCTTTGGGAGTTCCTTCTCGATGAGCTCCTGATTGCCACCCGCCTTGGACCCGGCGGCAAGCAAGGCGCCTTCGGTCGGATCGCCGATCACTTTCCACTCACCGTCTTCCTGGACGAGATGCGCGTTGTTGCAGCCAATAAGGACGGTCGCCAGTTCAAGCAACGGCGCCGCGTGCTGCGCGTCCGCCTTCTTGTCCTCAAAGCGTACTTCGCCGTCCGGCCCGTAGCCTTCGCCCGTGACTTCATAGATATGGTCGTCGACGTAGAGTGCACGCACGGTCATTTCCCCGACCGTCAGCGTGCCGGTCTTGTCTGTGCAGATGACTGTCGTCGAACCGAGTGTCTCGACCGCCGGCAGTTTGCGCACGAGTGCGCGGCGTCGAGCCATGCGCGATACGCCGAGTGCGAGCGCAACCGTGACGATTGCCGGCAACCCTTCCGGCACTGCGGCCACGGCGAGGCTGACTGAGGTCATGAATAATTCGGAGGGTCTTGTTCCGCGCGAGAGCCCCAGTACGAACAGCAGCGCGACGATACCCAGCGTCGCCCAAATCAGGATGCGCCCGAACGAGTCCAGTTTCTTCTGAAGCGGCGTGCTCTCCTCCGCACTCGCCTCCTCAATCAGGCCCGCAATGCCGCCCAGTTCCGTGCCCATCGCGGTAGCCACGACGACCGCCCGTGCCGTGCCCGTCGCAACACTGGTTCCCATGAACACCATGTTCTCGCGGTCGCCGAGGGGAATGTCGCCCTGACCCATAGTCGCTGGTTGCTTCGTCACCGCTTCCGACTCGCCGGTCAGCGCGGACTCATTGCATTTCAGTGACGACGCATCCAACAAGCGCGCATCAGCGGCAATCATGTCGCCGGCTTCCAGCGCGATGATGTCTCCAGTAACAATGCCCGAAGCGGCAATTAAAGTAATTTTCCCGTCGCGCAGCACCTTGGCCTGGGGTGCGGACATCTTCTTGAGCGCTGCGATGGACTTCTCCGCGCTAAATTCCTGATAGAAACCAATGACGGCGTTGAGAACAACGATGGCAAGAATGGCGATGGCATCCATCACTTCGCCCAAGATGCCGGAGATGACACCGGCAAGGATGAGAATCCAGATGATGAGGCTCTTGAATTGGCCGAGAAGGATTTGGAGCGGGCTGATGCGCTGCCCCTCCTTCAGTTCGTTTGTGCCGTTGGTCGCAAGCCGTCGCGCGGCTTCCTGCGCAGAAAGTCCAGTCGCTAGGGAGCCAAGCTGTGCCAGCACTTCCTCAGCAGACAGAACGTGCCAGGCTTTGCCCACTCGCGGTTCGACGTTTCCGGGTGTGGTGGTCACGCGGTTGATACCTTCCAGCGCCAGTTCCCGATTTCCGGCATATCTTCACCATATTTTTCGATGTACTGCTTGTGTTCGTGGTCTGGTTTCATTGGAGGGTTTCTGGCTATGCGTTCATAGATTTGTCGTTCGGAAAACGCAGCTATTTCCAAAATGTGATTGTTGTATGGATTTAAGATTCAAGACCGAATCATTGTGAGAATCATCTTAAACGGTTTGAGTGCCTTGAGTGCATGCGGCTTGCCGGCAGGCATGAGAATCATCTCGCCGCCTTGCATGCGATGCGGCTTGCCAGCGATGGCGATTTCGGCCTCACCCTCGAGCACCTGCACCAGCGCATCGAATGGAGCCGTATGCTCGCTCAAACCCTGGCCTTCGTCGAAGGCGAAGACGGTCACGGATCCGGTCGGCTTCTTCACAATTTCTCGGCTCACAACGGAGCCGTCCTGATAGTTCACCAACGCGGCGACCATCGCCACATCGGCGCCGAGTCCTCTGGGTTTTGATGGAACTGGTTCTTTCATGTTGTTCACCTATTTGTTGGCTCTAGCTAAATATTCGGTCTCAAATCGAAATATTCGTCGTCTTCATTTTTGCCGCCTTGTCCCTTGCCGGGTACTTTCTCGCTTTCAACAAACTCGATCGATTCGATCCATTTTACCCCGCGCGCAGTCTCAAGCGAGATCCATAAACTTCGGTCAACGCCCGAGTTGCGATTTTATTTTTTGTTCAGAAACCCTACTTGTGAAAACTATTGCCTACAAATTTCAGCGCATCCAACAATCCGCTGCGCCAGTACGACCACGTGTGCGTGCCATCCCGGACGCGGTATTCGTGTGGAATCTTTTTCCGGGTCAGCGCTACGTGCAGCATTGCATTGCCAATCGTAAGATAATCATCATCCCCGCAATCCATGTAGATTCGAACGGACTTTATTTTTTCAGCATCACCCGTTTCAACCATACGGATGGGATTGTATGAGAGGAAGTGTTCCGTCAGCCGCGCCTGGCCGGAACCCGGTCCATAGACTGTCACAGGCCAACTGCTCTTCCACGCGCTATCTTCAATTGCAACGATCTGGTCTGTTGTGTTGACAGCCGCGCTCATCGCTGCACAGGCGGCGAACATATCCGGATGCCGCATTGCATAGACCAGACTCCCGAAGCCGCCCATTGATAAGCCGGCAACAGCACGGTAACGTTTCTCAGGTCGGGTACGGTAGTGCGATTCAATGAACGGTAAGAACTCCTGCAAGAAAAAATCCTCATAGCGAACAGTGTTGTTATAATTGTTGATGAACCAACTCGGTCCTGCATCCGGCATGGCAATGATCATGGACGGGATATCTCTCTTTGCAATTGCTTCGTCTGCCGTAATATTCGCCTCTCCAAACTGGATCCACGCCATGTCGTTGTCGGTATACCCATGAAGCAAGTAGACGACCGGATAAAAACGGCTGGAGGTTTCGTAATCGAACGGCAAATAAATTGTGTAGCGGACTTTCTTTCCCAGAATTTTGCTCTCCATGGTGAGACCTTCTTTCACCACGCCATGTGAAATCCGGGCGTGCGACATCGACATCATCGAAAGCAGTAACGCGAGAGTTGCGTATGTTTTCATTCAAATGTTCCCGGTATTTTGTTTACGATAAAATGTGAGAATCCCGGCGTGAAGCTGATGATTGAAAATGGAGGAAATGAAGTGGGGACAAACTCTAAACGAAACTCTTGGTTGCTTCTTCTCTTGTATCGTGGACGTCGAAGACAAGAGAGAGCTTGGTGATAACAAAAATACTGTCGATGTTCTTGTTCACGCCGCAGAGTTTTATTTGCCAGCCTCTGCGTGTGTAGGTTGTATGGGCGCTCACGAGCACGCCGAGTGCTGTGCTGTTCAGGTAGGTGACGCTGCTGAGATCGATAATGAGCTTGTGATAGTCGCGGTCTGCAAACCCTGCGACAGCGCGACGCAGCTCGTCGGTTTCCTCGCCGCCTGTAAGCGAGCCTTTCACTCCAATGAGTCCGATCCCGCCTTCGAGTGTGGATGTTTTTACCGCCATGAGGATCTCCGTTGTAGGTTTGAAATACAGAAGCCGGAGAAAAAGTACAGAAAGGAAGAGGGAAAAACAACTCTTGTAACTGCATTAGGGCAACGGTATATTCAACACTTCTTTCTGCAATCATTTTCAGGAGCAATTCTCATGTTTGTCGGTCATTATGCCGTTGCATTGGCGGCAAAAAAACCCGCTCCCGCAGTTTCCCTCGGCACACTGTTCATCGCCGCGCAATTTCTTGATTTGATATGGCCATTCTTCCTCCTGCTGGGGATTGAAAGCGTCAAAATTGTACCCGGCCTGACCGCCGTGACCCCGCTCGACTTGCACGACTATCCCTACTCGCATAGTTTGCTGACTGCGATTGGCTGGTCGGCGCTGTTCGGAGGGTTGTACTATGCATTTAAGCGCAACGTGAAATCTTCGTGGATACTTGGCGCTGCAGTCTTCAGCCATTGGGTGCTGGATTTCGTCACGCACATTCCCGATATGCCGCTCTACCCCGGCTGTTCAACGTACGTTGGACTCGGCTTATGGAATTCTCTTGCCGGGACGATGATAGTTGAAGGGTTGCTTTTGGTTGGAGCTGTTTTCGTATACACGCGGGCAACGAAGGCAATCGACAAGACAGGCGTGTACGCGTTCTGGTCGCTTACTGTGTTGCTTGTTGTTATTTACTGGGCGAACCTCTTCGGTACGCCACCACCCGACCAAACATCACTCGCAGTTGCCGCGCTTGGGCAATGGCTGTTCGTCCCGTGGATGTATTGGATTGACAGGCATCGGAGAACTGAACGAGAAATTGATCGGCCAGCTCGATAATTGAAAGGTACCATATGAAGCCCACAAAAAACATCGCACTTGTTGCCCACGACAACTGTAAAAAAGATATGGTAGAGTGGGTTGCATGGAATTGGAAAGAACTGCTGAAACACCAGCTCGTCTGCACAGGCACAACAGGCAGACTGGTCGAAGAATCACTGTTGAAACAAATCAAAGGAGATTCGAAGCTGCCGCTGACCATCACCAAACTGAAGTCGGGGCCGTTCGGCGGTGATCAACAATTAGGTTCGATGATTGTCGACGGCGATATTGATGTGCTTGTTTTCTTCTGGGACCCGATGGAGCCACAGCCGCATGATGTGGATGTAAAAGCTCTTTTGCGCATAGCGGTCCTCTACAATATTCCGACCGCCTGCAACCGATCCACTGCGGACTTCCTCATTTCCTCCACTCTTATCGCAGAGGAATACGCGCCAGAGACGAGGGACTACTCAAGCTACGCAACCCGAAAGATTATGATATAATGCCTGGTCGAGGCTGTTCATTTAAACCTCTTCCCATCTCTCGTGTCTCACCATTGAAAGCATCCCGTCTAACTTACTCACGTTACGCAGATACGGTTCTTCGCACGGATGCATGAAACCCCTTCAGGGTTTACGAACGGTGGTTTATTTTATTTCCGAGGGCGTTGCCCTCGGCTGTAGTATTTATCCCTTTCAGGGACGACTTGGCGTTCGCTCTCGCCGAGCGCCATCCAGCAATATTAGACATGGATATTATTTGAACCACAGATTCATGACCTATTCTATGCAAGTATCGCATGCCACGTCCTTTGCGTAAGTTGACGCTGAAAGCGTCAGATACTATAGGTCAGGGCAACGCCCTGACCAACTAATAACCGACGGCAAGGAACCCTGAAAGGGTGACATATCTACTTTGCGTAACATCAGTAACTTAGCAACTCACGCCGTTATGAAGACAAGATTTTTTACACTCGCCCTGTTCGCCATTTCGCTTTGTGGAACAAATCCCACCCGTTCCCAATCACACCCGCCTGTGTATCTGACGTTGGTTTCTCATAACGAGGACAACGTCCAGTGGCTCACCTATAACTATTACATTCAGAGAAGAAATTATCTGGTGCAGATTGCAAATATTGTCCAGTCAAAGGGAGCGATCTGGGATTTTCAATCCGACTGGAGGTTCTTACAGGCCGTGATGCGCTTTGATACGGGATCTGTTGTTGCAAATACCAACGGCAAGAATCTTCTGCGGTGGTTTGCGGAGGACAAGGGAGTTATCTGCGACCCGCACTCGCATGAAAACGGATACAACTATGCCGACGTTGCATACCTGCACGAGCAGCTTGGCATTACGCCGACAAAAGTTGTGGGGGGATTCCTTTACGACACAGTCATCAGCGGCAACAACTGGGAGAATCTTCAGAACGGAATTTACGGAAGGATGTACCCGTCGTACTTTTGGCGTCCCGATATTCTGTGGGGAGGAGGAACTCCCAATCACGTCAGCGATCCTAACCCGCTCGGCGCATGGAAGCCCCAGAGCATGGCAAACTATTATGTGCATGATTCAACCAAGCATCTGGTTCTACTGGGGCACGGATGCGAGAATCATATTAGGGACACTTCGAACATTGCCTATAACACGTCGATCACAAGAAATATCGTGAACCGGATTACCAGTGGTTCTCTGCCTGATTCAGGTTTCTATCCGTCCTATGCAATTTTCAACAACGGGGATTTGACACCAACAAGGATCGTAAAGATTACCGCGTTCATTGATTCCGTTGCGGGTATGGTAGCGCAGGGTAGAGTTGTATGGAAATCTCTGCCCGACATATGTACCATCTGGAACACGACCTATAACAAGAAACCCTATTGGGTGTTATGTCAGAATATTCCGACGAGTGTGAAGCAATTTAATTCTTCGGAGCCCGAACTGTTTCTTCTTCATCAAAACTATCCCAACCCTTTCAACCCGAGTACCAACATAAAATTCCAACTACCGAATTCCAACTTCGTAACTCTCACCGTTTGGGATGTATTAGGCCGTGAGGTTGCAATGCTGGTGAATGAGGAGTTGGAGGCTGGAAGTTACCAGGCGACGTTCGATGGAAAAGGATTGGCCAGCGGAATGTACTTCTACAAACTGAATGTCGGTGGATTGACAGCATCCAGGAAAATGATTTTGATACGCTAACTACCTTCAGCCATGCGATAACGTCCAAGGTTGAAATGAAATCCGTAACACCGCCATCGATGTCAGGCATCCGTCATTCTCACATTCTCAACCGTGTCGCCATCATTAGAATCAGAAAGCTCTGTCCGGTTGCGGGCGGAGCTTTTTGTTTTTAGGAACGTTTCTCATTTATTGATCATACCCCATCTGGAAATCAATATGAGATTGTGGAGCATTCATCCTTCGTACCTTGATCCCATCGGGCTTGTCGCTCTGTGGAGAGAAGGCCTTCTTGCCAAAAAAGTCTTGCAGGGAAAAACACGCGGCTACAAACATCATCCGCAGCTCGATCGGTTTCGATCGCATGGCAGTCCGGTTGGCAGCATCAACAGTTATCTTCACTCTGTATGGATCGAGGCCGATCAAAGGGGATATTCCTTTGATAAGACAAAACTCGCTCCATCCCGCACAGTCACGTTGATCTCCGTTTCTTCCGCACAAATTGAATTTGAACTGGCACATCTCCGACGTAAGCTGAAGACCAGAAACAAAACACGTTTCCGTTCTCTCATCAGTGTAACGCATCCAAAGCCTCATCCTCTTTTTAAAGTGCGCAATGGTCCGGTTGAGCTATGGGAAAAACGTTGAAAACCGGAGTGTCCGGAACAACATCTCATATCTTCATCAGACATGAACTCACACCGCCATTTTTGAAAATTTGAAACGGACGATTGTAGAATCTTCACTCGAACACTTCCCATTTAACCTCTCCCCCGGCTAAAATCCTTCTTAGCGTGCATAAAGTCGCATCGCGAATAAGGCATGTACTTTGCGGTTAATCGTAACAGTTTCAGGCTTGTGCCGATTGAAATTCTTTCGCTCAAGAATTATTCATCCGATTAAAAGGAAATGTCATGAAAAAATTCAGCGCAGGGTTTTTTTCGTTCTTAATTCTCTTTACAGTATTCGTAGAGGGATGCCAGAACGATCCTTCGAATACTATCGCGCAAAGAAATCCGGCGACGGAAGATAGTAACCTTCTCTTCCCACCCAACAATGACATCGTTCTGTTGAAAATGCCACGTGCGCTCAACGGAGGAGGCAGGGATATAAGTGTACGAAAGCTCGTGACTCCCGATAGTGCAGCGGTATTCCAGGGGACCATGGCATATACATCGGAAAGCGGAAAACAAGTATTCGTTGACGTCAAATACAAAATTCCGGCGGAGGCGGTATCGGATACTGTTACGGTGACGATGAGACTGGATAATGTTAATGTATGAGTTCGCTTTGAACCCTCGGGCTTGCAGTTCGCAATTCCCTCCACCATCGATGTAACGATTGAGAACCTCGATCCCTTTTCACAGGGAAGCGTTGCTTTTGTCTATGTGAGGCCGAACGGAACACTTGAGCCTATCCTGTTCGAAAATATTTCAGTTACCGGAAAACTCGGTAAGATCAAACTGAAAAATGGATTAATAAGACATTTCTCCCAGTACTCATTCGGCAGGCTTACGGCAGAGGAAAATGGTCGGTAAGGTAAGGAGCTATTCGTGTTTAAAGATTGTGCACTAAGTCCCGACCCTTTGGCCGGGACTTTTTGTTAGAAGGGTTAAAAAAGAACCTTCCTTCACACCTCGAAGGAAGGTTGGCACTTCGTTGCCGGGAACCTGATCGAAATTGTAATCCAGGAAAACATATCGAACGTCCGTTACGGGCGCGGAGCGTTGCAATTCGTCCAAGTTGTGATTACAAAGATTCGATCAGGCGAACGACTTCCTCCCGCGTCTGTCCAAGTTTTTTCTGCAGCTTGCCGAGCAGTTCATCATCGCGTCCCTCGTCGTACGTCAGGTCGTCATCGGCGAGCTGTCCGTATTTCTGTTTTAACTTTCCCTTCAATTCATTCCAACTACCTTTTATCTTCAGTTTGTCTGGCATGGTGCGCTCCTTGTCTTGATTATTGAAAGTAAAACCGAATACCTATACCGCCGTTTACACTGAGTTCAGTTGCCGGCGCAAGATCAACGATGGGGGCAATCTCAAGAAATACATCGATAGGGGAATTGTGAGGCCACAATGGAAGCCCCCAACCAACCTCACTCTCACCGTAGCGTTTCATAGTTCCTCAAGCATGTGAATGAATGTAATCCTACCGCTCCCTCAATGTCTTTTCAACATCGCGTATTGTTTCATCAACATCTTTTTTAAAGTCCTGCCATTCATCTTTTGTGGTGGCGTTGAGCTTGTTTAATTTTTCGCTGAGATCGTTGCGTGCCTCCTGGAGGTCATCCAGCTTCGATTGGAGACTGTCCTTCGCGTCCGAGCTTGCATTCGCGAGCTGTGTCCTCAACTTGTCCATCGTCCGGTCTACATCACTTACTGCGCTCTCTGCGCGCTGGCGAACTTCCGAGCGTGCGGTCGTAAGACGGCTTTCGTTTTCCTTATCGGAACATCCGCCGAGAAGTAAGAGGCTTACGCCCATTAATAGAACTCTGAGTATCTTCATACTATTCTCCCTTCACTGTTGGTGACTGAAATATTGAACTAATTTGTTCTTCGATCTATATTAAAGAACAAGTGTTCCATTGGCAATCAAGGTTTTCTTGTAATTGTCCGCTAGTGTAAGTCCTCTAGAGAATCCATGAACGCATATATGGGCGAAGGCCTTGGTAGCTACATCTGAGGAAATTTATTTTTGAAAAGCTTCGGGAAGGTGGAAGAGGATTGGGAAATGTGTATGCGGAAATAAATCAGCCGTCAGTATCTCACGAGCGTCGGATCAATCTTTTGCGACCACTGATCTATCCCTCCTGCAAGATTCTTCGCGTTGGGAAATCCCGCTTGCCTGAGAAAATCCACAGCCCGCGCACTGCGCATTCCGTGATGGCAATGGACAATAATTTGTTTCGACGGATCAAGTTCTTTGGCGCGCTTCGGCAATTCATTGAGCGGAATTAAATAGCCGTTCAGGTTCGCGATGCGGTATTCGTGCGGCTCTCTTACATCAAGCAGAAAAATATCCTCGCTGCGGTCGCGCTTCGCCTTCAACTCTTCGACGGAAATTTCCGCCTCATCATCCGCGACAATGCGGGTGCCGCAAAATGATTCATAGTCGATGAGATGGTTGATGGTTGGATGAGTACCGCAAATCGGGCAGTCCGGATTTTTACGCAGCTTCATTTCGCGGAATTGCATTGCAAGCGCATCAAAGAGCAGCAACCGGCCGATGAGCGTCGACCCGATTCCCATCAGGATCTTAAGGGTTTCAGCGGCTTGGATTGTCCCGATGATTCCGGGCAGCACACCCAGCACCCCCGCTTCGGCACAGTTGGGTACGAGTCCGGGCGGCGGCGGCTCGGAATAGAGGCAGCGATAGCACGGACCCGTGACTGTGGAGAAAACAGATGCTTGTCCTTCGAACCGGAAGATACTGCCATAGACACTTGGTTTCTTCAGCAGTACACATGCATCGTTCACCAGATAGCGCGTCGGGAAGTTGTCCGTCCCATCCACGACAACATCGTATTGACTGATAATCCCCATCGCATTATCTGCCGAGAGTTGCGTTTGATATGTCTCGACCTGCACATGCGGATTCATTGCGCTGATGCGCTCTTTTGCGGAATCCACTTTCGCGTGTCCAACATCCCTCGTCGAGTGAAGAATCTGACGCTGCAAGTTTGATACATCGACGGCATCAAAGTCCACAATCCCGAGCTGACCTACACCCGCCGCGGCAAGGTACAACGCAACCGGCGAACCGAGCCCACCGGCTCCGACAATCAGCACACGCGACGCCTTCAGCTTCTTTTGTCCTTCTATCCCGACTTCAGGCATGGTCACATGCCGGCGGTATCGCTTCAGCTCGTCATCGGTCAGTTCCATCTTATCCTCCGGCAATGGATGGAATGATGCTGATGGTATCCGTGTCATTCACCGGAGTATTTTCCTTTTGAAGAAACCGTATGTCTTCATTGTTCAGATACACGTTTACAAAGCCGCGGATCTTTCCATCATCCGAAAAAATATGTCGTTGCAACCCAAGATTTCCGGCGGCAAGATTTCGAAGCAGTTCGCCGACGGTTCTTCCTTCCACCCGCAGCTCGGGATTTTGATTTGTGAATTGACGAAGCGGCGTTGGGATGAAAACTTTCGTCCCACTTTGTGGCTCAATGTTCATGCACTCCTCCTGACGCGATACAACCGAAAGGTAACGAAGACAGCGAAGACAGACAAGCGGGGCGCGTTGATTTTCCACATCATTTTCGGTTAATTGAAACCAACTTCTCTCATTTAGCTTATCTTGTTGCATGTCCACTCCCCTCATGAAGCAATACGCCCAGGTGAAAGCACGGTATCCTGATACGATACTGCTTTTTCGGATGGGGGATTTTTTCGAGACCTTCGAGGAGGATGCGAAAATCACCGCGAAGGTGTTGGGGATTACTCTTACCCGCCGGGGAAACGGTACTGCGGGCGAGATTCCTTTGGCAGGATTTCCGCACCACGCGCTCGATGTCTATATGCCGAAGCTGCTCAAGGCGGGCTACAGGGTTGCGGTATGCGAGCAACTGGAGGATCCGAAGTTTGCAAAAGGAATTGTGAAGCGCGATGTTGTCGAAGTTGTCACTCCAGGCGTTGCGTTCTCGGATAAAGTCCTCGACCAGAAACAGAACAACTATCTCGCAGCTATCGCTCTTCCCTCCGCCCTTGCAACGAGCAGTGACCTCGTTGGACTTTCTTTCGTAGATGTTTCCACGGCGGAGTTCAATGTGAGCGAATTCCCTCTCAAGCAACTTGCTGAACAGCTTGCCGGTATAGCACCATCGGAATTGCTTGTCCAGCGTCGCGACGTTGCCACCGTCCAACAGATCCTCCGAGACTCTTACAAGAACCTCTACACCAAAGTTGACGATTGGGTTTTCAACTTTGATTATGCTTACGAGATGCTCATCAGCCAGTTCAACACGCAATCGTTGAAAGGCTTCGGCATTGAAGAGATGAAGCAAGGTGTTGTCGCTGCCGGCGCCGTGATGAATTATTTGCAGGAGACACAAAAGGCAAATCTCCTTCACATAAAAACAATCACACGCCACGACATCGGCGATTACATCATTCTCGATCCATCAACCAAAAGAAATCTGGAGATTACTTCCTCCCTTGCCGGTTCGAACGAAGGAACGCTGTTCTTCGTCCTAGACAAAACCCAAACGCCGATGGGTGGGCGAATGCTGAAACGGTGGATCAACCAGCCACTCAACAAGCTGCAGCCGATACAACAAAGATTGAGTGCTGTCGATGAACTTGTGAAGAAGCCGGATGTCGGACGTCAGACAACAGAAATTCTTGAACGCATTGGAGATTTGGAACGATTGAACACGAAGATTTGTACGGGACGAGCAAACCCGCGGGATACTATAGCGTTGAAGTTCATCCTGCGGGAAATCGTAAACCTTAAATCGCAAACTTCACACCTCACAGCCGAGGCACTGCAAACAATTCATTCCCGTCTTCAACCGTTACCGGAGATCATTTCGCTGATAGAAACCGCGATCGAGCGCGATCCGCCCATGGCGCTCGTGGATGGCGGCATCATAAAAAAAGGATTCAACAAGGAACTGGATGAGTTGCGGGGACTTGCCTTCAGTGGCAAAACCTGGATCGCCGAGCTTCAAAAGCAGGAGCGTGAACGGACGGGGATTTCATCTCTGAAGATCGGCTTTACGAACGTCTTCGGATATTATATCGAAGTCACGCACACGCACAAAGAGAAAATCCCCGACAACTATATCCGCAAGCAAACGCTGACGAATGCCGAGCGGTTCATCACGCCGGAGTTGAAAGAGTACGAGGAGAAGATTCTCCACGCTGAAGAAAAAATGCTCGCTCTCGAAACACAGCTCTTCAACGACATCCGTGTACAAATTGCAGCGCATGCATCCGCCGTTCAAACCAATGCTCATCTCATTGCGGCGCTCGATTGCTTCTCAGCGCTCGCAACTGCTGCAGTCGAGTATGGATATGTTCGCCCGGATGTGAAGGACTCCTCAATGTTGGAGATTGTGGACGGCCGACATCCTGTTATCGAACGCTTGCTGCCGCCCGGGGACAAGTACATTCCAAACAACATCTCCCTCTCCACGACAGACAATCAGATTCTGATTATCACCGGCCCGAACATGAGCGGCAAGTCGAGTTATCTGCGCATGGCGGGATTGATTGTGCTTCTTGCACAGATAGGAAGTTTCGTGCCGGCAAAAAGCGCTGTCATTGGTTTGGTGGATAAGATTTACACTCGCGTTGGAGCCAGCGACAACATTTCGTCGGGCGAAAGTACGTTCCTTGTAGAAATGCACGAAGCCGCACATATTGTCAATACAGCAACGAAGCGAAGCCTGATTCTGCTTGATGAAGTCGGACGCGGCACCAGCACGTACGACGGTATCAGCATTGCATGGTCGCTGACGGAATACCTGCACGACCGCGTCGGGGCCCGGACACTGTTTGCTACGCATTACCATGAGTTGAATGAACTTGCTGATCTGTTCCCTCGTATCAAGAATTACAAAGTGGAAGTCCGGGAGTACGGCGACAAGGTTGTTTTTCTGCATAAAGTAACACCGGGCTCTGCCGACCACTCGTATGGCATCCAGGTCGCACAGATGGCGGGATTGCCGGAAGAAATTACTGAGAGGGCGAAGAAGATTTTGAAAAGCCTCGAGGGGGCAGAAGGGATGGTGAAGGGAGAGGGTGGACCGCAGACAGGAGACCGGAAGAAAAACCATGGGCGAGTGGTCTCTCCTGAAGTGCAGATGACGTTGTTTGAAATGCGGGATGACGCGTTGCACGAAGAGTTGAAGAAGATTGATGTTGAGAAGATGACGCCGTTGGAGGCGTTGCAGAAGTTGGCGGAGTTGAAGAAGAGAATGGAGAAGGGCTAACGATAAACTTCTTTACGGTCAGCGACTTCGACGACATTCACGATGAGTTCTTTGTCAAAGATTTCGTAGATAATTTTGAACCGTCCTTGCCGCACTCGATAAAAGTCGGTTCTATAACCTTTGAGCAAATGACCTATGCCTCGCATTGTCATTCTGAACGGAGTGAAGAATCCAGAACTAAGCGACTCCTAAGCATGATCAGGATTGTGGATTCTTCGGCTCTGGAATGCGAGCCTCCCTACGGGTCGTAGACAGAATGACAAATTCAAGAGCACTTTATTAGCAGCCGACTTTGTTATCTTGATGGCGTACATCAGCGGGCGGACTTCATGCGCGCCAAGCGTTTCTTTCGATACGCCGCGTACGAGATTGACGGTTCATCGCGACAACGCTCCGCTGACCTGATGTCACGAAGGTCTTCCATGCTGTTTTCAGATGCGCGTTTTGCAGACGGCTCGCAGAACGGGAAGAGAAGATGGTGCCGCTGGAGTCCTTGCAAAAATTGGCAGGCTAAAAGAGTTAAAAAAGAGGAGTAACTGAAAGACACGATGCCGTTAAGCAGGTTTTTTTACGAGTTCAAACTTCGCAACGTTCGCAAGACGATGGCGATTTATGTCGGCTCGGCGCTGACGACAATCGCGATCATCAAGCTGTTTTTGGAAACGTACAACCTTCCGACTTCGGTCATGCCGATCGTTGTTACGGTACTGACGTGCGGAATCGGAAGTGCCTTTACCTTCGCATGGTTCCACGGCAAAGAAGGCTCCCAACCACTTCAGCGAAAAGAGCTTCTCTTTCACGCGGTCATTGTGGGTGTTGCAGCAGTCTTCTCGTATCAGATCGGAACATCGGGAGGCGGAGAAACACCGCGCCATATCGGAAAGTCGATTGCCGTCCTTCCATTCACAAATACAAGCGGCAACAAGGAAGATGAATACTTCAGCGACGGGATTACGGAGGACATTCTTACCCAACTTGCAAAAATCAATGATCTGAGAGTGATCGCACACGCAACAGCTATTAAGTACAAAGACACGAAGAAAACATCACGGGAGATTGGCAAGGAACTCGGGGTTGCAGCGATACTCACCGGTGGAGTCCGGCGCGATGGCAACCGCATCCGGATCAGCGGACGGTTGATCAGTACTAAAACTGATGAATACATTTGGGCTGAGACGTACGATCGCGAGTTCAAAAACATATTTTCTATTCAGAGCGAGGTCGCGCACCATATTGCAGAAGGATTAAGAGCCCGGATGACCACGGAGGAAGTGAAGCGCGTGAATGCCCCACCGACCACCAACCTCGAGGCATACGCATTGTATCTCCGGGGACGCGATCACAAAAGCAAAGTAACTGCAAAAGACAACGACATTGCCATCGACCTGTTGCAAAAAGCCATAGCGCTCGACCCGCGTTACGCTCTTGCTTACGCGGAACTCGGCCTTGCATACCGCCAACGGTACATCGTGTTCGGATACCCCAGCGTCTGGGCAGACTCAGCCGTTGCACTCGGCCGCAAAGCGACTGAACTCGATCCGGCAAGTGCAAATGGTTATCATACGATGGGAAGGGGGTATGAAGCACTCGGAAAGCTCAGCATTGCTTTGCAGAGTTACAACAAAGCTATCGGGTTAAGTCCGAATTTTGCTCCGGCAATCCTCGGCGTTGGCTGGGTTGCATTTCAACAAGGAAAACTTGATGATGCCCTGGCATGGATGCGCAAGAGTGTCGATCTTTCACCGAATGATGCAGCCATGTACGTGAACGTCGGGTTGGTGCTCAATCTGCTTGGTGAGGATTCACTTGCGATGCGTTGGTTCAACAAATCACTTGAGTTGCAGCCGGATATTCTCCCGACAACGTACTATCATTTGACCTATTTCTATTTGTTCAACAGGAAGATTGCCGAGGCGCGGAAGTATGCACAAACCGCAGATCAAAAATCCCCGAACGATATTTGGAGTCTCAATGCATGCGGCGACGTCGAGTTGATGGCCGGGAATTTCTCGCGGGCGAGGGAATACTATGAGAAGTGCGTACAACTTTCTTCGTATGTGGACGGGCCCGGAAATCAACTCGCCTTCGCTCTGCTGAAGTCGGGAGAAACAAAGAAAGCAACAGCCATTCTCGACTCGAATCTTGCGACATTTAAGCGGTTGAGCAATGACAACCCTGAAGACTCTCACAACCCACTGGCCGTGGCAACGATACTCGCGATGCAGAACAATACAGAAGAAGCGCTCTCATGGCTGCGGATTTCCATTGAATTAGGGTACGCGGAGTATCGGTGGCTGAATGTCGACCCGACACTCGACAATCTGCGAAATCATCCGGGCTTCCGGAACATTATGGACAACCTTGAAGAACGGTTGAAGGGAATGCGCTCACGGGCAGAACAACGCGGGTTGTTTCGTCCGTGGGGCGTTTCATCCTGACTTCATCCGAATGTGTTTTCACACTATGATTGTTTACTATAAGGCAGAACAGAACGATCAAGCCATCATCAAACAATCCTGACGTATCAACCAGGACCCATACGGTGTCAAGAAGCCAAACGTTTTTTGCCGAGCTCAAAGCCCGCAACGTCCGCAAGACGATGGCGATATATTTCAGCTCCGCGCTAACCGCTATCGGCGTCACCAAACTTCTGGTTGATGTGTACAATATCCCCGAGCGCATTTTCCCTGTCGTTGTCACGCTCCTTCTCTCCGGTGTTGTAAGCGCGTTCATCTTCGCGTGGTTCCACGGAAAAGAAGGCGGGCAAAAATTCCGGAAAAGAGAGATTGCCCTTCACCTTGTCGTGATCGCGTTTGCCGCGTTTATTTCTTTCCGGGTCGGAAGCGCACCATCACACGACCTCCGTGTTCAGCGCATGGGGAAATCCATTGCCGTACTGCCGTTCAAGAACCTCAGTGAAAAAAAGGAAGATGAATATTTTAGCGACGGCATTACGGAAGACATACTAACGCAACTGTCAAAAATCAGCGAGCTCAACGTTATCTCGCGTACAACAGTGATGAAATACAAAGACACGCAGAAGAGTCTGCGGGAAATCGGTGATGAATTGGGCGTTGCGGCTATACTGGAAGGAAGCGTGCGGCGCGACGGGAACCGGGTCCGCATTGTCAGCCAGTTGATTGATGCAGCAACGGATAAACACATCTGGGCTGAAACGTACGACCGGGAATTGAGAGATATTTTTGCGATCCAGAGCGAAGTTGCACAGAAAATCGGCGCGGCTCTTAAAGCACAACTTCTTCCGGCGGAGAAGCAGCTTATTGAAAAACAAGCCACGGAAAATCTTGAAGCCTACGGATATTATTTACGCGGGAGAGAGCTGTACTATCGGCTGACCAGGGAGGATAATGAACGGGCTGCCGACTTCTTCAGGAAGGCAGTAGCTCTCGATTCAAACTACGCACTTGCATTTTCCGGACTTGCAGACACCTACGCCCAGCGTGTGCAACGGTTCAATTTTCCACCCCAGTGGGCAGACTCTTCAATCGCTCTCAGCAAGCATGCAATCGAACTCGATCCGAATATCGCCGAACCCTACAAGTCGCTTGGGCTGGCATATTATCAGCGCGAATGGTATAAGCAGGCGATTGAACAATACGAAAAAGCCTTATCGTTAAATCCGAACTTCGCCTCTGTCTATGCGAATATGGGCGAATTGAAATTATGGACCGGACACCAGGATGAGACGGTAAAGTTGGTCAAGAAAGCAATCTCACTATCGCCCGGACGCGCTTCGTTCTATCTTATGTTGGCAACCGCATATGCCGAATTGGAGATGGACAACTCCGCATTCCGATGGTTTCAAAAAGCGATTGAGTTACAACCTTCGCTCGGGCAACTATATGTGGGGCTTGGCGAACTTTATCTTGCACGAAATGAAATTTTAAAAGCCCGGCAAACTCTGCGACGGGCGATTGAAAAGGAACCGGGTTTCCCTCTTCTTCTGTCGACTGCCGGGACCATTGAGTTGCATGACAGGAAGAATGAAGCTGCCCTCGCGTTATTCCGAAAAGCGTATGACTTGTCGGAAGACAAAAGGGAAGTGCTGTTGCAGATGGCATTTACCCTGGCAAAAACCGGGAAGCCAAATGAGGCAGAGGAGTTTCTCAATAAGAGTTATGCTGAAGCGCAAAGAAAAATTGCCGCATTAAGCGAAGAGGGGTCCGCACGCTATGAGCTTGCATGCATTTATGCCCTTCGAAATAACCTCCCGGAAGCACTGCGATGGCTTCGTGAGTCCATCACTCTCGGATCAAGATCTTATCGACTCACAGTCCGCGACCCGCTGCTCGAAAACCTGCATGGCAACCCGGAATTTAACAGCATGATGGAAGAATTGCGAAATGGAAAATTAGCGCTGCGCGCCCGTGTCGAGGAAGAAGAGCAAACACAACAATCCAAACAACAATAACATGCTCACCGCCCTCCTTCTCGGCATTCTCCTCGGCTTTGTGCTTTCCATTCCTCCCGGTCCGCTGGCGGTTGCCGTTATCAAGAAATCCTTTGAAGGAAGATTCCTACCGGCATTCATGACCGGATTGGGAGCGGCGGTAATGGATATTGGATACACTCTCGTGGCAACGTTTGCCTCTTCAGCGCTTGTTGTGGGGTTGAGTTCACTTTTTGTTCGATTCAAATGGCTTTCACTTTTGTTTCAACTCCTGTGTGTCGTAGTGTTGGTTGTGCTCGGACTGAAGTATCTCCGCCAAAAACATAAGGCCCCAACAACTACGCTCTCATCCACCGGGGAAATAATTCCAAATAAACCGAGTCCAGCCTCCCCTTTCTGGGTCGGAGTGTTGATCGCTTTCATGAATCTTGCATCACCCACTTTCCTGCCGGCAATGATCGCGTCCGTCAGCTACCTGCATGGCGAGGGAATGCTCGAGCGCGGCTTCTGGGAAAGCGTTCTATACTCGGTCGGTTTCGGATTGGGGACATTGGTCTGGTTTTTTTCTCTTGCCCGCTTCCTCATCAAGCAGCGCAAAAAGCTTTCCTCAAATTTTATCAGTTCGATATATAAATTTGCCGGGGCTACATTCATCCTGTTCGCACTTGTGCTCGTCTACAAAATTGTTATCTACACAAATTGGAAAACCCTTTTCTAGAAGTCTAGACGAAAACCCATGAAAAAGAAAACCACCAAGTCGCCAAGACACCAAGAAGTTCCGGTTCTTCTTTTTTTGTAGTTTTTTCATTCAATTTTCACTTGGTGCCTTTGTGACTTGGTGGTTAATTTTCTATCCCGGGCTTTTCAACCAAATTTCTAGTGCCCCTTCAACTAATTGTTTGTACGACAACGGGGCGTCCCGCTCTGCGGGACCGCATCCAACTTGATCAGAATTCGAGGCTGCTATGACTCTGCAAGAAATAAAAACCCTCCACGCCTATAACGCCTGGGCAAACAACCGGGTATTCGGGAACGTGGAAAATCTTCCCGCGGAACAATACATGAAGGACATGAAGAGCAGTCACGGCGGCATACACGGCACGCTGACGCATCTTGTCGGTACGGAAAAAATCTGGCTTGAAAGGTTCACGGGTAACGTTCAACCATTCCTGAAAGCAACGGAAATTCCGAACGTCGCCGAGCTGAAGAAGGCGTGGGAAAGGACCGGCTACGAAACCGCCAAATGGCTCGGCATGATGAGCGATAAAAAGCTAAATGAGATTTTTGAAATGAAAACCCTGAAGGGAGACGTATACAAACATATTTACTGGCAGGCGTTTCAACACGTTGTGAACCATTCCAGTTATCATCGCGGACAAATAATTACGATGCTGCGGCAGATTGATGCACAGCCCATCTCCACAGACTTAATTCAGTTCTACCGTGAAGTCCGAAAGTAAAAGATGGAGTGGTGGAGTATTGGAGTTGTTGGACAGATGGAGGATATTTGCATGACTGAATCACGAAAAGGCTAAACGTGAATTGCGGGTATATGAAACTTGATGTTTGGCAGAAGGCGATGGGCTGAGCTGGTGGATTAGTGGTTCAGGGTTGGGCTTGACGGTGTGTGCAGCGGCAATTGGGTGGATGGTTTTCTATTTGACTCGCCAGTTCAGAGAAGTTCGGGCTTGATTGACTTTCGCGCAGAGGTTGTGTAAGATTGCGTGTGTTTTATGACCGGAATAAGCGCACCTTGATCCAGCCGTACGGATGTTGTAACGCACCTGAGTGCAATACTGTAGATGTTAGTTGCAACATTACAAACGACCGATAGAAAATGAAAGGATATGTTTTGCAAAAAAAACAAATACGATGAAAACAAAACCTGCCGCCAATAAGCCAATGCTTGTTGAAGATAAACAGGCATCGCAATATGCAAGAAGTTTAATTGAAGCATCGCTCGACCCGTTAGTTACTATTTCTCCCGAAGGAAAAATTACTGATGTTAATGAAGCATCAGCAAAAGTAACCGGGGTGCCGAGAGAAAAATTGATAGGCACTGACTTCTTCGATTATTTCACTGAACCACAAAAGGCGCGTGAAGTTCATCAGGAAGTGTTCGCAAAAGGATCTGTTGCCGATTCTCCACTTACGCTTCGCCATACAGAAGGCAAGCTTACCGATGTATTATTCAATGGATCGGTGTA
>JBBRUI010000014.1:0-28637 GCA_038247945.1 Bacteroidota bacterium | reverse complement strand
CTGAATTCCCGCTTGAGTTGCAATTGCTTTTGCAGTTGCTTCGTTATCGCCCGTCATCATGATAACTTCGATATGCATCGCCCGCAATTCCGCAATTGCTTCCCGTGAAGTGGGCTTGATTGTGTCGGCAATTGCAATAATGCCCGCAAGCTTTCCGTCAATTGAAACATACACCGGCGTCTTTCCTTCGGAGGCAAACTTATCGCCGGAGGATTCATTTCCCTCACTCGAAGAGCCAGCGGTGGCAGACTTTCCGATTGCCACCTTGGTCGTGCCGACTGTTCCGCTAACACCCATTCCGGTTGTTGATTCGAACAATGCAGGCTCAGGAATTTTAATCCCTTTCTTAACAACAAAATCCACAATCGCCTGCGCCAACGGGTGCTCTGATTTTTTTTCTACGGATGCAGCAAGAGCAAGCACGTGTTGTTCATCGAATCCGTTCAAAGCAACCACATTCGTTACTGTTGGTTTTCCTTCCGTGATCGTTCCGGTCTTATCCAGAATAATGATATTAATGTTTTTGATCCGTTCAAGACTCTCGGCATTTTTAATCAATATGCCGCGACGCGCTCCCGCCCCCGTGCCAACCATGATTGCAGTGGGCGTTGCAAGTCCCAGGGCACACGGGCATGCAATAATCAGAACTGCAATACTGTTGATGAGGGAAGATACGAAGCCGATCCCTCCGAAAAAATACCAAAGGACAAATGTTACGAGCGCGGCAACAAGAACTGCCGGTACAAAAACGGCGGCAATCTTATCGGCGAGATTCTGTATCGGCGCCTTGGATCCCTGCGCCTCTTCAACTTGCTTCACGATGTGCGCAAGCAGCGTGTCTTTCCCGACCGCTGTTGACAGGAACTCAATGCTGCCGTTCTTGTTGATCGTTCCTCCGATGACCCGGTCGCCTTCACGCTTTTCCACCGGAAGGCTTTCGCCGGTCACCATCGATTCATCAATGGTCGTTACGCCGCTCTTCACGACACCATCAACAGGAATACGTTCACCGGGCCTGACGATGACAATATCGTTGACAATTACGTCATCGATCTTTACATCCTTCTCCATTCCATTCCGGATGACCCTCGCTGTCTTGGGTTGCAACCCGATTAATTTTCGAATCGCTTCCGACGCCTGGCTCTTCGCTTTCGCTTCAAGGAACTTTCCCAAGAGAATGAGTGTAATGATCGTCGCCGTCGTATCGAAGTACACATGATGCGCATTTCCGTCTCCCAACCATTTCGGGAAGAGAACCGCAACTGCGCTGTACATATACGCAGCACCTGTGCCGACAGCGACCAACGTATTCATATCCGCAGTAAAGTGCTTCGTCGCTCTCCAGAACCCCACGAAGAACCGCTTGCCTGAAACGAACAACAATGGGGTTGTCAGAATCAACAGCAGTTTATTCGTATCCTCCATCGAAAGGGGCGACGCACGCATATACCAATCTGTCATCGATACCATGCTCAGCAGCATGATAGGAATTGTAAGTGCCACACTGAACCACAATTCTCTTTTCAGGTTCTTGCCCGCCGTATCATCCGCGACAACGACGTCACGAACGTTGCTCTCGCGGGAAGGCACAATAAGCGTATACCCGATATCGGTGAGTGCATCTTGCAGCCGGTCCAATTTCATGACAGCCGGATCGAATTCAATCGTTGCTTTTTCTGTGGCAAGATTCACGGATGCATTGAGAACCCCGTCGGCTTTCTTCAGCGTCTTCTCAACACGAGCGACGCAACTAGCACACGTCATTCCCTGCACGGGTAGCGAGATTGTCTCAATTACCGGGCGTGTTTTATTTTTCGTTTCCATTTGCTTCAGGTGCCTTAATTACGTTCTGCCAATTAACCTGTAACCTGCTTCATCGATAGCGCGTGCTAAATCCTCAGGCCGCACTTTTGTTTCATCGTATTGCACGCGGGCCGTACCGACTGATACATCTTCAACCTTCAAGCCCTCAAGCTTGCCTAACTCTTTCTTCACGTTCATCACGCAGTGGCCGCAGGTCATTCCTTCGATTCTTAGGTCTTCGGTTTTCATCTCAAATCCTTTCATTTTTTCGATCAATATGAATCAGCCACTAACGTGGGGTTGCACACGGCTGCTATTCAAATATAACCCCATTGCCCCAACGGACGTTACACAATTCGGAAAAAAATTTATAGATAGAGAAAGGGGCTTAAGCGGGTATTGCATAGATTTTGTCGAGCGGCAATCTGGTGTTCTGCATGATTTTCTTGAAACGAGTGGGCGTCATTCCGGTTATTTTTTTGAATTGACCGGACAGGTGCGCTACGCTGCTATAGCCGAGCTTGTAGGAGATTTCGCTCAGTGTCAGCTCGTGGTATTTGAGCAGTTCTTTCGCACGTTCTATTTTTTGCAGGATGATATAGTGTTCGATGGTAATACTCTCCCTCGATGAAAACAATCCGCTGAGCGAAGAGTACTCCTGGCCGATTTCTTTCGCCAGATACTCCGAGTACTTCCCTTCAAACCCTTTTTCCAGTTCACCACTGCGAATCAGTTTCAGTATGGCGAGTTTGATGCGCTCGATGGTGCGGACTTTCTTGTCCTCAATAAGTTCAAATCCGTTGGCTGCAAGTACACGCCGGACGTTCTCATGTTGAGCAGACGAAACATCTCCTGCAACAATCACTTCGCCCAGCGTAATACTGCGAACATCAAGAAGAAGTTTTTCCAATTCCTCGACCACGACTTTTATACAGCGATTGCACACCATGTTCTTAATGTGCAATACCGTTGTCTGCTGGTCGGGCGATTTTGATTTTTCAGGCGATCGACGCGTTGGCGGCATTGGAATTATTGTGGTGGTTAAATTGGGTGGAGTGCACAGTTGGTGAAAAGCGGGCGGACTACTTCAACAAAATAAATTTTTTGGTTTGGGAAAAGTTGCCAAGCCGAAGCTGATACAAATATACTCCCGAGCTGATCGAGCCGGACGCAACAAATTGAGCGGAGTGTTCACCGGCGGATTGATTATCCTGCACCAGCGTCAAGATCTCTTTTCCGGCGACATCATAAATCTTCAGCGATACCGTTCCGCCAACAGGCAGAACGTAGGAAATTGTAGTAGATGGATTGAACGGGTTGGGATAATTCTGTGCGAGCGAGAATTCCGCCGGCGAAGTTGATACGGATGGCAGCACGCCCGTCAATGAGATCAAACCCGCGTCAACCCAGGCAGAATACCAGAGAGAACCAAGGTCAAGCGTGCCTCGCTGCATTTGTTCAAGCGTAATGCTGCGTGTTTTAGTCCAGAGTGCATTGTAATACGAAGCCGGCGGGTTTCCCGATCCGTTCCATCCGGAGACTACTTTTGCGTACGTGTCGGCTTGCAGCACCGTATCGACATAGCTGTTCGTATGAAGTACGTAGTCGAAAACGAAATTGATTCGATCTGCAACATAATGGACTGGTTCAGGCGTGATATACAGAGAGCCAAGGAACGAATTGATCATCGACGTCTCGTACCGCGAATGAATACCGTAGTTATTCGTGTACTGGCCGTTATAGTTCTTTGTGTTGTGCAACGGCTGATGCGCCTCGCCAACATAATGACCGAGATCGGCGGCCGTAAGTTTTGCCCTTGTCCAGTCGCCGCGCTGAAGCTGCGCAACGAGCGAATCGTAATTCCACACTGTCGCCCACGGGTTCGTGCCGTTGTCTTTCACCCGGGCAACACCATACATCATGACAAGTGAATCGAGATTGCGTGTCAGATTGTAAAAATTCGGGTAATCATCAATGTCCATGAAATGCCGGGGCGCTTCTGCATATAAAGTTGTAACGGTGTCACTGTTGCGTCTGATGTCCGGGTCAGAGGCATGCTGGGCAAAGAACGCGCTGTCCTGGATGAACAGCATCATTTGGTTCGGGAGATGATAGACAACCTTACGGTTAATGAACGCGTGTCCGTTACTGCCCCAACCGGAGGCTTCTCCATACACGAGGATCGCGATGACGACTACTGAAAAAGCAATAAACAATTTTCTCAAGACCATGATTTCCCGATATTGTATTAATATACCTCAGATGGAAGGCAGGTGCAATGGCGATTTCCCAGGGGCGAAGACC
The DNA here is from genome assembly GCA_038247945.1 of Bacteroidota bacterium. Lineage (GTDB taxonomy): Bacteria > Bacteroidota > Ignavibacteria > UBA10030 > UBA6906 > CAADGV01. The sequence goes on along the minus strand of JBBRUI010000014.1, from coordinate 24,530 downwards.
TACTTCCCGTCGATTTCCTCAATAGCTGCCTGTATTGCCTCTTTGATTTCAGGGTCGCTCTCAACCGGCTTTCGTTCTTCCAACGCTGTCTTTGCATCATCGCCGCCCCATATGCCGAGCGTGCGTACCGCACCTTTGCGGATTGATGCATTGCCATCGCGTGCCAGGTGAAGAACGAAGTCGCGGGAAAGTTTGTCCTTTTCACCGCCCTCGCGAAGAATGCTTAACGCGAGTCCCCGGATGTCCGGAGGGTTGCCAAGTGCGGCATACGTGCGGGCATACGGAAGTGCTTCTGGCGAATGAAGGGACCGGAACACGGATAACGCGGCGCGGCGCAGAATATTCCGATGCGATTCTTTTCCCGCGTACTCTCGGGCTAACGCCAGCGCCGCTATCGAATCAACCTTTACAAGCGAATGCAAACAAGACGATTGCACGATATAACTGGAATCTGCGGCAAGAGCATTTTTCAAAAAGACTGCCGCGTCCGATGCGGGGAATCGTTCGAGAGCCACGACAGCCGCATTGCGCACTGCAGATTTCTTATCCTTGTAGATTTCAAACATTGCCTGCTTCACGCCCGCAGATTTCATCACACCAAGATAGATCGTCGCTTCCCTCCGGACACTCCAGAACGAATCATTCAGCGCAGAACGCTTCAACGCAGCAAAGACTACTGTGTCCTCGGGAAATTCCTTCAACGCTTTCGCCGCAGCCATTCGATCACCAATATCTTTGGCGTGGGCGAGTTGGAAGAGAAATTCCTCTTTTGATTTTTCAAATTTCAACGTCTTGAGAATCTTCATGCCCTTATCAAAGATCACCATCAAAGGTTTTTCCGGAAGAGGCAACTCAAACTTTTCTTCTTTTTGGGTGAGATGGACAGTCGTGAGCGTGGTGCCGTTTGAAGTGGTACATTCGATATCCACAGGCAGAACAAATACTCCCGTCAGACTGTCAAGTTTCTGGGTTTGTTGAACGGTGAGAGTCAGTCGTTTGGTTGCCTCATCCCATGCGGAAGTGACGGTGAGTTGAGGATGTCCTGCTTTGTAGACCCATTGTTCAAAGAACAAATCCAAATTCTGGCCTGTCGCATCTTCAACAGCTTTCTTCCAATCGTGCGTGCTCACGCTGGTGAATGCGTTGCGCTGCAAATAAAGCCGCACCACTCGTGCGAATTCCTTTTCCCCGACAATCGACTGCAGCATGTACAGTACCCACGCGCCCTTTGAATAAAGGTTGGCCGAGTAGCTATCCTGGCTAACAATAGGCAGGCGGCCCTGGCTTCGTTCAGATCCTATCACACCGGATGCCCCTCCCAGGAAGTCAAATTGAAATTCGTCGGGACCCAATGCCTGTTTCTTATAAAGTCCCTCATAGAAATTAGCAAAACTCTCGTTTAACCAGAGCTCGGTCCAATCGCGGCAAGTAACAACATCGCCGAACCACTGATGGGCAAGCTCATGGGCAACAACATCATCCGCAGTGAAATCCAGCATTCCCTTCTGATCGAGAAGATACGATTCGTTGAGCGTCACCGCAGAGGTGTTTTCCATTCCTCCCCACATAAAATCCTGAATAAACACTTGAGAACATTTTTCCCACGGATACGCAAAGCCGGTCGTGTGTTCCATGAACTTTAGAATCTCCGGTGTGGCCGAGAGGCTCCGGCGTGTATCATCAATCCTATCAACGTACGCGTAATACTCAACCGGGATGTTCTTGTATTTGTCTGTGAGGATCGTATACTCACCGGCAACCATCATCACGAGATACGATGCGTGCGGTTTTGATTGGATCCAGTGAAACGTTTTGGTTTTCTTTTTCTTATCTGTGCGGGAGTCAACTAATTTTCCGTTGGATAACACGACCCAGCTCTCTTTGACTGTTGCGATCAGTTCAGACGTAGCTTTGTCATTCGGAAAATCCCAGCACGGAAACCAGAAGCGGTTGTTCATGTCTTCTCCCTGCGTCCAGATCTGTTGGCGGCGCTGCGGATTGGTGCTGTCGGGAGATGTAAAGAACAACCCTTTCACAGGAGAACAGGAATAGTCCACCGCAATCTTCAGTGTATCGTTAAAGGAATAAGATTTATCCAACTTCAGCACGAGCCTCTTTTTATTGTTAGAAAAAGCAAGTGCTTTGCCGTTCATCAAAACGGATTTGATATCCATCTCAACCGCGTCCAGTTGGAAGGAGTCCAGTTTACTCAACAACGGAACGAACGATATGGTGGTGATGCCGAGAACTTTCTTCTTCTCCTCCTCAAAGCGAAGCTCGATCTTGTAGTGAAGGATGTCGACCGTCCGGCTGGGACGGGAAAGAGTATCGCTTCCGAACAAGGAGCCTGCCTGGGCTTCGAGAGTCAGCGCAAAAATCAATACAAAATGCTTGGGTGTCATGGTTGAGAAGAGTGAAGTGTTCATGATAACGGAAAGCCGTTCCGGATAGATTTACGGAACGGCTTAACAGAACGGCTTGAAACAAGACTCGAGATTTCGGATTACTTACAACCGATGCGCGCCATGGCTTTCCTGGCTTCATCCAGTTTCGGATCGCACTTAAGCGCTTTCGCATATTCAGCGCACGCTTCGTCCTGAAGCTTTCGGTTCCCGATAGTATCGGCTTCCTTCCGCAGGTACGTTAGACTGTTCCCGAGCCAGAAATGCGCTTGCGCGTTGCAGGACTCCATCTGAATCGCACGGCGGAATTTGTTGATTGCCTCTTCCGTTTTCCGCCGGCTCTCATCAGCATTATCGCCGCGGGTGAGAATAAGACATTGACCGATCGTCAGATTCAGTCCGGCACTTTCTCCATAGGATAACGCTTTTCGGAAATTCTCAAGCGCAGAACCATAATTCTTCAGCCCGAAATAATACGAACCGAGTTGGAGATAGGCTTCATAAAGCGTGCTTTTATTTTTCGCCGCGTCTTCATTTCCCAGCTTAATAACTTCATCGTACATTTGCTTCATTGCGGTGACCGAATCGACTTCGGCATAGTAACGAGCAAGCCAGATTTTTGCCTGCAAGAAATCGGGTTTCAGCTCCAGCGCTTTGACGAACAACTCGCGGGCTCTCGGCAAATTCTTCGGCGCCTGCATGTAGGACGATCCGGCGTTGATATATGCAGTGAGCGAACGGGGATCGCACGCAATTTTTTTCTCGAACATCTTCGATGCATTCGCATAATCCTGTTTCTTCATGTAGATGAAACCAAGATTGAAGTACGGGTCGCAGTTCGTTGAGTCTGACTGGATAGCCTTCAATCCCACCTCAAGCGCCTTGTCTTCCTGTCCTGCCCTGAACAATGCGGTACTAAGCTTCGCGTAGTCTTCAGCTTTTACGGCACTGCGACGCTCGAGCACATCGAAAGCCATTAACGCGTTCTTGTAATCCTGTGTTTCCACAAGAGCATACGCGTACGCCCGCCAATTCTCAATATTAGTAGAGTCAAGCTTCACCGCAACTGCGCCCGCTTTTGCCGCTTCACTCCAAATCTCAGCTCCCGAAAGTGCTTGCGCGTACATGGAAGCCGACTCGGCGTGATTCGGTCTCAGACGCACGGCTTTGTTCAAAAACTGTGCTGCTTGCTTCCACAATTTCGCACGATAGAAGATCTTGCCCGCCTCAAAATACGGGTCGAATTGGGTGGAGTCAATTTTTACTGCACCCTCGTACGCCTCTACTGCCTCATTATATCGTCGGTTCTTTGCATGCGCCCGGGCAATCTTTAATTGTGTTTCAATGTCGTTCGGCGAAAGTTCAAGCGCCTTCTTATAATTAATTGTTGCAAGGGCGGGGACTCCTTGTTTGTTGTATGCGTCGCCCAGGGCGATATAGACAAGAGGATTTTTAGGATCGCATACTTGAGCCCGGGTCAATTGTACAAAAGCGCCTTCCTGCCCGTCCAGCATTCCGGCTTCAGCAAGTGCCGAACCGTACCGCGTAGGGACGCGGCAATCTTTTGGCGCGATCTTGGCCGCTTTCTTAAACTGCGCCAAGGCATTCACATTATCTTTTTTCTCCAGGTACGTGTCACCTAATGTCATTAACGCATCAACGTTTTCGTCGTCGCTGCGGAGGGAAGCTGTGAGGAATGTGACTGCTTCATCCAGTCTGCCTTGTTGATAAGCAATTTCTCCGAGGTAGTAATTCGTCTCGGCATTTTTTTGGCCCGCACGTGCCGCATCCTGAAATGCTGAAATTGCTGCCGATGTATCCTTCGCAGCCAAGGCTGCTTTTCCTTTGTTGAACGCGTCTTGAGCACTGCCGATCTGAATAACACAGAAAACAAGAGCCATTAGTTTTGCGAGTTTCATTCTATTGCACCTGTTGTGATGTGGTTTCGACTAACCGAACGGGCATTGTTGCGGGAACAAGGCCTTCATTCAAAAACTTTTGCTGACCATGAATTGAATTGACATAGCCGATGAACCCCGAAGAAAGCGTCGCTCCGTATTCCCTGCTATAAACATAGACCGGCCGTGTGAGCGGATAATAATTTCTGTGCATATGCGCCTGCAAGGGCGGATAATACCGTCCCAACGGTTCCGTTGAATCAGGCCGGGCATCAGGCGTACCGAGAGCGAACAGTGTAAGTTCCTTCTCGCGCCCTCTCACCCAATTAATCCCAACAATGCCCACAGCTCCCGCATTCTGTTGGACGTACCGAATAAGACTATCGCTCGAAGTAATTTTTATTGTATTGGGCGCGAAGGATTTATCCTTCATAATTTTTTTTCTGAATACTTCATTGACACTTGAGTTAACTCCGCCAACCACCACTTCGACCAATTTCCCCTTCGATCCCCAGCGTGTAATCAGCCCCTGAAAAATGCTGTCCAATGCACTCACTCTCAATTGTTTAAGCGGATTATTTTTATTTCCGATTACTGCAACGGCATCAAGAGCGCATTTGTAACCGCTCCACTGAATGTCCGGATACTTCTTGAGCACCGCAAGCTCCTCTTCGTTAAGCGCCCGGGCAGTAACAATCACGCGTACACTATCATTGATAAAGTTGGTGATCGCTTCACGGGCTTCAATAGGTGTAGTTACAATCCTGGAGTCGGTATATGTTGCCTGAAAACTATCCGCAATTGTTCGTATGACGTGACTGACAGATTCATCCACATCAATACGAAGTACGCCCGCCGTCGTCGAGGCCGGCTTCTGCTGCTCACACCCCACAACAAAAAGAGTGAGAAGCAGCGCCGAGGCAATCAGCTTTTCACTCTTCATTACTATGCAGTGTTTTATTTCGATAATATGTAACGGCGAACCTGTACGCTCCGTAAAGAAATACAACCGCCCCGATTACAACCCGGTATTGCTCCGGAAAATATCTTGGTACCAAAACTCCCGCCATCGCCAACACTCCGATAACCATCGCCAACGCCGAAACCGCCAACACTACATATCTCAACACAATTATGACGTTCATGGTTGCCATCCCCGCCCGAGAGATCGCTACTTTCTGTCTGCAAGCTTGAACTTAAATGGAAATGTCACCCAGACTGCGACCGGGCCATTGTTCATGTACGCGGGAGTGAAGAGGAATTGTTTTGCCGCTTCCTCCGCTGCCGCGTTGAATATCTCAGCGTCGCTTTTGACGATGACAACTTGCTTTACCTTTCCTTCCTTATCGACCCAAATTTTTACATAGACTCTTCCTTCAAGTCCGGCGCGCATTGCAAGCTCGGGATACTTGGGTTCCACTTTCCGAACGACAACCGGTTCCTTCTCCACGGCAACGAAATCTGCCGGCGGGCCATCATCTTCAATCTTGATGTCCCGTTCAACTTGAACGCCACCTTCACCCGTACCCTCGCCAATCGGGGCGGCCACCTGGCTCATCTCGGTTTGCGTTGCAAGCGTTTGCTCAGGACTGGCTTCCGCATCGGGAACCGGAACAGGAGCTCCGACTGTGGGTTTTGCCACAGGAGCGCTCACCGAAACCGGCGGCGGTATGTTCGCGTTGTTGATCGATGGCGGCGGCCCAAGATCGCTGTACTTCATGATGCGCACAGTGATTGGCGGTGGTTCGTCATCCGCGAAGTACTTATCGTACAACCAGGGACCTCCAAAGCCGACGATAAGAATCGCGCATGCAATTGCCAATCCCCGCCAATAGTTTCGCTGGTAGATTTCCTTGAGTTCAATCGCCCCGTACTTTGGGGAAGATGAAACCGTTCCTCCACCCGCCGATGCCATAGACAAATCTGCCATTGTACTATCCTTTTAGAAAAGAGAACTTACCCTTTTACCGACTCCAGAATTTTCTTGTCCTGATCATTCAACCGCGCAATACTGAACCGCTGCATGTCAGCCTGATTCAGTTCATCCATTATGTTTACCATTACTTCATATTTCGCTTTCGGATCGATCTTAATAAGCGTGACAAGCTTCGTATTCGCCACCGACCGCTCCCGGATGAATCCCCGCAGCTTTGTCCATTCGATCTTTACCGGCGCATCCATTCCGATGTTCCAGTACACGTCCCCCTTTTCATTTATCCTCAGCGTTATCAAATTAGATTCTGCAATCTCAACTTTCGCTGTCTCATCCGGAGGGAGATTGATCTCCATCGTTTGCGGACGCGACATTGAAGTCGTTAACATAAAGAACGTCAACAACAAGAAGGCAACGTCCACCAATGGTGTCATATCAATACGGATACCAAGTCGTTTGCCTTTCTTGTGCTTCTTCTTGCCGTGACTTCTAGGTTGTGGTGCATCGCCGCCGCCACCGGACATAAAACCTCCTGCAATTTAATTGTTTTCTAAATTCGTCAACAGGTTGAACCTGGTGATACGCGCCTTTTGCAATACATCCATAACATCCTGGGCAATCCCAAACTCCGCACCCTTATCCCCTTTGATAACAGTAACGAGTCGTGGGTTTGAAGTTCGCGCCTGCATCAGATATTCTCCCAACTTGTCCTTGGAAACCTCCACGCCCGCCTTGTTCTCATTTTCCTTGCCGAAAAGTCTTCCGCGCAGCTTCTGCGAGTCCACGTCCATGAAAATGCGTCCGTCATTGGAGAGGCTGAGCGTAATAACATTCGAGCTGGGCAGCTTGATAACAGAGTTCGACGTTGGCAGATCAATCGTTACTTCTTCCGGAGGTTTGAACGAAGTTGTCAACATAAAAAATGTCAACAACAGAAATGCAACATCCACCAGCGGCGTCATGTCAATGAGCACTCCGTGTCGTTTTGGTTTTATTCGAGGCATACGGTTCTCTCTTCTCTAAGAGTGCGAGACTATTTCGTTTTCGAGCTGAGTATTTCAGCAACGTTGTAGCTTGCTTCATCAATCATATAGGTGAAATTATCTACCTTCGTGACGAAGAAGTTGTACGCAACGATACCCAGAATAGCTGCAATCAATCCCAATGCGGTGTTGATGAGAGCTTCTGAAATACCGATGGACAACGAGATAGCATCCGGTGCACCCCCCTGAGCTGCAAGAGCCGTAAATGCACGGATCATTCCGATAACCGTTCCGAGCAAACCGAACATCGTTGCCACGGAGGCGATCGTCGAAAGTGCAATCAGATTTCTTTCGAGAAGTGGCGTTTCGAGGCTTGTTGCTTCTTCGATTGCACGTTTTGTCTCTGCCATTTTCTTTTCACCATCCAGATTTGAATCGCCAAGTACTTCTTTGTATCGCGTAAGACCGGACCGGATAATATTTGCCGCCGATCCACGCTGGGCATCGCACTCTTTAATAGCCTCATCTACCTTGCCCCCGATGAGTGCACCCTGAACTTTTTTGAGGAATGCAGTCAGTGAACCTTTTCCCTGTGCCTTGCGCAATGAGAAAATACGCTCAAACACAATCGTCAGGGCCATCAGGGTTAGCATGATCAGAATCGGAACAATAATGCCGCCCGTATATACTGTACCGAGCAGATTCCCCCTCAGCGGAACATGTCTCGTTTCGCCATCGGCGAAGTTACCGGGATTGCCAAGAATGAACTGCCAGATAACAAATGCAACCACGAGCGAAATGACCATGACCAAACCTAAAAACACGGATTGTTTCATCGACTAAACTCCTCCTTTTGTTAATGTAGTTTGTTGGGTGTAGGTAAATGAGATTTACAAATTTATTTCAGGATAACGACTTGACAGCGTCTTCCTGTTTATCTGCAACATCAAACACCATTGTTAGTTTGGTAATGACAAAGATATTATTGATGTTATTATTAATGCCGCAGAGTTTGACCTGGCCTTTGTTTCTTGTATAGGTCGTATGCGCCTGTACAAGCACACCGATTGCCGTGCTGTTGAGGTAGGTAACTTTACTCAAGTCGATAATTAGTTTTTTATTGCCCTGTTCAACAAAATCGGCAACCGCGCTGCGCAGTTCATCCGTCTCTTCTCCCCCTACAAGTGATCCCTTAACTTCAATAAGACCAATCTTTCCATTTTGTAGTGTAGTGGTTTTGACCGACATAATGTCTCCCGATAAGCTGGTGTTTAGTAGTAGTTAGAGGTTCGGATTCCCTGGATAAAAGCCACCTTCTTCCGCCGGCCTACCAAAGGAACAACTGATGAACATTATATCGTTCCCTTAATGAGGCATTGGATATGAAGAATTAGCGAGATGGTGGGCGCTCGTGATATTGATCGTATGACCTTTGAATGCAAAGCCAATCCATTCAAAGAGATATCATAACTTGTTTTGGTTTTGTTAATTATTGTTGTGGGAAGAACCGGTACTTTGCAATTTGAACGGCGTGCAAAGGGTTATCGGAGTTCAAGATGGGCAACTCGCTGTACGAATATATTATGCATGTCACCAAAATGCAAGGCAAATCTTGACTGTAGCAACACGCTCCACATATGAAATTGGGCAAGAAGAATCAAAAGTCGTTCTTGAACACCACCTTCCCGAATTGTTCACCCATCTGCATCCGCTGAAGACCTGCAGCCGCCTGGCTAATCGGAAACACTCCATCGATCACCGGACGGATATCATGCTGTTCGACAAAACGCAGCATCGCCCCGAATTCTGTTTCCGTTCCCATCGTCGCTCCCAAGACAGACAGTTGCTTCCAAAAAATTCTTGCAGGCTCCGCGTTTTGAATTCTCCCCTGCGTGGAACCGTATATTACTATTTTCCCTCCGGGCAACGCAATATCCAATAGCTTCCCGAATCCGGGACCCGCTGCTCCATCCACAACCAGATGGAAGCCACCGGATGACTTCTGCATATCTTCCGCCCAAGTTGGCATTTTGTAATTTGCTCCGGCTTTCGCGCCGAGGGCTATTGCACGTTTGATTTTTCCATCTGTACCCGAAGTAACATATACGTTAGCTTTGGCGGCAAGCGCCAGTTGCATAGTAGCGATCGCAACACCGCCGCCTATGCCGGTAACAAGGACGTTTTGATTTGACTCCAATCCTCCGCGAGTAAACAAACTTCGGAAGGCCGTCAGGCCGGCAAGTGATATCGCAGCCGCTTCCTCGAAGGAAAGGTGCTTGGGTTTGGGCTGAACATATCTGGCGGGTACAGCGATGTACTCGGCAAATGTACCGCTATCGGGAAAGCCAAGGACTTTAAACCCTTTGCTTTGAACGTTGGGATCATCTCCCCAACTCTGTGAAGCATTGATAACAACTTCGGTGTTGATGAGTGAGCGAGGAACATTTTCGCCAACATCTTCGACAACTCCCGCACCGTCCGAACCGATAATGACCGGATATGTTACTCGCGGATACGTTCCTTGCTGGATATAGTAGTCACGATGATTGAGCGCTGAGGCTTTCAGTTTGATAAGGACGTCGCCCGGTGTTACAGCGGGCGTTGGAACCTCTCTCACGACAAAGGTAGCCCCTTTATTTTCTAAGAGAAGTGCTTTCATGGTCATGGTGATTGTCACGTGACTATTCTGGAATCATCTTGCTGGGATTCTGTCGGCAATCGAAAATATCCTCCACATATATGATTTCGGCGTCTATCCTGTAGATGATCTTGTAGTTTCCTTCTACGAGATAACGATGTTTATTGCCCAACGATTTCAACAAGTCTTCAATTGCCACTTGTGGGAAACGAACGCAACTGGCGGGTCCGGGATAAGAGGCGGGCTATGAGTAACCTCGCAGCCCGCTGAGATAATGGTTTGTAGAAAAGGTAAATCCCTCGTAATCGAAGTTTGGCAGAGTCTGTCCAGATGACTCTCATGCTACCAATTCTCCGATTCCCTTTCGAGATCCTCCTGCGAGATCACGCGGCCCGATTTGATGTCTTCTTCGGATTGGACGATTCGATTGTGCAGTTCCACAGAAGACATTGGTTCGACATCGCGTCGTACTTCGGATATCACCAACATCTCCACGGATTTCAAAAGAGCATCATCAGAAATCTCGTCAATCAACTGATGCAAATACTGTTTCGTTTCTCCAATGTCCAATTGAATCCTTTCTTATGCAAAGCATGGTCGTAAGCTACTCAACCCGAAATGGAATGTCAAGCATCGGACTTTTCAACTGTGTATTTGTGGGGTGTCACGGTCCATACCGTGACACCACGCTGGAGTCATCCGACCATCTCTATGTCAACAAACAAGACCGAGTGATCACCAAGTAAATAGTTGCGCGCGCTGGAGTATTTGTACTGCTCAGCTTGCTCGACTAACCCCGCCTTCACTGGATTGTTGTGAATGTAATTTAACTTCGTGAGGAACATCTGTTGGTTACGGATCACTTCGTCATCAAAGCGGGGCATCCACAGTTTTCGCTTTTGGTCGGGGTAATCGTTTGCTTCAGCGGCAAAGAGCTTCCCTAATTCGTCTCTCTCATCTTTCGATAAAGCCTCCATCAAATCCCACGCGCTGTATTTCTTAATGTCACGCATGATGTCTGAAATCGCGCCGAGCTTCGGCTGGACTTTCACGATCCAATGAAAATGCGACGGCCTGATGACGTAACCCAGAACAACAAACTGATACCGCTGCTGATAGTGTTTGATGTTGTTGATGAGAATGTCACAGTATTGTTCTTCCGTGAAAATGCGCGCAAATTTGACGACAGTTGTCGTGACGAAAAAGAATAGTTCGTCCGATAAGTTTATTCGTCCTCGGCGACCCATCGTTAGTTGCTCATTCTGATAGTCATTGCCTGCTGCCTGAGATTGCTATGGTTTCGTCGTGGAATGGTCCACGACGACCATGGCTTAAAACATCACCCCCACAAACGCTCCATGCGAAAGAGATTTGTAATCGAATCGTGCGTTGTTCATGTTCCACGTTTGATAGCGGAAGCGATAGCCGAGAGTAATGCCGTCGAGAACGAGGGCATCGCGGAAAACAAACAATGCTTCGCCTGTAGTAGCCGCAGAGAAACCGCTGCCCGTGCTAAAGCCTTCGAAGCTCCAGTGAATTGCCTCCGCGGCGTGAATCCGGAATTCAAATTGCGGTTGAATAAAACGGTACTTTAGTCCCGCGCCGATTCCGACACTGCCGATGTTGAAATTTTCCTTGTCGCCGCCGGTGTTATCTGCCCGCGTGTAGTCACTCGAAATCATAATCGGAACCAGCAGCGCATGGGTTGGAGAAAATGAAAGTGGAAGATCATTTCCAACGATGACGCTGGCGAAGAGAGTTGACTTTTCATTTCCGCGCAACATAAATCTGGTATATCCAAAGAGGAGATCGACGAGCCCCTGGCGGAATCCAATCACCGGCATAATGCGGCTGTACCGAATCGTGAGAGAATCGGGCGATGCGTTGGAACTCCGCGGCTCGAAATCCTTTTGCAAGAACCCGGCATGGATAAATCGATTGCTGGGAGGATCGTACGAACGCTCGTAGTACTGAGCAAAGACAGGCGCCACGAAGAACAAGCTAAGTAGTACTATAACGGTTCTCTTCATTTCATCAACTCGATTTCGGGTTCAAGGTTTGGGATTTCACTGTTCTGATTTCTGACTTCCCGCCTACGTAAAAACCACTTCGGCGGGTAAGCTGATCTCTGATTTCTGAACAATCTCTCATCACCGACAAGTTCATTCGCGCTGAGACCCTTCGGTGAACAAGACTCAGGGTTGAATGGGTTTACGAATCCTCAACAGCTTCACTTTCTTGCCGTCGACTGCTTCGATTGTGCCGCGCCATTGCGAGATTTGCAGCGACGCTCCTTTTTCAGGAACCCGTCCCAGCAAATGCACCGCATAGCCACTTAATGTCACCACATCTTTTGTATCGGGCACGACATCGAACATTCTCGCAAAGTCATGAAGCGGCATGGTTCCATCTACCAAAAACTCACTCTCGCTCAGCTTTTGAACCAGCAGAGGCTCGACATCGAATTCATCCCGGATTTCACCGACAAGTTCCTCCAGAACATTTTCGAGAGTTATGAGTCCGGCAGTGCCGCCATATTCATCCACAGCAATCGCCATCAAGATCCTTCTCTTCAGAAACGTGTTGAGAATTTTCTCCAGTGGAGTTGTTTCCGGAACAAACAGCAGGTCGCGCTTGATTGCCATTAACTGATCACCCGGCCCCTTGGGGTCTTTCAGCTTAAATAAATCCTTCAGGTGAATCATCCCCAGAATATTATCCAGGTCTTTTTCGCAGAGAGGATATCGCGTGAATTGGTTTTCCAACGCGATAGTTATGTTCTCCTCAACCGTTTTTTCCGTTGTGAGAAAAACAATTTGCGTGCGCGGCACCATAACTTCACGGACTGTTCGGTCCCTCAACTCCATCGCCCGCAACAATATGCTTCTGCTCGTGGTAGAGATGTTCTTTCCCTGGCTCAGCAACAGGCGCAACTCTTCCTCCGAATGTGCCAGATCACCCTCGCTCACCGGCTGAATCCCGACCAGTCGGAGGAAATAATTCGCCGAATTATTCAACACCCATATAAACGGCCTGAACACAATAAAAAAGAAATGCAGAGGGGCTGCCACCGCCAGAGTTACTCTCTGTGCCCGCTGGATGGCGAGCGACTTCGGCGCAAGTTCTCCAAGAACAATATGGAAGACTGTAATGAGGAGGAATGCAATTACAAAAGAAATAGTCACAACAACGGTCTGATTCGTTACACCCAAAAAATAAAACACCGGCTCAAGCAGATGAGCGACGAACGGTTCACCCAACCATCCCAACCCAAGGCTGGTGAGTGTAATGCCAAGCTGTGTCGCTGAGAGGTACGCATCAAGATGCGTTATGACCTGATACGCAAGTTTCGCCCGCTTCAAGCCGCTCTTCATTAACGGTTCAATCTGCGTCGTGCGGACTTTGACGATGGCAAATTCCGCTGCGACAAAAAAGCCGTTCAGAAACACGAGGAAGAATACTACGGCGAGCTTTAATACGACGATAAAAAATTCCATCGGCGTGGGGGTTACTTCGACATGGCGAGCAACATCTTCCAGTGGGCTGCGGAAACCGGCATAACGGAAAGACGGGACATGCGGACAAGCTCGAATTGTGCAAACTCTTTTTGCGACTTTACCGCAGCGAGAGAAACCGGGTGTTTCAGTTTTTCTTTCGGCTTCAAGTCAACAACTACAAGTTTCTCTTCCATCTGTTTTGGATCTGCGTAAGGCATCGAAGTAATCTCAGCAATCCCGACGATTGCTTTCTCTTCACCTGAATGATAGATGAAAGCCAGATCGCCCTTCTGCATTTGCCGGATATGCTTCAGCGCGAGGCTGTTACTGACGCCGTCCCACGTTGCTTTTTTTTCCCGTTCTAAATCCTGATAAGAATATGTGGAAGGTTCTGTTTTAAGGAGCCAGTGAGCCATGAGGATTCCATTGATATTATGCGGAACAAAAGTACATGAATCCGTAGGGGAAAGCAAATTGTCGGTTTGTTAGACATGGTCAGGATTGCGTTGAACATCATCGGTTCTTTTTTTATACTTCAGCAACCACCATTCACAGTCTCGAGTGAGTTCATGAACGTCGAACCAATCCGCTCCGCAGATGGGACAGGAACATTATCGTATTTGCTGATTGATGAGCTAACGGCTTCCGCGGTTCTCATCGATCCCAACCTTGAAGACGTTGAACGCATTGCCGGAATAATCCGTCAAGCAAATGTTCAACTCACACACATATTCGATACACATACACATGCCGACCACATCTCCGGCGCCGCCGAATTGCAAAAGGAGTTCGGCGCAAAAATAGTGATGCATGAAAACACAAAAAACAAATGGAAGGTTATCGATCAGGGAGACAAATTCGGCATCGGCGACACTCTGCGGGCAAATGCAAAAATCCCGATTGACATGTATGTGAATGACGGAGATGAAATATCTGTCGGTTTGATGAATGTTCGTGTACTGTTTACTCCCGGCCATACGGATAATCATATCACGCTGCAGGTCGACGATTGCCTTTTCACAGGCGATCTCCTGCTCATCGGTCAGGGCGGCCGCAGCGATTTGCCCGGCGGTAATGCAGCGGAACAATATGAGAGTCTGATGAACAAGATTCTTCCTCTTCCCGATTCGACCAGGATGTATCCCGGACATGATTACGAGAATAACACATTTTCTTTTTTGGGGGATGAAAAGAAAGTCAATCCATTCCTGCAGCGAAGGACAAAAGCTGAATACTTGCGGTTTGTTCAGGAGTTCTTCCCTCCCCTCGCTGAACAATCCGGTGGCGGCAAGATGACACTGCAATGCGGCGTGCAGCGTGTTGCACAACCCGGCGATGCATTCCGGAATATCAGCCCGGAAGAATTGAATGAGCTGTTGAAGGTAATGCCAGGACTTACGCTGGTGGACGTACGGGAGCCGGTTGAGTTGATGACGACGGGAGCTATCGGGGGAGTGGAAAACATCTCAGTAAGGTTACTGAAAACCCAAATCGGAGAAATGCCGCAGGATAAATCCTCGACGGTGATAACAATCTGCGCCAGCGGAGGACGTTCGACTGAAGCGGCACATATTCTGCAGCAAGCCGGCTACACAAACGTTATGAATCTCACGGGCGGAACATTGGAATGGATTAAGAAAGGTTTTCCGGTGGTTCACTCAAAAGCCAAGGTGTAGAAAATGATGATGATGAAACCCAACAGAGTGTTAGTCGCAGTACTTTTTCTGGCTACGGCGATTGGCATCGTTCTGTTTATTCAGTCATCGAAGGAAAAGAACACCGTGTCCGCTGATGAAGCCCGGAAGATAATCGCAGAGGATTCTACCGTCCTTATTCTCGACGTCCGCACACCGGCAGAGTACACTGGCGAGCTCGGACATATCGATCATGCGCTTTTGATTCCTGTTCAGGAGTTGGAGCGACGGATTGGCGAGCTGGATGCGTACAAAGGAAAAACAATCCTGACGGTTTGTCGAACGGGCAGGCGGAGCGGCACTGCAACTGATTTGCTCACGAAGAAAGGATTTAAAGCGAAGAATGTTGCCGGAGGAATGGTGAAGTGGAATGAGGACAAGTTGCCTGTGGTGAAAGAAACAGAGTGACGTTTCAGTTCACCATTATTTGCCCGTGAATCATGATGTCGTTTTCCTGAATTGTATGATCTGCCTGAGTTATTGCTGCACGAACAACATTCCGCAGTTCACGAACATTTCCCGGCCATGTGTGGTTCAGCAGTTTGCGCATGGCGCCGGCTTCAAATCCCGCGATGGAAAGATTGAATTCCTTGTTCCCCTCCTCAACAAAATGGACTGCGAGAAGAGGTATATCATTCTCGCGTTCACGTAACGGCGGCAGCGCCACTTCATATTGCCGAATCAGATCGGCCAGCTGAGGATTAAATTTTCCCTGCCTGCTCAGTGCCTGCAAATCCGAAGTTGACGAAGCAATCAGATGAATGTCGCACGACACTGGTGGCCCCCCGTGTCGTGGTTTGAATGTCTTTGTTTGAAGAATATTCAGAATTATCTCTTGCGCCGGCAAGGCGAGCCAGTCAATTCTATCTAAATAGAGCGTTCCCATGTTTGCTTCTTCAATCTTGCCAGGCTTTCGCGGCGGGTTCAACTTCCCATCCCCGAATAATTCAGTCTCCATAATGTTTGGCGGATAGGTTGCGCAATCGAACACGACCATAGGCCGTTCTTTGCGGCGTCCGGAATGATGCACTGCCCATGCCGCCAAATCCTTTCCCGTGCCCGGTTCGCCGACAATCAACAAGGGCTTATCGTACGACGAAATCTTTTGTAGCATATCAACCGCCGCAGTCATTGTTTCACTTTCACGAATAATACTGTTCATCGTGAAGCGCTTGTTGATGTACTCTTTTAGATAATTCAGTTCCTTCATCAACGTCTTATTGCGCAACGCAGTTTCGATCTTGTATGTAATCTCGTCGTTGCTCAAAGGTTTCTGTAGATAGTCCGTCGCTCCCATCCTGATAGCGCCCACCGCTGAATCGACGGAACCATAACCGGTGATCATGATAATAACTGCATCCGGATCGAATGAAATTACCTCCTTCAAGACCTGCAACCCATCCATGCCCGGCAATCGAAGATCCAGCAATAACACAGAAGGCAATTCCTCCATGTATTTCTTCACACCTTCTTCCCCGGTGAGCGAATAGCGCACATCATAACCCTCAATCTCCAAAACATCTTTGAGGATCGCACAAATCGCGTCATCGTCGTCTATGATCATGACTTTCGTCATAAGAACCTCTTTTGTAGAGATAAAAGTAGATGGGGGCGTGGCAATATACATATTCGGATCAGAGACTGCAAGATAAGTTGATCAATATCCGAGGCTCCTCGGGCCGGATTTGTCCGTGCACACAATGACAGACGGCGAACGGAGTCGGATTGCATTTTTTTGATGAATGGTTTATACTGATTCAGATTTTCTTCTACAACAATAATTGCCAAATGAATTTCAAATCCAAGATTTTCTTTCTTTCGCCTGGCGAAAAACTGGTTGCAGGTCTGCTGGCCTTTTTCACTTCCTGTTCATTGGCGTTCGCTCAATACACAGAACCGGCGGGCGGCCTCTTCCCTACCAACCTTATAATTTTTCAGGATGAACTTGCCAAGGGTTTCAGCACTCAGATGTGGGGAGGACAATCAGTGCTCGACACTTCAACGAAGAAAAGCGGGTCGGCTTCGTGGCGATGGGACGTTGCGAGCGTTAGCGGCATGCATATTCTTTGGGGAGGATGGTCTCAAGATACGACCGTATTTTGGGTTCGGGATAACTCGCACCTCAGTTTTTGGGTTCAACCCAGCAATGAGAAAATTTCTTTCTCCGTCTTGCTTGGATTGATGGATGGGCAATATGAAGTAATCGCAACCCGCCAGGTCGGAACAGCGCAGGCGTGGAAATACTATGACATCATACTTCCCGCTTCCGCTGCACGCAAACCGCTGAACGACATAAAAATTCTCATCTGGACATCCGACAATTCGCAAGCTACTCTTTGGTTTGATGACATGAAACTCTCCCAGGTCCGACTCTATGCGGGCAAGGGCGTTGCGGGTTCAATCAAGGGAATCTTTGCTGACCAAATCGGATACGACACGGAGGGGATCAAAACATTCTCCGCAGAACAATATAAAGCATACACTGTTGTTCGTGCTTCCGATAATAAATCAATGTACACGGGTACCGACGCCCGCATAGTGATGAGCAACGTGGTGGGCAACAACACTGCGCACGTCGGGGACTTTACCAAATTCCAAACACCGGGAAAGTACTATATACAGTTGAGTAACGGAAAAAAATCCAACCTGTTTGATATTGGTCCAAATATTTACGATGCGCCATTACGCGCAGCCATCCGATTCTTTTACTATCAACGCTGTAACACGGCGATCACAATGCCATATGCAGAAGGCCCGTGGGTTCACGAGAAAGTGGAAAAGGAACTTGTACTTATGCCACGTTCGATAGGGGGTACGAAATTGGTTCGTAAGGGATGGTATGACGCCGGCGATCTATCCATCTATATGCCAAACCATACCTACGCTTGCTATTGGCTTGCTGCGGCGTGGGACGATTTTCGCTTCTCATCGGACAATCTGAATATTCCAGAATCGGGAAATGGGGTGCCGGACATTCTCGATGAATTGCGTTGGGGACTTGATTGGATTCTGGATATGCAGGATACAACCGACGGCGGATTCTTCCACAATATGTGCGTGCTCAAAAATTCTTACTATCGATATGGAAGAACAACCCCTCTCACCATCACGGGGTACGAGCTGACGAACAAAACAACGGCAGCAACAGCCTCGGCTTCAGCAGTTCTTGCTTATGCATCAACAATTTTCAGTGAACTGGATCCATCCTATGCGCAGAGGGTGCGGCGGGCGGCGGTGAAAGGATGGGAATACCTGCAAGCACATCCGCAGCAGATACTTATTACAGAGAACTGCGACACGTATCAAGACGATTCAGATATTCACGCGCGGTTTTTTTCAGCCTGTGCCCTTTTTCTGGCGACTGGCGAGGAAAAATACAATCAGTATGTTGTAGCAAAGGATCCCGCCAGCCAGTGGATTTCCGATTACAACAACCAAACAAATCTGGGCTATCTGCTCTATCTGAAATCACCCAGAGGAAACGCGGCGAAACAGAATGAACTCCGCACGCTGCTCACCGCTCGTGCACAGGAAGCAAATGCAGATCGCGAAAAACATCCATTTGGGTTTGTGGGATACTATTACTGGGGTTCGTTGGGAACATCGTTTGCGCGAGTTGGAAATTACTGCTTGTATGATTGGCGTGTAAACAAAAATCTGCAATCTCTCTACACGGCGGAACAGCAATTGCATTACACGTTCGGACAGAATTCACTTGGCTTTGTGTATCTCAGCGGGTTTGGTACGAATGGCATGCGGCATTCATTTCATAACTGGCTAAAGGCGCTCGATGCGACTCCCCATAATTTCCCGGGTATGTTGCCTGGCGGGCCTAATGAGAATCCAGACCCCAATGACCGCAGCTATCCACCCAAGACACTTGGATATTGGGGTGATTCACGTTTCCCGAGGGATGCCACAACGCCCATCGACCAGCGATATACGGATAACGACAGTTGGTCGACAAACGAAATTGCGGTGAACCAGAGTGCTCAGTTAGTGTATGTGCTCTGCGCCGCGCAGGCATATGCGCAGGCCAAAAAATAGGCAGGGTTTATTATGCGGGTTCTTCTTGCGGGATTGCTCGATACTCACGAATAACTTTCTTTGCTCCCACCATCCTCCAAAACAATCTCCACATTCCTCTCACCAGCACGCTTGCATCCATCCAGAGATTTCGATGGACGGCATAGTAGCCTTCAGCGATCACCTGCTCCTCTTCGGTAGTAGTCTCGTCCACTTCATTTGTATCCAGAATACTAATCGCGCCTCCCTGACATTTGAAACGCGTCCGGTGCCATTCTTCCGTAATGCTGAATGCGAGCTCGGGGTCCATCGGTCTGTTGCCCACGAGCATAATTTCTCCTTTGACAACATTCGTAAGGTTACCGATGCGGGCAAGAAGATGCGGCAATACGGTAAGCGGATCCGGGTTATGGCCGACTGCTCGTTGCGTAAGGTCGGCGGGACCGAAGTAGATAAGTTCCACGACTTTGAGCCGAAGTTTCCCACCGGCAAGTTCACGCAATTCCGGCGTAATCCGTTTCACCCGGGTGAGAAGCGGAAACTTCAATCCCACGATGAGAAGAAAGAACAGCACCAGTAAAAAAGGAGAGAGTAGAATATACAGCCAGGCTGCGATTACACGGTTTATGAACATGTACACATTGTAGCCTACCTCGGGTAGCTCGATTTCCAATGCCGCCAGCTTGTCCTCAATGGGCATAAAAGTTTCTTTTTGAATATCGATCATCAGGTTGCCCTGAATGATGGAGTCTTCAATCACTGTTTGCGGGCCCACGAATGTTTTGGAAAGAACGATGGCATGATTCAAAACCGCGCCGACATCAACCATAACATCGTGACCGATAATGGTTCCCTTTCCTAACTTCACGCCTTTCCCGATACGACAGTTGTCCCCAATAACCAACGGCGCTTCAAAGGAAACGGCGCTTGATGCCGCAACATTCTTTCCAACCCACACACCGGGTTGCAATTGGATTCCGGGAATGAGCACCCCCGGATACTTACCCTCAAGAATTTCTTTTTGAACTTGAAAATAAGAAGCCCAGTTCGTTACGCGTGTCAGCGGCTGGGTAACCTTGTATCCGTATAGGTTCAACTTCACATTCTGGCTTGCGAGCCAACACGCCTGAAGCAGATTATAACCGTGAGAGTCCGAGACCAGATCCAATACCTCCGGCTCGATAATGCAGATGCCCACATCCACGGGGTGGCGGGCGGCCGTGGAGTGACCGTGTGTACCCACGGCATGGACACGCTCGTTCTCATCCAGTGCAACACTCAATCCGGATGATGCATTGCTTGTCGTAACAATAAATGTCGCGTCCGCTCTTTTTGCCCAATGGAATTCAAGCGCTTCACGAAGATTGATGTCTGAAATGACATCGGACTGCGTGATCAAAAGAGTTTCCGTATCGAAATGTGATTTCATCTGCCGCAAAGCGGCGACAAAGCCAAAAGGCGGGCGTTCGAAGTTGTACCCTATCGTTGCGCCCCAGCGCGAGCCGTTAGCGAAATACGATTCGACTTTGTTGAACAGATGATTGCAACTGATGCAGATGTTTTTTATCCCGTGACGCGTAAACAACTCCACCTGATGTTCCATAATGGGTTTGTTCACCACGGGTAACATACCCACGGGCATTTGGTATGTGAGCGGTTTGAATGATTCCGAGATAGCGGAGGGAAGGATTATGCCTTTGACCCTGTTTTCCATTATTTGGGCCGGGAGATCATGTTTTTTTGTGCGAGACTTTCCGTCTCAAAAATATCGATAACGCGATTAAGGCTCATTGAAGTCAGCATTCGGTACACCGGGGGCTGAAGAGCTGCAAGAGCAAAGTGCCCTCCGCCTTGCGTGGTATGCTTCATTACTTTCATCAATCCACTCACGCCCGGCCTGTCAATGGTCCGTGTTTTTTCCATGTTGATGATAACCGATCGGGCGACCGCGGGCGAGATGGTTTGCACGGCCTTCAACACATCTTCCGCTGCCTGAAACGAAAGCTGATCTCCGGGTTCGATCACGATGATCCCTGTCTCCCCCACTTCACGTACTGAAACCATAATTGATGATGCTTAGAGGTTTGGATTTTCCGGCGGATCGATCAGGAACTCAGAAACCGTTGTTTCATTGCAAGAAATAGAAACCGCGGATTTCCAAGCAGGTATCTCTTAGCAAGCCGGCGCGGTTCCTGACGCAAGCGCCACAACCATTCGATGCCGAGTTCGCGCCAGGCCATCGGGGCGCGTGGAATTTTTCCGGAAAAAAAGTCAAATAGCCCTCCCACGGTAATAACTGTTGCTGTCCGAACGCCTGATAGATATGTGTATGCCCATTGCTCTTGTAACGGGCTACCCATCCCCACCAGTACGATACATCGACCGATTGCCTGAACTTGTGTAGCGAGTTTCTTCGACTGCACGTCATCGACATAGCCGTCGTGGAAAAGTGGAATGGATAACCCCGGCGTTGTACGTTGCAGATTCCCGGCACAGGCGCTGACGATTTCCGGTTTGGCCCCGATCAAAACAAGCGGGAGTTGTGAATCGGCCGCGGCTTTGCATATCTGGGGCAACAAGTCTGTTCCGTTTAGATTGTGCCGAAGGCTTACGCCAAGAATCGAAGCGGCAATTCGGATTCCAATTCCATCGGGAAGAACGAGGTTGCCCTGCTGCAGTTGTTCTTGAAAATGTTTATCGCTGGCGGCCAGGTTGAGAGCATGGGGATGAACGATGTACACAATTCTGGCATGATCTCCCTCAGGTGGCGCAACAAGATAAGCGAGAACATCCTCAATTGTAATGTTATCGACTTCTGCAGACACTATACGCGGTCGACGTTCGGGGCGGAGGCCTTTGCGCGATGAAAGGAGCCATGCAACGAAGGCTCTGATGAGAACGGAGACACTCTTCGTGAGGGAGTTATCCTGTAAGCAGCGGCGTTCCTCTGCTACAAGGTCGCCATAGGGGATACCGAGATGTACGCGCGCTTCAACGGGAGAAACCCAACCGCGATGCATGGACGTGTTCATTCGCGTTCCTATCAAGGGAGAGTTCCTTAACAAAACGTCGAAGAACCGGGCACGCGGTAGCAAGCCCTGTTCTCTGCGTACCTCGGTTTCCTTTCGCTCAATATCAATGCCCCGTTCTATTGTCAACTCACTTTCAGCCTGGTCAAACATATGCTACGACGCTCCTCTCCCCGTCGTCACAGCGCGAATGGTCTTGACGAGGAGTGTAATGTCTTGCCGTATTGAACGCTGATGTATGTATTGAACATCCAGTTTCACCTGGTCTTCAAATTGAATTCTGTTTCGGCCACTCACCTGCCAAATACATGTAATACCGGGAACTGTGTCGAGGCGATAATAATGACGGTTTTCGTACTGGGCTACTTCAGCCGGTAAGGGAGGACGGGGCCCCACCAACGACATATCGCCTTTCAGGACACACCATAATTGAGGGAGCTCATCGATGCTTATTTTGCGAATTATCCGGCCGAATTTCGTAACGCGCGGGTCGTTCTCGATCTTAAACGTCACGCCCTTCATTTCATTGTATGCCATCAGAGTTGATTTGAGATCTTCCGCGTTCACAACCATCGATCGGAATTTGTAAAAATTAAAGCGCTTCCCCCATTTCCCGACCCGTGTCTGGGTAAATATGGCCGGACCTCCATCTTGTAATTTGATAGCGAGATATGTCAGAAGAAAAATGGGCGAAAAGAGAATAAGAAAAGAAAGGGATCCGATAATATCAAAAAGTCGTTTGGCCGGACCATGGGATGCAACCATTACATTCCACAGCCGGATCTTTGCCCTTACAACAAGCGTTTTGTACAACCGCGAGAAGCCCGAACGTTTGCCCGAACGTGATAGAATTTGCCCACTTGCCATCGACATAGTAGAAGGTCTCGAGAGATCTTCCGACATATTCACGTCGAAAGGTTCTTTGATAATGGATAACGCCATTTTTTTCCCCCAAAAAAAATTTACAGCCTGGCCATAATTATAAAACGGCGGACGACCCTACCGCTCCGTTCGAACCCAGTTCTTGCCGGCCTTCCCGAAGAGCATCGTGCCGTACACGCCCAATTTCCAAATGAGGAAACGTGGTACATACAGGAATGCCAGAAGGTTTCTTGGATGAACCCTCGCGATAATCATCCCCAATATACAATGGATGCTTATCATCGCAATAATAAACAGCCAGGCGAGAACAAAAATGTTTGTGCCAAGGAAGCCGAGTTTAAGAAACACAATATCGAGAAACACAAAAACGGCAGAGCCCAACAATAAAATTGCCAGAGGCGGGAACGCGGCATCCAAAGCTGCTTCGAAGATATAAAGGCTTTTTTTCTTCCATGCTTGTCGAAGAATGGCCGGAACCTTGGTACGCATGCTCACAAACCGTCCACCCTCCCACCGCGTCCGTTGCGTCGCCGCACTATCGGCCTGTGTGGGCATCGATGCATAGACAATAGCGTCCGGATTGAAATGGATTTTTTCACCAAGCGCTATCAAGTCCATCCCCATATCCAGATCCTCTCCCAATGAGGCTTCATCCCATTTCATTGTGCGCAGGACCTCGGCAGCAAAACACATACCGTTGCCTTTCAATGGTGTCGAGAACCCAAGCCGCGATTTGCCAAGTGGGCGCACATAGTTCTGCAAAGCAAACGCAATAAGCATCAGTTGAACCCGCCATGCCGTGCTGTTATCGAGCACCAAGTCGGAGCCTTGAATAATGCGATGCCCTTTTTGCAATGAGGTGTTCATCTCGTCAAGAAAATTCGGTTTGACGATGGAATCAGCGTCCACAAAAACGCAGGCCTCGTACTTCGGGAAACGTTCCAATACCTGTGGAATGATCCAGTTAAGAACGTATCCTTTTCCGCGGCGCGTTGAGTCAAACCGTTCAAACACGATAGCGCCATTGGCGAGTGCTATTTTTGCCGTGCGATCTGTACAGTTATCCGCAACAACAATCACATCAAACAGATCAGATGGATACGAAACTTGCTTTGCACTCCGCAAGGTCGCATGGATAACCTTTTCCTCATTATGAGCGGGGATAATAATGGCAAACTTCTTTTTTTTCTCTTTCGATGGCTCGTTCTTACTCTTCCAAATTAATATTGGTGCTATGGTGATAAACAAGAGGTATGTGGCTAAGAAAAATCCAACCACAAGAAATGGAAGTTGTACTATGGAAATAACCAGTTCAATCACGATGAATTCAGGCGAATTTGTTCACGGTCATTTAATTAGGCAAGGAGGATGCCTTTCAATATACCAAAAAAGAGGAGTCTTTCTGCAACGGCCATCACATATTACGGAACAAGAGTGTGTATTATTTTCCAAGTCCGCGGGGGACCGGGTAATACTTCTCACTCTTCGGGAAGATTCCTTTCAGGGTTTTTGACTTTTAGAATTGAATCTCTTGTGCTGCGCTTCAAT
>JBBRUI010000013.1:0-29487 GCA_038247945.1 Bacteroidota bacterium | reverse complement strand
GGGAAATCAACACTGCTTCGAATCCTTTCGGGAGTCATACCGCACAACCAGTTCAACGGCACTCTTCAGTTTGACGGCCAGCCGATTCAGTTTCATTCCTCACGCGATGCCGAACGGATCGGCATCAGCATCATCCATCAGGAGCTGGCTCTCGTTCCCGATCTTACAGTTGCCGAGAATATTTTCCTCGGCTGCGAGCCGTCTGCTGCCGGGTTCATCAACACGATGGTGATGATACAAAAGGCGCAGGAACTGCTGGACAGGTTTGATCTCCACATTCATGCGGAGAGGCGTGTAAGCACGCTCGGTGTTGGTGAACAGCAGATGGTTGAAATCGCCAAAGCGTTGCGCAAGAACAGCCGCTTGCTTATCCTCGACGAACCAACATCTGCCTTAACAGAGCGCGAAGCCGATAAACTCTTCAGTATCCTTCGATCACTCAGACAAGCCGGCACTGCAATCCTCTACATCTCCCACAGATTGGAAGAAGTGTTTGCTCTCGCTGATCGCATCACGGTGATGCGGGACGGAAAGCATGTCCGAAGCGCGAGCACGAGTGAGTGGAACAGGGCAGAGCTCGTCCGTTCAATGGTCGGTCGGGCGTTGGATGAATTCTATCCATGGACTGCGCGGAATGCAGGGAAGGTAGTGCTTGATGTAGAGAACGTTACAATGCACAAGCCGGATCGAACTGAACGTGCAGTACTGAAAGACATAAGTTTACAAGTCCGTGAGGGAGAACTAGTTGGCCTCGCCGGATTGATGGGTGCGGGCCGGACTGAGTTGCTGAACACAATTTTTGGAAACCCTCCCGGCATTCTGAGCAGCGGCCGCATACTCATCAACGGCGTCCCGCTTAAATCTGAAAGTCCGTGTTCCGCCATTGCACAATCTGTCGCGCTTGTGCCGGAGGACCGCAAGCTGCAGGGACTCATCGTTGACTCGTCAATCGAAAATAATCTCTCGATGGTATTCCTGAAACGCTATTCGCGGCTTGGTTTTCTTTCTGAGACGGAAGAAGAGAAGGAATGCTACGGGCTCATCCGTCGCTTTGGGATCAAAACCGATTCTGTGAAGAGGATGGTCGCAACACTTTCGGGCGGGAACCAGCAGAAGGTGGTCGTGGGAAAATGGCTTGTGCAAACGCCGGATGTTTTATTGCTGGATGAACCGACCCGCGGTGTTGATGTTGGAGCCAAAGCGGAAATCTACGCATTGATCGACGGATTGAAACAACAGGGTGTCGCGATTCTCATGGCATCAAGCGAGTTGCCCGAGCTGCTCGGTGTGTGCGACAGGATTCTGGTGATGCGGCAGGGGAAAATTACCGGCGAAGTCCGGCGTGGCGTAGGAACTCAGGAACACATTATGGAGCTTGCAGCATGAAGAGTTCGGCCTGGAAAGATCATATCGATGCGCGTGTCCTCTCGATGGTTTTTATTCTTGTCGGACTCTGGGTATTGTTCCGCGTGCAGGTCGGGGAGTTTTATTTCAGCGGCGAGAGTATAGCAAAGCTTCTTCGCGACATGTCCACGTGGACGATCCTCGGCGCGGGCATGACGCTTGTGATCGTGGCGGGACACATTGACCTTTCGGTCGGCTCATTGCTTGCCGTTGCCGCAGCAACCGGTGCGTTCGCGATCAACGCTGAATATGGGTTCGGTTTATCAACCGTTGAAGGTGTGGCGATTGCAGTTGCGGCGGGAACGCTGCTGGGTTTCGTGCAGGGACTTCTCACTGCATACATCCGCATTCCGGCATTTATTGTAACGCTGGGGGGATTATTTATTTTCCGCGGCTTTACACAAAAAATCAGTGCGTTCGATCCGCGGGTGCCGGATTCAAGCTGGATTCTGTCTCTGGGGTTCGAGTATCTTTCACCGAATCTTGGATGGGCGCTCGGTGCAATTGTCTGTGTTGTATTCATCGCGCTGCAGATGCGGCGGCGGGCTGCGAGAATTAAAGCCGGGCTCTCGACCGAACCGTTGTGGCTGACCGGAACAAAAGGCGCTGTTGTATCGATCCTGATCCTTGGTTTTGTATGGAAGGTGAACGAGTACCGCGGAATCCCTGAGCAGACGCTGATGATGTTCGCGGTGCTTCTCATCATGCACATCGTCGCACACAATACAACCTTTGGCAGAAGGCTCTACGCTATCGGCGGGAATGTTGAAGCGGCGCGGCTCTCCGGTATTCGCGTTGAGCGCTACACCGTGGGGATTTTTGTGTTGATGGGATTTCTCGCGAGCGTTGCCGGCATTGTATGGATGGCGCAGAACCAGGGCTCGACGAAGAATGCGGGCGAGTTTTATGAACTCTACGCCATCGCCGCCGTTGTCATCGGCGGGACGAGTCTTGCCGGCGGCAAGGGAACAATCTTCGGCACATTCCTCGGCGGACTTGTAATGGCAACGGTGATCCAGGGGATGGATTACTCCAACCTCGACAACTGGCTGCAGCTGGTTGTTCGCGGAGCGGTGCTCGTGATTGCGGTTGGGATTGATTCACTGGGAAAGAATCCGCCGCGGTGGCTGCAGCGAATAAGATTCAATAAGTCAGAAAATTAATGTGACAGTTTGCTTGACAAACGTATTTCCAATGTACTACATTGAACCATAAAATAAGACAACGCTGTCCATCGATGCGGGCGCACACCACTGGACAACCTCAAAGCGTAGTGTAGTTTTTTCATCTTCGTTCATCTTCGTTCATTTTCGTTCATCTTCGTTGTGTAAAGATGTTAGAAGCGAACGAATAATTGCCAAAAAAACAAAACCGCGCCGAGCACGCCAATGCCCGACGCGGGTATAACGGTGACAACAGAAGATAAGAGACTTCTCCTGTAAAGGAGTTCTGTTGCCTCCAATAAATAATACTGAAAGGAGGTGAGGAAATCAAAGACCAACGATAAGATGTAAGAGAGGCCGCAAAGTGCAAACGCCAATTGCTCTTCGCGTAATTCACAGTTCTACTCATCAACAAAGATAAGAGGTGTTGGTATGAAAAAAATTCTTGTTGTACTATTCGCGTTGGTTTGTGCGGTGCAAGCAGTCGCACAACAAAACTATGTGCAAGGCAAGCTCACTGTAATTCTCAGAGAGCAATCTTTGCAAGGGATGATCCGAAACAGCAATGGTACTGCGACGTTGCCAAATGCAGTATCTTTGAATACACTGTGTCAGCAACGCGGTTTGATTGCATTACGACCCATGAGTCCTAAGCCAAATAGTGCTTTTCGAAAGTTCTTCGAGATGCAATTTCCTACGAGCGCAAATTTGCAGGATCTCAAAATGGCATTCGAGAATGATCCCCTTGTTGAGTGGGCAAGCCCGCAACCTGCTGAGGTAGCGCAGCCGCTCGGGCCCTTTATCCCCAACGACCCTTATATGCAGTCGGTCAACTCCTGGTATCTTAACCAAGGGACAAACAAAGCTGATATCAACGCGCCTGAGGCGTGGGAGTGGACGCTCGGAAATCAGAACATTGTGATCGCTATTTGTGGGGGCGGAATCAAGGCACTAACAGACCCGAATAACTACCATTACTCCGCAGATGTTGCTGCAAACCTCTGGACAAATTCGGGGGAGATTCCAAACAACAACATTGATGATGACCATAACGGCTACATTGACGACATCCACGGTTGGAATTTCCGTCTGAACAATAATGATATAGAGTACAAGGATCCAAATCCATTCTGGGATCCTCTCTGGTGGCACGGAACTCCTATGGCTTCTCACTCGGCCTCAGCGATCGATAATTGCACGGCAGTCCATTGCGGCGTAGGTGTTGCACCATCCTGCAAAATTATGGGCGTTCCTGATGCAGGTGC
The DNA here is from genome assembly GCA_038247945.1 of Bacteroidota bacterium. GTDB lineage: Bacteria > Bacteroidota > Ignavibacteria > UBA10030 > UBA6906 > CAADGV01. Next base: position 25,655 of record JBBRUI010000013.1, on the reverse strand, counting down.
ATCTGGTATTATCTATGCAGCAGACAATGGTGCCAAAGTTCTTGCATACGGTTGGAGCGGTGGAAGCTATTTGAACCAATTCGTAAGCTACGCCTTTAGTGCCGGAATGATTGTGGTAAACGCAGGTGGAAACGTCCGCCCTTACGGTCCTTATGATTATCCGCCGCATGGGATATCAGTAGCTGCTGTCGATTCGAATAACGTTCCGATAACAATAACAGATCAGGTAATCAAGATTTCTGCCCCTGCCCGTTACGTACAAACATCATGGACCGCTCCCGTCGTTGCGGGAGTCGTTGCCTTGATGCGAACATTCAATCCGTATATACAACTCTATACGTTGCGTTCGATTCTCTTAAACGTGAATTCAGCGAACCCAATCAATTCCTCAGGAGTCGGAGTCGGCAGGGTGGATGCCTTTAAGGCGCTGAAGAATGTTGCGGGCACACCCATTCTTGATGCGGTTACTGGAAACATTGGTGAACACCCAACATTAGAGTGGAGCGCGAATCCGATCTACCCTACATCGCCCGACCCCGGCGACCCTCCTTTTACGATCCAGTTTGTTGTGCAACGGCAACGCGAAAACGACAGCACTTTTCAGGACATCGCTACGGTTGATGGATCTACTACTACATACATGGACGAAGAAGAGACCATTGTGGATCAAGGAATGCCACCGACGACCTACTATCGCATCCGCGCAAAGACGACCTACGGTACCAATGCTGTTCTCTCTATTCCTTCAAACCAATTGGGCGCCACGACCAAAACACAAAAGATTGGCGTCAGCAGCGCTTTGCCTCAGCAGACAAGACTTCTTGGCAATTATCCCAATCCGTTCAACCCGAGCACGAAAATCTTATTTGAATTGCGAGAGCCGGGAAATGTAACAATTAAGGTATTCGATGTGCTTGGAAGGGAAGTTCACACAATTGTCAATCAGCAATTTGACGAAGGACATCATGCTGTAAACTTTAATGCGGCAACTCTTGCCAGCGGTGTCTATTACTATAAGTTCTCCGCTGGCTCCTTGGTGGACATCGGAAAAATGATCGTGGCAAAGTGAACTTCACTCAGCAAAAGGGAGTCAATTGAATTGGCTCCCTTTTTCGTGGAAAGGAATAGACATGAAAACACGCGCGTATGTTTTGTTGCTCCTCCTCTGTATACTATATTGCAGTGTGCGAGCTCAGTGGGTACAGGTGAACAGCGGCTTGCCCATTGGTCCTATCGTTCAAGGATTAGCAAGCAATGGCTCTGCGCTCTATGCGGGCGGTTACGGAGATATGATTACCCCTCTTTTGCACCGTTCAACAGACAACGGGGCATCCTGGACGGCAGCTTATTCGGGAATTCGATGGATTCAGTTTCAGTATGATAGCTTGTGGCCCGCGGTTAGAACACTAGCGTCGACTGGCTCGACCGTTTTTGCCGTTGCGTATCCCTGTTTGTACGTGTCAAACCGAGACACCCTACCGTGGAGGTGTGTAGCCGACACTTCCGTATCTGGTGCCTTCACGGCGCTCGATAGCGTGACCATTCTTGTGGTCGGGCGAAACAAATTATCCAGGACAACAAATCAGGGAATCGTGTGGGACTCGATAGGCTCCTCACCGGATGCCAGACTAAACCGAATGTGTTCGATCGACTCAGTTGTTTTAGCAGGGATGACCGATTATCTCTCAGCAGGGCTTTATCGTAGTTCCAACTTGGGTGCCACGTGGCAAATAGTAAGAACAGGATTGCCCGATTCAGTGTATGTAAATGATTTTCACAAAGTTGGTAAATATATTTTTCTTGCAGGTGGTGACAATTCAAGTCCGAACAGCCCAACTCCCTTTGTTGCTCGGAGCAGCGATACTGGCCGCACGTGGATTACCATGAGAACGGGGCTTCCAAACCCATCTTCTGCAATCGCGCTTTCTTCCATTGATAGCACGATCTTTCTGGGAACTGGATCATATTCTTATGGAGGATCTGGCGTTTACAGGTCTATCAACTATGGTGAAACGTGGGAGAACGTGAGCGGGAATCTTACGACGGATGCTATTGCAATCATATCGCTCTGTGTGCACGGAGGCTTTGTATTCGCAGGAGCACCATGGACGGGCGTGTGGCGTCGCCCGCTTTCCGAACTCTTCGTACCCATTCAACTTGCATCATTTACCGGCAGGTATGTTGGCGGTGCACGCGTCCTCCTTGATTGGACCACGATCAGTGAAATAAACAACTACGGCTTTTACGTTCAACGTCGCCGGGAAAGTGAAACGGAGTTTACGGAAATCTCGCAACTCATCCTGGGCCACGGCACAACGAATGAGCCGCAGCATTACTCTTGGACCGATAGCAATGCAACTATCAATCGTTGGTACTACCGGTTGAAACAAGTTGATCTCGACGGCACCGTTCATTTAACCGAGCCAATTATCGTTGATGTTGTAACAAGTGTTGCTGAATCGAGTCCGATCGAGTATTCACTCCATCAGAATTATCCAAACCCATTCAATCCCTCCACAACAATTAAGTATGACTTGCCTGAGCCGGTGAAAGTGTCGCTGGTCGTGTACGATGTGTTAGGGAGAAAAGTAGATGAGTTAGTGAACGGGTTCAAAGAAGCAGGATATCATTTCGCAACGTGGAATGCCAAGGATGTATCGAGCGGAGTCTACTTCGCACGTTTCACTGCAACCGATGCCAATGGCAATCTGAAGCTTTTGAAGGTGAACAAGTTGTTGCTTGCGAAGTAAACGGCAAAGGCGCATCCGTTAATACAGATACCCGATTGCAATATTGAACACAAGATTCTTCTTCCTCCACGCCAGGCTGCCGAAATCAATATCACCCAGAAGGCAAAATATTAGAAGGCTCGCTACCGTCATCAAAGCTGAAGCTGGTGAATGCGTGGATGGAAATCCACAAAGACGATTTGATCGCCAACTGGAAACTCGCTGTCAGTGGACAGCAGGTGTTCAGGATAGATCCATTACGATAGGGAAAAGAATGATACGCGTAGTTTCGGTTGTTCCGCAAAATGATCACCATTTGCTGCTCGGCTTTGCGAACGGTGAACGGCGGCTGTTTGACGTTCGTCCGTACCTTGACAAAGGCATCTTTGTAGAGTTGCAGGATTTACAATATTTCAAAAAGGCCCGTGTTGCGTTTGGGACTGTACAATGGCCTCATGAGCAGGACTTCGCACCGGAAACTTTGTATGCCGAATCGAAAGAACTGACTCTTGCCTGACTGACATTTCTTCCTTCCTTTCCCTGCATTCCGCATCAATACGGATACCCGATCGCAATATTCAACACAAGATTTTTCTTCCTCCAGGCCGGGCTTCCGAAATCGATCTTGCCTGCGACCCATCTCTCACCTTGTGGCAGGTACGGAACACGCAACGGGAACGCAAGATCGAACCGCAAAATAAAGAACGACAGATCAATCCGTAATCCGAAACCAGTTCCCACCCCTATCTCATCGAGGAATGATTTTGAAAATCCCCCGCCGGGACGATTAGGATCATCCTTCCTCAGCCAGATGTTGCCGGCATCCACAAACAACGCACCCTTCAACACACTCACGATGGGGAATCGGTACTCAATATTTGCTTCGAGCTTGATGTCTCCCGCCTGATCGGCAAAAGAATTTGCGGCGAGACTGTCCGGTGTTTTGTACGATCCGGGGCCAAGCGCCCGCGCGTCGAATGCGCGAATGCTATTGCTCCCGCCAATGTAGAACTGCTTGACGTAGGGCAAAGTCGAGGAGTTGCCATGCGCAATTCCAATTCCCGCAATCAACCTGCTGGCTATTGACGATGCCTGACTGCTTGTGTTGTAATAGTGCCGCAAGTCCACATCGAATTTTGAATACTCGGAATACGGAGTGCCGAAAAGTGTGTACGGATTGTTTGGTGTTCCCTTATCCTTCCTGAACAATCCCTGCACAAGATGAATGAGGCTGCCCGAGAGATCGACACTTCCCTTGAAGTACATGTGGTTCTTCAGTTCCTTCTCAAGCTGATCGCTGTACGTGAAGGAATATGTCTGGCCGATGATAAACTGTTCCTCAAAACTTTTGCGCAGGAACGGGTTTGCTTTTAACAGGTCCTTGAACTTGTCGGTGGTTCTTGTCAGATGAGCAAACGTTACCGAGATGGGATCGAACGAGTGTTCTTTACTCAACGACTCTTTCCAGTTGTAGCCGAACGACGCATCGATGGAAAACATCTGGTAATACTGAAGGCGATGCAGAAGCCGCAGACCCAACACCATGCGCGTCTTGGGGACGAAGCGGCTGGAGTCCTCTTCCTGTTCAAAGGGGATGAGAAACTTCGGCAGTTGCAGCTCGGCGCGGGTTCCGAGTTGGTAGGAGCTTCCTCCGGATTGTGTTCCGCGGATGGAAGTTTCGAAACCCGCCTCGAAGGTTAGCTTAAAAAGTTCAGCTCCCCGCAAAAAGTTTCTGTTCCGAAAACTTGAATCGAACACCGGTCCCGCGAGGTTATTCGATTTGAAAACTCCCTGCAACTCGAAGCGGATGGTTTTCATCAGGAGTGGAGTGAGATAAATATGCGTGGTCAGACGGGGAATCCCTGCCGAATCTGCATTGACAAACCGGACGTTTACAAACTTGAACACTCCAAGATTCATCAGCCTGTTCAGCGTCTGGTCGTGATCGTGGCGTGTGTAGGGAAATCCGTTTACAAAAAAAACAGAACGGATGATAACGTCGGGGTCGAATTTTTTATCGAGGTCGATGTAATAATACCCGTTGAAGATGGTCGTATCTCCGGCGGAAATGTTGACGCTATCGCGGTTAAGCGCATAGCCGGAGTAGATGTAGACTTTGCCGATAGTGTAAATGCGTGTCGCCTCTTCCGGGATCCGGTTTTTCAGTCTCAGAGAAAGATCAACTTTCCGATCGCCGACGGAGCTGTCCGCCTGGAATACAATATTGTCGGCTGCGAAGTAGAAAAATCCTCTGTCCTTCAACGCCGCATCAATGCGCACGCGTTCCTGTTGAAGCTTTCCCAGGTCGTAGGGCTCTCCGATCTTGAGAATCGATTCGTTCATCGTTGCCCGAATGGAGTTCATCACGGGTGAGTCATCGCCCTTGACGCTCACGCCGCTGATCGTATAGGGAGAATGAATTCCCACATTGTAAAGCACATCTCCTGTTTTCTCTTCTTCACGCACCGTGTAGTTCACCTCAGCCTGAAAGTATCCCTTGTTTTCCAACACTGTGCGCATACGTGTTGCAACGCGGTCAGGCGCGACGTTTTGAAGCAGCACCGGAGGCTCGCCCATGCTTTCTTTAAAGACACCGATATTATACAGCCACAACTTGAGCCGGAAGAGTCCCAGGAATTTTCCGTTCGGTTCGGGGACGATAAGTTTTTCCAGTTGTTCTTCGAGGTCGCCTTCATCCGGTATATCGCCCTTCTTCTGAATATTCATTTCGGCGCCGGTATACAGTTTCTCGCCTTGGGCAAGATATGCGGTGTTGCTGCAGCCTGAAGCGCCGAAGATAATGACGATGGCAAGCGCAGCGGAGAGCAGGTAATTAATTCTTTGTATTTCTAATCTCCCAACGGGGTGATGAAACAATCTCAATGTAACAGCAATGGTTGTCAACCTGAGCGCAGAGAGTCCCGATGATTTGTGTCGGGACGAACGGAGTCGAAGGCAGCTCTGAGCACCCTTCGACTCCATCCCGACCTGAGAAGCGGCCGGGATTCCGCTCAGGGTGACGCGGGTGAGATTGCTTCGCTTTGCTCGCAATAACATACAATCGGATTTGTCGGACAGCCTCATTTAGGGTGAGTTCGCATTAGAGATTGGTTCATAGAGAGTGTCAGCATTTTATTTATCTTCCACCGGTTTGAGTGTAAAGCCGGAGAGCTTGTCGTAATCAATCGTAAACACAATCCCGACGCCGGTTTCAATCAGGTCTCCTTCAATTGCGCCGCCGTATGTATTTTGCCGGAACACCTGCAATTGCCATCGCCCGTCTTCCGTCATCTTATACCCGACCTTGATGTCGCCGGCAAAATTGTTTATGGAGTTCTGCTGGCTTCGATCCCCTTCCAGGTCCACATTCCCGCCCACCGAAACCGTCACACGTTCATTGAACAGTTGCTTCGACAGCGCGAGCTGCAATTGCGTCCGTCCCTCGGCGTTGCCCGAGGAATAATCCTGATACGACTCCACGCCAACATTCAGGCTGACTCCCTTGATGAATTTTTCGGAAAGGCGGTTCAGTTGTTCGGTAAGAATCTGGCTGACGCTTGAACGCGCAAAACCGGAAAGCCCGCCTCCATCGCTAGCAGAGGCGAGCGGATTGGACGAGACGAACCTGCCGAGTATGAGCAGCGCAAACACCTGTTTGTTGAGTTCGGATTCCTGTCCGTTCAGTTCATTCAACTTCGCGTAGATCGACCCGCCCAAAGCACCCCGCTGGTCCGGGGGAAGGTCGAGCCGGAAGCGGATGGTGGGCTCCAATAATTTTCCACTCATTATCAAATACACCTGAATACGGAGTTCCTGTTTGTACTTATTCCGTTCCTCCTGGGTTAATCCAACGAGTTGATCCTGCACCAGATCCAATGCGGAAGTTTTCACCGTGTAGATCGCAGTAATGTCCATGTTTGCCTCGGTGACAGAGCCGAACCACGTAAGGCTGCTTCCTTTTTCAATTGCAAACTCGCGGCGGATGAACTCACCGAACGAAAGTTGGTACGAGCCTTCAAGAATTTCATACCGTCCCGTCACTGCCAATTTCCCGCTCGGGTCAACGCCCACGCTGAATGTTGCTTCTCCCCGGATCACCAGCGAATCACCGGCAATCGGGTCGATCAATATCCGCAGCCGGGATTCCTTGTTGACTTCAACATTGGAAGTGAGATCTATGGCGGAAAGTTTTGCCCTCGACGTGTCGCGCTGTGTGTCGGCTCCGGGCTTTCGGCGGGACATGATCGGGTTCGCAGGATTTCTTACATCGACGAATCTCACAATGCCGCGGCGTTGCTCAACCCCAGTCCCCGATTCCGGCAGTACGACTGCGAGGTCGGTTCCCTTATCAAGTTGTGCCTGCATGCGGATAACCGGTTTCGCCTGATCTCCTTCAACAAAAATATCACTGTCGAGGATCACCGTGCCATAGTACAACGCATCGCGGCTTGCAGGTTTGTTCATCAGAAGAAAATTGTTGGTGTGCAGTCGAAAATCATAACTGAATTCACGGAAGTCCTCGGTGAACAAATTTCCGCTGAGCGATGCCTTGTTGCCAAGAGTGTCGATGAGCTCGAACGATCCGAAGTGAACGCCCTTTCCATCGAACACAAGTTCTCCGTTTTCAAGCCGGAAATACGAACCCAGCATTGTCGGGTTGAATGCGGTGTTGGCGAACTTCAGGTTTCCGGTGATCGATGGTTTCTCCATCGTGCCGGTCATGTGCAGCACGCCGCTCATCCGCCCCGAAAGTCGCTGAACCGAACCGAACGTAAACGGTTCAATTACAGCGAGGTTCATTTGTTTGAAATCGAGATTGAGGTCCAGCTCACTGCCGCCTTCCTTGCTGCAGTATTTACCCTGCATGGCAATGTCGTTGTCGTTGCCGGTAATGTCCATGTTCACTTCATAGACATTTTCTGTTTGATTGTTCGCCCGCAGCCTGATGTCGCCTACCAGTCGTTGACTGAACGTGAAATCCTTCACCGTGAGGTCGGACGTGAAGGCCATCTGCTTGTCAAGATTACGGAGTACAACATTTCCATTCAAAATGCCGCGGACCAATCCGCTGTCGCGCTCAACAACCTGAGAAAGCGTTGCAAGGTGGAAATTGGAAAACCCGATCTCCAGCGGGGGTTTCCCGTTCTTCTGATCTATACTATTGAGAGAGAGGGATTGACCCGCGCCGCGCAACACAACATTATGCGCAATGAACTGCTTATCACCGAACAAGAGGTAATGATCTGAAGGGACGCTCCATTTGGTATTGTGAAAGACTACTCCGTCCGGTTTGAACCGGAACTGGTAACCGTCGGGAACACTGTTGAACACTCCCGCAAGAAGCATCTTTGTGCTTACTGTGTCGCCAGCACTCTGTAACGTAACATCAATGCTGTCGTTTTCGACGACAGCAGCAAGCTGAAGATTTGTTATGTGCAGTAGTGAATCCGCTATGGACCCCACGCGCAACGTGACCTCCAACTGGTTTGCATCCGACGCCACCTTGAAGCTCAGGCTGTCAATTTTGAAATCATTGTAATCGACCGTGGAGACGACGACGTTCAGATTCAATTCCCTCTTCTGGCTATCGTAACTGCCTTCAATCGCCCCCGCCGATAGCCGATTCAGTTCGGGAAAGAAAACTTCCGTCAACAATCTCGGATCGCGCAGCGTGACCTGGAATGTAAAAGCCTGCGGACTTGTAGCTCCCGTGACCGAAGTATCGTGAATGGTGAAGTAGCGATTGAAATGATTTTTCAATGCCGCCGGCAAATCGCCGAGCGCGATCGTGCCGTCAAATTTTGCCGCGAGAAGTGACGACTCGAAACTGAGATGGGTTTCCTTTTCCTTGTTCACCGAAGCGTACATGAGTGAATCGATGATGTAGCGTTTCCGGTTTTTGATGATGACAACGTTGCGTACGTCGATGTTGCCATTGATGTCGTTTACGTTCTTTCCCGTAAGGTCGGAAGTGATTACGCCCGCGACACGCATGTCGTCTGTTGTCAGCCGGAGCCGTTGCAAGTCGGCGCCTTTCAAATCGAATTTGAATTTGTATGTCGGATTTTCTTCGCTCGTGTTGACAGTGCCGTTGAATGTGAAAGCGATGTTGGAATCCCTGATCTCGGCTTTTCCTTCAAACATCTTCGGACCCACAGTTCCGCTGGCGGTAAGATTCCGGTAGGGGTAACCGTTGAGCACAGCCTTGTCTACATCGAGACTCAACTGCGCTTCGATGTCGTCTTGCTTTAATCCCGTTCCGGCTGCGGATGCCTTCAACGAAACCGGCCCGAATGTTTCCGTGTCGTTCAGCAGCAAGCCGACATTGAATTCATGGACGGTGACATCCGTCTTCCACCGGCTGGCTTTCGATCCGTTCAGAGAGTTCAATGCCACATTTCCCTTCACGCTTCCGATGCTGGTCGCAATGGCAGAAGACGCGGAGAAATTCTTCGATGTGCCTTTGAAGTTGCCGCTCATTCGCATGGAAGCCGGCAAGAGGATGTTCTTCGGCAGCAATGTATCCGCAACAAGAGCCTTGATGTCGTTCCGCCCTGTCGAGAGCAGGCGCAGGTTCATATCATAATACGCCGTCTCTGCCTGCGGCAATCCGCGGATTAAGCCCGTGAGATCAACTCTCGTTGAATCGCCGGCTGAAACGCGCAATTCCTCCACCCGCAAGTCGCGAACAAGTCCCGAAAATTTGGAGGAAAATCGAATCGTCGCGCCCGGTTTGTTTTTTATCGGAAGTGTGGGCTGAAAGAACAGCATATCCGAAATGCCGACATAGGACTCGCCGATCGTCGCCTTTACGTGCACATTACCCGGCTGCTTCTTAAGCGCGGAAAGGGAAGAGTAGCTGAGAACAACATCCTGATGAATGCGGCTTGCCGGAGTCTCAACGGTGAAGTCGGTAAGCTGCACATGAATGGAATCAAGTATAAACCCACCGGAGAGTTCACGCAACTCAAGTCCGGAACGTTCGCGAAAGGATGTATGATTGATATCCGCCGTAATGCGGTTTTCACTGTAGTAGATGTTCTTTGCCTGCAACGTCAGGCCATCAAGGCCGAGATGATTCGGGTCCAGGCCATTGGTTTTGGGCGCGCCCCGAACATCATACTGTGCCGTGTTGCCGATCAGGTTCAGTTCATCGAGGCTGATAACCCAGGGCATTGCGGCGGCATCAGACTTCTCTGTTTTCTTCCCGTTGGTTTTCGGTTGTACGACCACGATGTTTGTGTTTTCAAGGTGGAATTTTTTGAGCGCAATACGTTGGGATAGCAGGTCGATCTTCTCTGCAATGAGAGTCGATGTTCCAAGGTCAACGCCGTAGCGTTCTCCCGCGACTTTGTCTTCATAATTGAGATGAAGATTTGCAAGCGAAACGGTTCCGATCCCGAAGTCGAGGTCTGCAGATGCGGACGTATCGGGCGGGGTTTCTTTTGTCTGGATGACGCTGGCGGTCGTATTCTCGAGAGATAATTCGTCGACGTGAAACTGCATTTTGTCAAGATCAAACTTGTCGATCGATGCTTCCAGTGTGCCGAGCAGAAGTCGCATGTTCATTCCGCTCACTTCGTCATCGTAGGTAACGTGGATGCCGTTCAGGTTCAACCCGCCAAGGTCAATTGCCCAGCCCGGGCCCGCAGTATCGGGGTTCACTTCGGCGGTAGTCGAATCGGGGCTGAGAGCGTCGAGGATAAAATCGAAATTGAAGCTGCTGTCCGGCAGGGTACGGGTGACGTGGGCAGTGAGCGTGTCCACCCGGATGTTGGTCAGGTTTATTTCATGCGAGAGGAGGCCGAGCAGGTTTACATCCACAGCCACCGATTGAATGGAAAGCAGCGTATCGCGTTCGCGGCTTTCCACAAATATATCGCGCAGAACAACCGAGTTGCTGAAAGCGATGTTGACCGAGCCGACCTCGATGCGGGTGTGTGTCTTCTCCGCAATGGATGCGACTGCCTTCTGCGCGATATAGCGCTGCACGCCGGGGATCTGCAGCGCCACAACGGCGAGGATGATCAGGCCCAGTATGCCCGCGAATATCCATGCAACGATCTTGATGGTGCGGCGGAAGAACGATGTGGGTTTAGAATCTGTCAAAAATCTCAAGTAAAAAAGTTTTGGGCAAGTGCCTCGCCAACGGCCGAAATATACATACAGGGCGCGTTAGAAGGAACAACAGACGGGGGCTATCTGTTCCTTGTTGCTTGCATCAAAAATGAAAAAACCTAATGAGGGAATCCATGAAAAAAAAGAGGAAAGATGAATTACTGCAGCGAGCCGAAATGGATCACGTACCCAAAAATCCATAGTCAAGCTAATGCATGGTGAGCCGGTACTGCGGAAGAATCAACGCACGAGAATACATTTCTTTGTTGCGGTGAAATCCTTCGTCTGCAATCTGTATAAGTATACGCCGCTTGCAACATCGCCTGCATCCCAAAAAATGTCGTTCACTCCAGCCGGCATTTCCCCGTTTGCAAGAGTCCGTACTTCTTTCCCCAAGAGATCAAACACGCGAAGCGAGACGAGTTGTTGTGAAGGGATGCTGAACCTGATCTTCGTCGATGGGTTAAACGGGTTCGGGAAATTCTGTTCCAACGAATATTTTGCAGGAACGATCATGGAAAAATCCGCAGAGCTGAGCTGTGTTACATCTTTCAGTATCCAATTCCCGGGATCAAGTTCAACGCTTGTCGGTTGCCTAAAAATCCGGACTCGAAACTGTTGAGGGTTTGTGGTGTTGAAGAGGACTACGGTCGTATCCCATGCAGCCGATGAGACTTTGAAGTCAATCGGCATGATAAAGAACGGAGGATTTGTTGTACCGGTAGTCTGAGTTACGGTTATGGAGAGGAAGTAACCACCGGCAGTATCAGGGGCGGCGTTCCATGTAAATGAATAGTCCGGATATTTCTCACCGTATATCCACTGAGTGAAGAACCAGCCGAGCGGTCGTCCGGAAACAAACTCGCACACGTTCTGAAAATCTGTCGTCGTTGCAACGCCGAAGCGAAAGCGAGGGTCGGCAACATAGCGTTGCAGGCAGAGAAAGAATATTGAATCGCCGAGCACATGGCGCAACATGTGGAGAGTGGAAGCTCCTTTTCTGTATACCGTTCGATGGTCGAACAATTGCAGGATGTTTGACGTGTCTGCTCTGAACACAGAGCCGCTGCCTGTTTTTGCTATGCTCATTATCTGCTGCATGAGGTTCCGATACGCGGACGTACCGTATGCGCCCTCTGCATAAATTGCCTGGCAGTACGATGCAAAGCCTTCGTTCAACCACAAATGTTGCCAGCTTGCGCACGTAATCAGGTCGCCGAACCATTGATGGCCGAGTTCGTGGGCAAGAGTGTTTTCGTCGAACGACGCCCGGATCAGGGAGGTCATCGTCTGGTGTTCCATCGCTCCGCCGCGGCCGAACTGTGCATGTCCGTATTTCTCATTGATAAACGGGTAGAGTCCGAGCCTGCCGGAAAAAATCCTGAGCATATCCACCACTTTTGGAAAACTGTCCCGAGCCGCTGCGAGATGTTCGGGAAGCACGTAGTTCAGAACCGGCATTGAATCGGTGGGCGAGTAGCGAAACCAATTCGTGAACTCTGCATAATTTGTGAGCGAAACGAAGACGAGGTACGATGCTATCGGGTAGCGTTCCGCCCATTTGTACGTATGGGTCGAATCGGGGTTATTCACGATGGCAAGAAGCTTACCGTTCGATGCGACTTTGAAATCCCGTTGGCACGTAACCCAGATGTCCACGGAATCTGCCTTGTCCGACGGATGATCCTTGCATGGCCACCAATCTTTTGCGCCATATGGTTCACTCAGCGTCCACACCCATGGGATATCCGCATGATTGCCGAATTCAAAACTCCCGAATCCCGTGCTCAAAGGTATTCCCCGGTAGTAAATATCCAGCACCACCATCTCGCCGAGACCGTAACTTCGGTTGAGATTAATCGCCACGGCAGCGGGGTGCCGGACAAATGACAAACGGTTGTCTTCACACTTCACTGAATCGACGGTCATCGTATTCATCAGATCGAGGGAGAGCGTTGAGAGATTTGCAACAGTGGTGAGCGCCCTCATCGTTACAACGCCGTTCAGGTAGCCCGGGGCGGTGGAGATGCGAAGGTTCACTTTATAATATTGTACATCAATGCTGGAGTCGGATGCGGAGCGCAGCCGGGTTTGCATGTATCGGCGCGATTCACATCCGGCCGTTGTGCGTTCCTCAAGAGCTTGCGGACGAAGCTGACCGAAAAGGGTCTGGGCCCCTGTTAGGACCATTGTCGTGCAAAGCGCCAAACATATTTTCAGCAATGGTTTCATTATGGGTAGAAATAATAACGGGCCGTTTGCTTGCGATGGTGCCGTCGAGCCAGGAGTGCCGGTTCGAACGAAAGCAGAACGACCCGATTTGTTTATGAGCGCTTGCTGAGCGAAACCGCTTCGCGTTTATCGAAGCCCAGATACACTTGACGTGGCCGGGCGATCTTCTGTTCCGGATCGAGCAACATTTCTTGCCATTGGGCAAGCCAGCCGCTCATTCTCCCGATCGCAAAAAGAACCGGGAAAATATCGACCGGGAATTTCATCGCCTGATAGATAAGGCCAGAGTAGAAGTCCACGTTCGGGTAAAGCTTGCGCTTAACGAAGTATTCGTCTTCAAGCGCGATCCGTTCGAGCTCCAGAGCAATATCCAGTTTCGGATTGCGTCCGGTTACCTCGAACACCTGATCTGCGAGTTTCTTAATAATCTGCGCGCGCGGATCGTAGTTCTTATAAATGCGATGTCCAAATCCCATCAACTTTCCTTTGCCGTCTTTTACGTCCCGAATGAAGGCCGGAATTTTTTCCTTGCTTCCGATTTCATCCAACATGTAGAGAACCTCGGCGTTCGCCCCGCCATGCAGCGGACCGTACAACGCCGCGGCTGCTGCTGCTGTTGCACTGTACGGATCGACCAGCGAGCTGCCGACGGAACGCATGGCGTTCGTGCTACAGTTTTGCTCATGGTCGGCATGAAGGATAAACAATATGTCCAACGTCTTGGCAAGTATGGGGTTGGGCTTGTACTTTGGCTCCGCAATTTTGAACATCATGTTCAAAAAGTTCTCAGCATAAGTCAGCTCATTATCCGGATGGACGTACGGCATCCCGATACTGTGCCTGTATGCAAATGCCGCAAGTGTGGGCACCTTGCCGATAAGGCGGTAGACGGCAAGCAATCGCTCCTGCGGGTCGTGGATTTTTTTCGCGAGCGGGTAGAATGTGGAGAGCGCCCCGATGGTACTGACGAACATGCCCATCGGATTCGCGTCATAATGAAATCCGTCCATGAACTTCTTGATGTTCTCATGAACGAACGTGTGCGTTGTAATGTTTTTTGTCCACACATCAAGCTGCGCCTTGTTCGGCAACTCGCCGTAGATCAACAGATAGGCGACTTCGAGATAGGAACAGCGTTCGGCAAGATCCTCAATCGGATACCCGCGGTAACGAAGTATTCCTTTGTCGCCGTCGATGAATGTAATTTTGCTTTTGCATGACGCGGTATTCATAAAGGCCGGGTCGTATGTCATCAACCCAAAGTCCTCCGCGTCGAGCTTCACCTGCCGCAGATCGATTGCCTTAATCGTCCCGTTGTCGATTGGGATTTCGTATTGCTTGCCGGTGCGGTTGTCGGTAAGCGTCAGTGTTTCCACTTTGGTGGTTTCATGTTTCTCGAATTCTTTCGGGCTCGTGGGATTCATATTTCTCTCCTTTTTGACAATAAGTGTGATGTCACTGATGCAGAAGAGAATCTCAGACTGGCGAGGAATGCGAAAGCATTACGGGGTAGCCCGGAGAGATAACCTCTCATGCATTTGTTCCTGTAGAAGAACGGCGGACTATTAAGTGAAACGTATGGAGAAGAAGCACGAAAAACAAGATGCCGGAGAACTTGTTTGGGATTTACACCTTTCGGCTTGCACCCGGTGGATGGCTGGCGAACTCCTTCAGCCCTGAATCCCCGGGGGAGTTCTTCTCACATTTGACAAAAACTCTCCCAGTCTCGTCATTTTTGAAAAAAGGTAGTTCTCTACACCTTGAATCAGGTTGTTTCGAGGGGAATGTGAGGCACAGTTGTTGACCAATAAAGCAAAGACGTGTCCGATACGGTCGTCTAATCCCCGGAGGGCTGGGTTTCCGGGAACCTGCATGATCGTTTAGCCGAACCGCCTCATTTATCCGCTGTACTAACGGTGGATTTAGCGTCGTGAATACATTCAATTACAACTTTGGGAGGATCCCGTGTTAGAAAGATCTAAGACGATCGCCGCTGTGGTGCTTACATCAGTGTTCATGAATTTTGCTCATGGACAACAAGCATACAAGAAAGGTTCGGAGTATTGTTCGGAAAAGAAAATGAACAACCCTGATCATGTTCAGGAGATACTCTCGCCGGGCAGTCCCAATCATTCCTTTAATGTGCTCAACTACAAACTCGATCTGGATATTTACGATTGCTTCCTGAGCCCGTACCCGAAATCGTTCAAGGGTATCAATATTATCACGCTCAGGGCTGATTCAACACTGCAATCAATTCAGTTGAACGCAGTGAACACCTCGTTAACGATTGATTCGGTTGGCCTGGCCGCTGTCTCGTTCACGCACTCGTCCAATATTCTCACACTCAACCTTGATCGAACATATAATGCCTTCGATACTGTTCAGGTGAAGATTTATTACCGGCATAATAATGTCAGTGACGCTGCTTTCTATGTGAGTAGCGGTATGGTGTTCACCGATGCTGAACCGGAAGGTGCACGAAAATGGTATCCTTGCTGGGACAAGCCTTCGGATAAAGCAACGCTGGATTTGACGGCAAAAGTCCCAGCCACAGTGAAGCTTGGTTCAAACGGACGGCTTGCGGACTCAACACGAGTTGCCGACACGATCTGGTTCAATTGGAAAAGCCGGGATCCCATCTCGACCTATCTTGTTGTGATGTCTGCAAAAGTGAATTACAATCTTGATATCGTCTACTGGCGCAATCCATGGAGTCCCAATGACAGTATTCCGATTCGCTTTTATTGGAACGCCGGCGAGAACGTCACAAACCTGAATAACATAAAAACAAAGATCATCCCGATGACGACAGAGTTCTCCCGTTTGTACGGGGTTCATCCGTTTGAGAAGAATGGTTTCGCAACGCTCAACAACCAGTTCACGTGGGGTGGGATGGAAAACCAAACACTCACAAGTCTCTGCCCTAATTGTTGGAGCGAGAACCTGGTGTCCCACGAGTTCGCCCATCAGTGGATGGGGGATATGATTACCTGCGGCACGTGGGCGGACATCTGGCTGAACGAAGGATTTGCAACATACAGCGAAGCGCTGTGGTTTGAATACACCGGGGGATACACAGCATACAAGAACGATATCAACGGCGACGCCAGCGGCTACCTGAGCAGTAATCCCGGCTGGCCGATTTATAATCCGGCATGGGCAATCACAACGCCGAACAATAACACATTATTCAACACGGCCATTACGTACAACAAAGGTGCATGCGTTCTTCACATGCTGCGGTACGTGCTGGGGGATTCGGTATTCTTTGCAGCGCTTAAGTCGTACACAACTGACGCCATCAATTTCAAGTTCAGTACTTCTGTCACGGCGGATTTTGTGACAAAGATAAACCAGGCAACCGGACAAGACCTCTCGTGGTTCTTCGACCAGTGGGTCTACGGGCCGAACCACCCCGTTTACCAGAATGGGTACTACATTTCATCGCTGGGAGGCGGCATGTGGCGCACGACGTTTATTACGCGGCAAACCCAATCGAATGCCGGCTTTTTCAAAATGCCGCTGCAGTTGAAACTTGTGTTTTCCTCCGGGCCCGATTCAACAATCAACGTAATGAACGATGTGAACAACCAGACATTCACGTTTACATCAGACCGGCAGCCAACCAGCCTGCAGTTCGATCCCAAGAACAATATCGTCCTCAAACAGGGAACAACAACGCTCGGAGTTCCGATTGCAGAGGGTTTGCCCGGAGAGTTCAACCTGCATCAGAATTACCCGAACCCGTTCAACCCCGCCACGACGATCAAGTACGATGTCGCGGCTGGAACGCGTGTTCGAGTGACAGTGTATTCTGTTCTCGGAAGCAAAGTAGCGGAACTGGTGAATGAAGTACTTCCCGCGGGACATTACGCAACGCAATTCGATGGCTCGACGTTAAGCTCGGGAGTGTATTACTATCGGCTGGAAGCAGGGAGTTTTGTTCAAACAAGATCGTTGCTACTTGTAAAGTAGCTGGAGATCCACCAAAAACAAAAAATGTCGGCAAGACAACTAAGTCACGAAGAAAAAAGCTCTTTGCTGGTGCGTGGAGGAAATGGGGTCCCGAAGAAGCCGTGGTTTCATGCTGAATCGGCGTAGAACCAGAATCCAGTTGTCTGCTCTCTGAATTGAACGCATGATCTAATCTGTGAGATGAACAGTGGTTGCAGGGTCAAAATCGGGGGCACTCTACATTTAAAGTTTGTATTTCGGCCCAAGAGTGCCAAATCATGAGCAATAGTCTCAATTCCCGTCTAACTAGTGTGATCGCAGAACTAACACTTCTGATAGCGCTTCCCACGCGGCGGCCAAGGAGCGCCGCGTTTCCGTTTGCGAGCGGCTCCGGGTTCCTTCTAACTCAAAAAAAAATTTTATAGATCTTTTTTTTTGCTTTTAAGGTGAACGTTTATCCAGGTACAAGGAACATCAAGTAGGGATTGAATATTCCTTTCTAAACAATGGGAATTATTGTCATCCTCTTTTTTATCAAGTGTTGCGGCGCTCCGGTGCGGGTCAACTCATCCAAGTGAAAGAGCCAATCCGATGGAAAATGGAAAGAGGGTTTTCGATCTATTCAAGATGCACTCAATTCAATCCCGCCAGAAAACAAAAAATTCCTCTGTCATCCCACTTCGCGTACAAACGGATTTGGTTATCAGTCGTCAGGATCGTTCTTGAGCGACTCACCGCTCAAATTGGCCGAAAACTCATCGACTACTTCTTGATCGCTATCCGATTCGAATTGATAAAGACTTATCTCTTGTAAGATAACGCCACATTCTGTGAACCAAATATGGAAAGGAGGCTCATGCCAAATCTGTACCAGCCGCCGCATATGTTCGATGTTCAACAGATATGCAAGACGCGAGTATTTGATCAGCAGAAGCGCGCCACCGAACGATGGGCAGAATGGAATCAGTATCAGACCAGAACTTCCCTTCAAGACTGTGCCCGGAACAGAGTTCATGTGTTGCCTGATGAGGGAAATGAGATAATCTCGCTTCCTGATTTTTCGATAACTGTATCGCTCGCACTTTCTGACTTGTAGGAAATAGTTCTTACCCAATTCCATTCTTGTTGTACAATATCATTCGCTAAACGGGTGACCCATGACAGCTGGTTAACTCGGATAGACGTTTAAAGGGGCAGAATTGCAAGAGTGAAACAATTAATTGCACGACACACACAGATCATCATAGGGAACTTATTTTCGCCGATAGGCGTTCAAATATTCAGATGTACAATTTACAAACTGTTCTTTATGCGAGAACTTCGCAATAACATACTCTTCATCCCGTTCAGTTTGTTTCTGGCGGTGGTCCTCTCTGGATTCACGCTGCCGATTCATCATATCCACCCAATCGAGTACAAACAACCTCTCGGCGAGACTCAAAATCACAGGCACGACGAACCTGAAACGAATCAGACTAACCCATCGACATACCACGAAGTCCACTTTCTAAAGCTCCTCTCGGACGACTGTTTCAATTCGTCAAGCCGTGCTGATGGTATTTCCCCGATTGCCAATTTCACCGTAACTGTATTACCAAGTACGATTGAAATCTCAACCCCACCTATTTCATCTCTTCAGCTTCCACTATCCCGAAGCGCTGACACTATGCCCGCAAGGGATAAGTGTGTCCTTTTCTGCAGTTTCCTCATTTAATATCCCCCTAAGACGCTTGTCCTAGACAGGCATCATTTTTTCTTTTTCGTGATCCATTTTGGTAATCACTATGCGTAGGTCAGTACTTAAGGAAGTTCTGTTTCTCCATGGGCTATGGAAAGTAGCCTATCAAGGATTTCATAATCAACTTAATAATCAAAAAGGGATAATACCATGAAACGTCTTGCAGTTGCGCTCGCGGTTACAGTAATCTTTCTACTTGGCTCAAATGAAGTTATTCTCGCCCAGCATGAACATCATGAGGTGAAATCGACAGACAAGGACGATTCTGCACCTAAGCATCAGGGCAAAAACGAAACCGCGGTCGTCAAAAAAAATGATGATACAACAAAAACGTCACCTAAGGTAAATGCAAAAGTTGCCGCATCAATTAAAGAAATTGTAGGGTCCTATCTGCAATTAAAAAATGCTTTGGTTAATGACAAAACAAATGAATCAGCAACCGCGGGAGCTGCACTGGAAACGACATTTAAGAAATTCGATAAGAAGGAATTAGCACCCCAGCAAAAAAAGGTATACGAAGATGTCGAGGATGATGCGAGAGAACACGCAGAACACATTGCTGCGAATGCCGGTAAGATTGAACACCAGCGGGAACATTTCGATATGCTCAGCAAGGACATATACGATCTTGTAAAAACATTTGGCAGCCCACAATTATTGTACAAGGATTTCTGTCCAATGTATAACGATAACAAAGGGGCGATCTGGCTGAGTGAAAAAAAGGAAATAAGAAATCCTTACTACGGCAAAAAGATGCTTACGTGCGGTTCAGTGAAAGAAGAAATTAAGTAATTCATGAAACGAGCAAAACAAATATTGTTCGTATTCCTGATAGCAATTATAGTCATTCAGTTTCTGCAGCCTGCCCGTAATCAAAGCGGGCAGGCGGTGCAGTCAGATATTTCAAATACATACAGCATTCCCGATAGTGTTCACACTCTTCTTGGGAATGCTTGTTTCGATTGCCATAGCAACAATACCAACTATCCTTGGTATTCCAATATTCAACCAATGGGATGGTTAATAGAAAGAGACATTAAGAATGGGAAAGCCAAACTCAACTTTAGCGAGCTTGGTTCTCTTTCCTCAAGAAGGCAGGTAAGCAAATTACAAGGAGTTGAAAACAGAATTAAGGATGGCACAATGCCTTTGTCGTCATATCAATTCATGCACCCAAGTGCACGGCTGACTGAAGAAGAACGGCAGGTACTCGTTGATTGGATTCAAAAAGCCCAAGATACAATTGCCTCCCAAAGATAGTTATTCTTTTGTTCAAGTGGCTTTGGTAATTTATGTGAAAGGGAAGGATTTATGGAACGTCAGCACGCCATAAAAAGGAAATGTCAAATACAAATATCAATCTTTATAATCATCATACTCTTTGCAACATCCTTTGCAAACGCGCAACACGACCTGCACAACATGAAAGGCATGAATATAGAAAAGCCCGCGCAAAAAGATTCCACCTATTACACGTGCGCAATGCACCCCGAAATACATGCTGCCAAACCCGGGAACTGTCCTAAGTGCGGAATGAAATTAATTAGGAAAAAAGTTGCAGCAACAAAAAAAGCTGTTGAAGCAAAGAAAGAAATGGACATGTCTATGCCTAAGGACACCGCATTTCATCAACACAGTCTGCAAGACTTGCCAAAGGACAGCGCGCCCAAAGGAATGAAAACAGAAATCAAAACAATAAAAAATAACGAACCGCCGAAAACCGTCCGTTACGATTTATACATTGCCGATACAACCGTAACATTCGGAGAAAGTGCAAGACGAGCCATTGCAGTAAATGGAGTCATTCCTATGCCTACGTTGACATTCACACAAGGCGACACGGCAGAGATATACGTGCACAATAATCTCAACGAAGAGACATCCCTGCATTGGCATGGGCTCTTTCTGCCTAACAGGTACGACGGTGTGCCTAACCTTACGCAGATGCCAATTAAACCTCATACAACGCATTTGTATAAATTCCCCATCGTTCAGCACGGAACACATTGGTACCACAGTCATTCACGGTTTCAGGAACAAATAGGGATGTACGGTACATTCATCATGAATAAAAGAAACGAATGGGACATCCCTACCCTGCCGATCGTGTTAAGTGAGTGGACCGACATGAATCCGGAAGAAGTACATCGCAGTTTGAAAACTGCCACCGATTGGTTTGCTATACAAAAGGGGACTACTCAAAGTTATGTCGAAGCCATAAAAAGCGGTCACTTCAAAACAAAGCTTGCCAATGAATGGAAACGGATGAACGCAATGGATGTAAGCGATGTGTATTATGATAACTTTTTGATAAACGGGAAAAACCAAAATGAGCAGCCCCAATTTAAGGCGGGAGATAAAGTAAGGCTGCGGATAGCAAACGGTGGTGCATCCGATTATTTTTGGCTTACGTATGCAGGTGGTAAAATAACTGTCGTAGCCAGCGATGGCAATGATGTAGAACCGGTAGAAGTCGACAGGTTAATTATTGCGGTGTCAGAAACCTATGATGTTGTTGTAACAATTCCCGACAACAAAAGCTATGAATTCCTGGTAACCCCGGAAGACCGTACCAGATCAGCTTCGCTATGGTTGGGTAGTGGAGAAAAAGTACGCGCAACAAAGTTGCCGAAGCTGAAATATTTTGCCGGAATGAAAATGATGAACGACATGATGGATATGAACGGCAATATGATCGAAATGGATGGAATGAAAATGCAGAACCAGGAGATGGACATGAACACTGTTATGTACCCGGAAATAACAGGGCCCGAAAATCCTGAAGATACAGTGGAAACAGACGTCATGAAAATGGATGATGGAATGAAAATGAACGGTAAGAAAATGCAGATGAACCACGACAGTCACAGTATGGCCGGAATGGATGACAATACGGATATCGTAACACTTAATTATGGCATGTTACGTTCACCGGGAAAAACAACTTTGCCTGCAGGGCCGCTAAGAGAATTAAGATTTGACCTGACGGGAAATATGAATCGTTATGTTTGGACAATGGATAACAAAACAATTTCAGAGAGTGATAAAATCCTCATAAAAAAAGGTGAAAACCTAAGAATAGTTCTTTTCAACAATAGCATGATGCGGCACCCGATGCACCTGCATGGGCACGATTTCAGGGTACTGAACGGACAAGGCGAATATGCCCCCCTGAAAAATGTTATAGATATCATGCCGATGGAGAGGGATACAATAGAATTTGCTGCTTCAGAATCGGGTGGCGATTGGTTTTTTCATTGCCATATTCTTTACCACATGATGTCTGGGATGGGCAGGATTTTCAGTTATGAAAACTCAGCCGCAAATCCCGACCTGCCCGATCCTCAGAAAGCTCTTCAGCAATTGTTTCAGGACGACCGTGAATTTCACCCGATGGCTCGCGTGGGAGTGGAAAGCAATGGGAGTGATGGTGAAGTCATGGTTGCCAATACACGCTGGAAACTGCAAACGATATGGCATTTGGGCTATCACGACAAACATGGTTACGAGGTTGAAACTAATTTTGGCCGCTATCTTGACCGGATGCAGTGGTGGTTTCCTTATATCGGATTCGACTATCATTTCAAAAAAGCAGACTCGCTGGAAAAGAATTGGTTCGGTCAGGTAAGCAACAAAAACGATAGGAAAGCTTTTGTGGCGGGTGTACAATATACGTTGCCGATGTTGGTAATTGCCGATACAAGAATTGATACAGATGGTAAGTTCCGCTTTCAGTTGAGCAGGGAAGACGTTTCCATCACCAGCCGCCTGCGATTTAATTTTATGGTAAATTCGGATGCCGAGTATATGGTAGGTGTTCGGTATATTTTTACGAAATATTTTTCACTTTCAACACATTACGACAGTGACATGGGTATGGGCGTAGGAATAACTGTGAATTATTAGCCGTGTTACAATCGTTCGAATCATGAAGAGGACAACTAAGTAGTATGGATTCGCCTCCATCAACATGGCGAGCGAAATCAGAGTGAGGAGGGATTCACCGGCAGGCACCTCATAAGCTGCACTGCTTTCCCCCACCGCTTGAGATTTGACTGAAAAGGCAGTATCTATCAGTCGCCTGTGGCCAAGGCCGCGTGTACAGACTCGGCGAGCAATCCCGTGAAGTCGGAATAACAAAGCCACCAACACTTTCTCAAATGAGCAACGACCTCCATCAAATAATTCAAGCATACAAGACCGATCCCGAATCGGTCTACAACACATGGTTTGTTGGCAGTTCTGATCGACTCAAAGCCTTTCGCTCGATACGAAGAGGCGTGTTGCAAGTTATTCAGGATATCAAAGAAGGCAAGTTCGGCAACGACTTCAAAGGATCGTCTCTCGAAGTGGTTCTCACTTCGATTACGGAACAGAAGCAAGTATTCGTTGGCGCAGCGCATCCCTTCTACTGGAAGCCAAAGCTACGCATTCCGGACATCTACGAAAATGAGACGAACAAAAAACACTTCGGACAGTTTCTTGAATGTTGTATTGAAGCGACAAAAGAAGATCAACTTATCAGAGAAGTTCTCAAGCTTGATGAGAAGAACATCAAAGGATTGGGACCAGCCGTTGCAAGCATTCTGTATTTCTTGCATCCAACGATTCTCCCTCCATTCAACACCGCAATCGTGAATGGGTTCAACAGGCTTTTCGGCGATAAGAAGACGCTTGGTTCGTGGCAAAGCTATTTGCAGATGCGTGAGATGATTGTCCGGACGAACGGGGAACATAAGAAAGAGTTGTCGAGCGACCTTGGCGCAATTGCAGGTCTCCTCTTTGATGTCGGCGTTGGTAAGCTCATGGTCGGCGATGCTGTAATGTCAGATGAGGAACGCAACAAAGTCGCTAAGATGCTGGAGAAACGGCATGCTGAGATCATGTCGGAGAACGAGGAAGAAGATTTGCATACGGAGATGCAGTATCATCTTGTGAAGATCGGGAATTCGCTGGGCTATGATGTTGTGGTTGCGGCAAATGATAGATCGAGATCGTTCAGCGACAACAAGTTTTCCTTTCTCTCGCTGAGTGAACTCCCCTCCATCGATGTTGAAAAGGATACGTTCAATACGATCAATCTCATTGATGTCCTCTGGATCAAGAAGGGAACAAACACAATCATCAGCGCCTTTGAAGTCGAGAAGAGCACGTCGATCTATTCCGGTATCCTCAGATTGTCTGACCTTTCATTATCCGCTCCCGCGGAAATGCAGGCGCTCTTCCTCGTAGCACCGAACCAACGCGAGAAGGAAGTCGTGCAACAACTGAGGAGACCCGCCTTCAAGGGGAACAAGGTGCCAATCCAGTACATCCTCTTCACCGACTTGCGTGAGCATTGTGATGCAATCTGTAAATTCGGCACCGACCATCACGTCATGAGAAAAATATCAAAGTGTGTTGTATAGGCTGTTCACATATAGGCCCCGCGTATCTATGCCTCGCATTGCCTAAGGCCGATGTGTTATTCCTAACCCGAAAGAGTTAACTACTTTTTCATCCCTTTGGTGGATTGTCTTCCCCTACATCTCTCCGTACTTTGGTCTAAATTTAATCCGGTCCAATTTCAGACAATGCCATCCATCGCACGACATACCATCGCTTTCGGCAGAGTGTTCACTCTCGTGTTCTTCCTTGCAAGTTCGGGCTTTACGTCCATCGTGCATCTCTGCGCGATGGAAACATGTGAATGCTCCTGCGATACTTCTGGTACGAGTGACAATGATGCATGCCCTAACAAGCCTGTCACTGGCATGTCCATCCAAAACGTCAACGATTGCCACAACGCAGTTGTCGGTGGTTTTGCTGTTGTTCAGGCATTGGTTGAAAAGAATTGCAAGGCACAGAATGTTGAAGTTTTTTCTTTGCTTACCTCCACGTTTGTTTCGCTTGCACCGGGCAATATCTCTTCTTCGTTCAACTACGTCTATTCTGAAAGCGTTTCTCCACCCTCAGTGGAGAAGTACGTCCTCAACGAAACGTTCCTGATTTAACACACCACTTGTAGCCTTGTCGTGTAGACGACGTGGTGCCTGCCCGCCTTTTGGCGGGAACTCCACCTTCGCCTGACTGCATTCAAGGCTATTTTGCTATTCTCTCGTCGCTCTTGATGAGCATCGTAAGAGAAGAATAGCAGAACCACATCGCACTGAGCAAGACAACTAATGTTTGCACGCAGTAACTATCACAAAGGAGAATAATCTCATGAACACAACAACCAATAAACCTCTCGTCGTCGCGTTCGTCGTCGTCGTCGTGCTTTTTGTGTTCTTCGGCTTTTGGGGGATGACAGGGGGAATGATGCATGATGATGGGATGGATGGAAGCGGATCGATGGGCGTGCGCAGTTGGATATGGACTCCTACTTTATTGACTCTCGTTTTCGGTGTCGTGCTCGGGTGGTTCATCTTCAAGAAGAAGGAGTGAACAAGTCGTAGCTTGGATTCAACTCAAACAACTCACAAACAAATCAAAAAGGATTTATCATGAAAACCAAATATGCACTGCTCTCGACAGCCCTCACAATCGCTTTGTCGCTGCCGATGTTCGGACAGTCCACTCACGACGACATGACAAAGACCGACATGAAGAAACATGACATGTCGAGCATGATGGGCAAGCCGACATTCGAGTCGACATCAGAGGGTCTTCACATGAAAGTGTGGCTCATGACGCAGAAGGAACACAAGAAGATGATGAAGGGAAAGATGGGCCAGATGATGATGATGCATAACGAAAAGGAAGGCGCAATGCAACATAACGGGATGAAAGACAACGGCATGGGGAAAGACAAGGATATGAAGGAAATGAAACACGACGGCATGGGGATGGACAATGCGACGAGGGAAGCGATGATGGCCGGTACGCATCACATCATGCTT
>JBBRUI010000012.1:0-32817 GCA_038247945.1 Bacteroidota bacterium | reverse complement strand
GAGAACGCGTTAAAGGCTGCGTTCGATTGGAAGATCAGAAAGAATCTCGCCAAAGGGTACAGGGAAGAAAAGGGAACACAGATTATCCATTTCCGTCAGGCGTTTCATGGACGTTCCGGCTACACAATGTCACTCACGAACACCGACCCGGTCAAGACTGCCTTGTATCCCAAGTTCAAGTGGCCGCGCATCCACAATCCGGCAATGCGTTTTCCTCTCAACAGGGAAAATCTTGAGCAGGTAAAGGTGGAAGAAGAACTGGCGATCAGGCAGATCAAGCAGGCGTTCGTCGATAACCGCGACGACGTTGCCGCAATCATCATCGAAGCGATACAAGGAGAGGGTGGAGACAACCAGTTCCGCAAAGAATTTTTCGTGGCACTGCGGCAGCTTGCTGATGAGAATGAGGCAATGTTCATCATCGACGAAGTACAAACCGGCGTTGGATTGACGGGGAAGATGTGGGCGCATCAGCACTACGTCGAACCGGATATGATTGCGTTCGGGAAGAAGATGCAGGTGTGCGGTTTCCTTTGCGGCAAGCGGATCGAAGAAGTTGAGAACAACGTATTTGCAATCCCCAGCAGAATCAATTCAACGTGGGGAGGAAACATCGTTGATATGGTTCGTGCTCAGAAATTCCTGGAGGTAATAGAAGAAGAGAATCTTGTTGAAAATGCACGATTGAAGGGAGCGATACTTGTCGAGGGACTTGAAAATCTTGAGGCCGAGTTTCCTTCACTCATTTCGAATGCGCGGGGACTTGGATTGTTTGCCGCGTTCGATCTTCCATCTTCTGAAATCCGCACGAAGGTCAAAAACAGTTGCTATGATCAATGCTTGATCGTGTTGCCGAGCGGCGAACGCTCAATCCGGTTCCGGCCGCCACTCAACGTTTCCCAGTCCGAAATCGAGGAAGGTCTGGCGATTATTCGATCTGCGCTGAAGGAGCTCTAAGTATTTCTTCGACTTTCACCCACAAAAAAAAGCCCCGGCGAAACTTCCGAGGCTTTTTTCTTTTTAGATGAAGGAAGATTTACCTCATCAGAACCATTTTTTTCGTCCGGGTGAATGATCCTGCACCAAGTCTGTAAAAATACACGCCGCTTGCCAACCCCGTTGAGTTAAATGTTGCCTTGTAATTTCCCGCCGTCATTTCTTCATTCACCAGAGTTGCCACTTCCCGACCCACCATATCGAATACCTTAAGGGTCACATGAGAGCCCTCTGATATCTGATATTTGATCTCAGTTGTTGGATTGAACGGGTTGGGATAATTTTGTTCGAGTGCAAATCGTGCGGGCGATTGTTCATTATCATCAACTGCAGTGGGTCCCTTACGTACCACCTGTACGGCATCGATCCCGACAAAATCTCCATTGCTTCCGCTGAAACCACTATTGTAAAGGAGGTATCGGAACGCGATGCGGACTGTCGAGTTTGCGGGGACACGGCTGGTGAGGGAGTAGGCCTTTCTCGTCCAGCCACTCTTCGGTACATCAAAATAATCTATCGCTATAGTGAAGTTTGACGTGTCGGTTCCTGTCGTCGAAAGCCTGACCATCAGGGAGTCGGGAAAGTTCGGTGAGGGTGCCGAGTTTAATTTCGATCGCACCCAGAAGATGAGAGAATCCGTTCGCCCGGCTTGCCCCACTCCCGGTATCGCGGGAGTGATGAGGTAATCGTCGAGATAGAAACCGTTCGCCCGCTGAAAATTATTTGCTGCGAAACCTGAACCTTCGAACGAAACAAATGCGGACGTGTCACCGCCTCTGAACCACGCGCCCAACGCTCCTCCGTCCCGGTTAATGGTAACCCAATTGGGTGGAGGAAAAATGTTGCCGTTGAAGGACTCGTAAAACACCGTTGAGGTATCGAGAACCTGGATTGTCAGCCGGACTGTATCGTTGGTTCGGTTCGAATCGGAAGCGAGAACACTCCACGCCGTTATCGTGTGGGCGCCTGCTACCGGCGTTTGCCAGGTAAGTGTCACGGTATCCCGGCCCGTGCGGGCTGCGAGTGGGTCGCCGTTGACAGGTGTTTGCTGCTGCTGGTTGATCCGCCACGCAACGGTGTAGGAGTTTTCAGCAAACGTTCCGTAGTTGCGAATGATGACACCGAGATTGAGCGGAACGTCGGCGTTCACGTTCATGAGATCGGGAAGGAATACTTCGGATCGCCCGGGCTTTCCCATTGCAAATCTCGATTCAGTCCCTCCCGGCAATTCCTGAATGGATTCCTCTGCTTGTACGTTAGAAAAGAAGCCGGTCGGACCGATGTCGTGAAACGTTGAGTCTGCAACTCTGAATTCATCCACAAAAATATTGTTTCCGTATTTGCTCACGCCGCGCAAGCTCAAAAATACACGGTTGGCGCCGCGATATTGATATAAAGAAATCAACTCTCTTACCCATCGATTGTCTGTCCGGGGCCGTTGCACTCCGGCAAGTGTTGTCCAGGGACCGTTCACGCTGTCTGTGGTTGTCGCTTCGACATAGATTGAATCGAGGGCTCCGGGATATTCATCCTCGTGGTACATGAAGAAGGAAAGAAAGGGATCAGTGGCTGATGTAAGATTGATGGAGGTGGAGATAAGTCGCGCTTGCTCTCCTTGTGCTGCATCGAACGAGTTGAATTTTGCCTGACCCGTGCCGGCGTATGGCGTTACAGTTGGGTTCGAGCCCTGCCCGACGACACTCCATGCTGCTAGTGTGCCGGAGAGTCGGATTTGAGTCCAGCCGGAAGGGAGAGAAGTTCCGTTGAAACTTTCGTGCAGGTAAACGGCATCCGGTGCTTCCGCATGGATTTGGGATGCAATCAGGATCAAAAAATAACAGGCAACTACAATCCGCTTCATGGCAACTCGTTTGGTTTTTTTAGAGATGTGATGCGGTGTAATATATATAAAATGACCTGAAAACAAAAAGGCTCTGCCCAACACAACATTGAGCAGAGCCTATCAATAGTAGAGACGTTGCAGTGCAACGTCTCTACGGAGGATTGTTACTTCAGCAACAACGCCTTCTTCAAGCTGATGAATGGAGCGCCGCCGTTGACAGGTGTTGCTTCGATGCGATAGAAGTACACGCCCGTTGCTACCTGTGAACCCGTTTGGTTGCGACCGTTCCATACAGCGTTGTAGAAGCCTGCGCCTTCCACTTCGTTCGTCAATTCAGCCACACGCTGGCCGAGCATGTTGTAAATGCTCAGGTTGACGCGTGCCGCTTCCGGCAATGCATACCGGATGGTCGTTGACGGGTTGAAGGGGTTCGGGTAGTTCTGCTCAAGACTGAATACTGTCGGAAGGGTCTGTGTCTGTTCTTTTACTCCCGTTGCAACAAAGAACGCCGTTGCGATTCCGCCTGTCTGGCTGACCGTTGTCCCGTACAGGTTCCCGCCGCTTCCGTAGAAATCCAGATGCGATAACGTACCGATAGCGCCCGTGAAGGACACTGCCCATGTCACACCACGGTCTGTCGAACGGTACACGTTCGTTCCCTTCGATGCAAAGAAGTCAGATCCCGAACCCGAAAGTCCGTTCACTCCGCCTGTACCGGCAATCGTCGTGGCAACCCATGTTGCGCCGCCATCGGTTGACCTGTTCGCGACACCGGCATTGTTTCCGGTTACGCCATTGAGGGTGTTATTAAAATGTACCTCAAGGTTGTTGCCGGTGAATGTGGTTGCGATACGCGTCCACGATGTGCCACTGTTTGTGGAACGCCACACGGGCCCGACGCTTGTGCCAAACCAGATATGCGTTGTACCAACCGTCGAGAGAGAATTGTTGAGGCCCGTCTCCGTTCCGACAGGTACAGGTTCGTTCGCAGTAGCATTGCGTACCCACGTTACACCACCGTCTGTTGTTGTCACGATGGTGAACGTCGTACCAACCGGGTCGCCTTCTGCGATACCATTGGTTGCACTGAACATCCGGATGGCGTTGATGAACCCGCCGGTCTGAGTAAAGACTTGAGTCCAGGTTGTTCCGCCGTTTGTGGTGCGGTAGATGAATGTTGCAGCGGGTGATGTTGTTACCAACGCCGTGTTTGCATCCAGTGCTTCGATGTTGTAGATGTCGCCTGTGATGACGCCCGGAGTTGAATTACCGTTTGTCCACGTTGCGCCGCCATCGGTGCTTCGGCGGACAACTGCGCCGTTACCGGCTGCCCAGATTACGTTGGCGTTCACCTGCTTCACTGACTGCAGGACTGCTGTCGTGCCTGAGGTGCGTACTGTCCAGCCCGGTGTCGGCGGTGTCACTGCCGAATCCGGTCCAAGGTTGATCACAACACAAATGCTATTGGGGAAGTTCTGAATAACCATGAACGCAACAACACGTCCCGGATACGCCGGATGGTTGTTGATGATATCCAGTCCGCCGCTGCTTCCTGTTGCAGGGAACATGGCAGAGTAATCAAACGTCTGCAGTATTGCTCCTGTTGCCGTGTCGATTTTTGATAACCGGAACTGACCTGCAAGTGAGGGCTGTGCATACCAGAGATACCCTTTATTCGGTGAGGTCCATTTGTCGAAGGCAATACCATACGGTGCAACCGTTGGTACGCCGAGCGTTTTAACCGTTGCTCCTGTTGTATCGAACTTCACCACCGGATCGGTTGTGAAATTTGATTTCCAGATGCGGTTGGTCGTTTCCCATGCAAGGCCGCGCTGCAGTGTTCCGGGCCCGGTGATTGCGGGTACCAGTTCCGTAAATGTTGTTGTGTCGATCCGCCGCACCTGGTTGTTGTCCGATGCGAGTATCCACCGGCCATCCCACGCCAGATCACGGAAACCAAATCCCTGTCCCGTGGTATTGTTGATCTGCAGGTGTGTCGTATCCAGAAGGGCGCCGTTCATCGTGGTGACAATCCACTTGTTATCTGTTGTAACGGCCGATGACTGGCCGCCGCTCGAGAAGACAAGTTTGTTTGATGGCCCCATCTTGTTTACACCCAGAATAATCTGGTTCGGAACTCTAAATGAGTACAACGTGTCGCCCGGCTGCGCCCCTCCGCCGGTGATTGTGAAGTTCACCGTCGAAGTATCGTTCGCGCGATTTGCATCGGTACCAAGAAGCGTCCATGCACGAACGACGTGTGCGCCAACCGGAGTGCTATTCCATTGGAACGTGAATGTATCGAGCGCTGCCGGTTGCAGAATGCGTGTGTTGCTCAGTGTCGATTGCACAACACCATCGGCCGACCAACGGACCTGATATGTGGTCTCCGGGAACGACCCATAGTTCTGCACGATTGCCCGGAAGCGGGCTGTATCAGCATCAGAGGAGGAGAAGAATGTTACCGGATGACCATCGGTCGCAATTTCAGAAATTCCAGTTGATGATCCATCGGCTGCGTCAACTTCCGTTCCTACCGTTGCTGGTTGATCATTTGCCGCTGTTCTTGCCAATGTTGCCACGCCGATATCATGGGTTGCAAACGGCGGCGCGTTGAATTCATCCACGCCGGGATCAGGCGTAGTGAGGCTGCGAACCTGATTGTCAATATCCGCTGTAATGCCGGCGATAGGCTGACCAATATTGTTGACCGGAGTTGCAACCAACGTGTCGATACGCAAATCTGTTCCGGCACGGAATGCCTGGTTCCAGCTTACGCTGTTTGAATCGTAGGTTTGTGTTCGCCAGTCAGCCAAGGTCGCGTAGTTTGTTGTGCCAACCCGACCGATGAAGCTCAAGGCTTGAGTTGGAACATACAGGTCATTACGGTTTGACGTTAAGGTTGACGTTGTTGAAGCTTTATAGAACGCCAATCCGAAACCTGTTCCGGTTTCCGTCCGATTATTCAATGCAATATTATTGCGCCACACCTGGCCAACATGCGTTGCAGACCACAACGCCGCCGATTGTTTGGCGGTTGTTGCTGTTCCGGACAATGAAACAGAATTGAAGGTAATGGAGTCCTGCTGCCCGGAAGAAGCGTAAATTCCCCGTACGGTAGCAGTTGCGCTACTTGAGAGGTTGTCCAGATCATAGATTGCGTTGTTGTAGTAATCGGCGCTCGTAATATCTGTCGCAGTGCCAAAGCTGTAAATTCCGGCCGCGAACAGTGCTGCAGTTTGGCCACTGCCGACTTTCACATTCTTAATAACATTATTCCAGATTCTTGTGTTGAGATGTTTCGTCGCAACCCAAATGCCGGCAGAGTTGAAGCCTGCAAGCGCACGCACATTCTGGATGATGTTGTTGTTGATTTGTGTTTGATATGCTTGTTGATTGTAAACACCAAGCTCGCCGAGGCTATCCGTTGCGCTTCCCATTTGATTGAACCGGATGATGTTTCCAGTCGGGCCTGCGGTAGCATTTCCAATAAGAAGAATACCATCCGTTGCAGAGTGGATGATATTTCCTGTTGTAAGGCTGGTTCCCCCGATGACGTTGTTATCAGGAGTTCCGTTCGCAGCGCTGTTCGTGAGGAAGATTGCTGCGGAACCGCTGGCTTGCGGTAAGCGGAATTGTACGCGTGTGATAATGTTATTGTCGCAATCACCTTCGAGCAGAATACCAACGCCACCGCTTGCACCGTTTCCAATCGTGAGGCTTGTTGTTGCTGCCGGAGTATTGGTGATACCATCAATCGTTACCCAGCTTGCATTGAGCAGACGAATTGTCGAAGCTCCGCGTCCGAGAATGACGACTCTTCTTGCTGTCAAGGGACGAAGGGTAATTCTGCTTGAAGCACTCGCACCAAAAATTGGGCCTACCAGTGTTGCCTGATTGATTGTATCTGCTTCGCTATCTACTCGGCGTTTCTCCTGAATGCCGCCCTCGTAAACCACGTCGGGGGCAAACCGCGACCCGCCGATGCGCGGACGATCGGGCGCAGCGTACAGTGTGTCAATCAAGTTGAGCGTGATAGCTCCTTTGATACCGCCTGAGACACGTGCAAATGCAGAGTCGATGGTCGGGAAGAAGCCGCCGGTTCCGACTGTATATGTTCCTGCAGCCAGTGTGTTGCCGACTTTATATTGGAACACTGTCGGAGGGGCAGTCGTGCCGGGAGGAGTTCCTGAACCGCCGAACGGCAGCGTACCGGAATTATTCGTCGGCGCATTATCCTGCGCTGCAATGTAGTATTGAACAATCGATCCTACGGCCTGACCGGGAATCGCGAAGTAGCGGTTGTTGCCTGAAAGCGAATCAACGGCAGCGGCAGTGTAGGTTCCCGATGTGCTGAGTTTCCACATCAGTCGTGGTGCATTGGCGCCGCCTGCAACGCCGGAAGTGTCCGTAATCGTCGCCATAGCAACGCGGTTTGTTGTCAGCGATGTATCCGCCAAACGCGTGTGCACAATGTTCGGTGGGACAAGTTCGTTCGGTTCAACGACGAGTGACCATTGGACGATTGTTCCGCTGTCGCCTGCTGCCGTGTCCACCACTGTGAGAATCCAGTTGCCGGCCGGCATTGAAGCACCTTGGAACCTGGAGAGATTACTATCGGGTTTCCAGAAGCCGGTGTAAGGAGTATCAACAGTTGCTGCAGAGCTGATAGGGCGGTATGCAAAATCAGTAAAAGCTGTGCCGATAAAATTATCATTACCCCCACCGCGACGAACACAGAACGATGATACCAGTCCGTTCGGTCCCGTAAGACGGAAAATCATATCGCCGTTAAAGGTGTGAAGAATTGTATCAAGCCGGACTGAGACATAATTCAGATTCGTCAATGCAGGCGTCGCGAGCGTATCGCTAACTGTGCCTACGGCGGGAATTCTCGACCCCGGCCTGCGCGTGTATACGACCGCAGATGTACGCGTTTCACGACCATACACATGTTGATACCTTCCCGCTTGCTCTAGTTTGGCCACTCGAATTTCTTCGGCAGTCAATGTCCGACGTTCTGCTCGTTCCCTCGCTTCGATTTCTCTCTTCGATGGTTCGCCGGCAGCAAATGTTTGCTGGACGAAAAAGCTTAACACGAGCACAACGGGGAAGAATAACATCTTCCAGATAGTAGTGCGGTGCAGCATAGCTCCTCCTTGGTTTGGTTTGATTAAGTGTGAATTAGAGTAGTGGTGATTTGTCGAAATACGAGAAGGTAAAACAAGCCCATGCGAGTTGGGCTGTACGATTGGTTGCGCAATCAAAAGTTAGAGAGTTGAGACAGTTCAATCTATCGCTGAGTATGGTTAAGAACTTGAGAGTTTCATGGAGTGAGGGCCACTGATCTCGTCCCTGGCGAGTGGCTACGGCAAAGTAAAAAAGGTATCGCACACTGTCAAGTAATTTTTACAAATAGTTTCATTTTTGTTGAAACAAAAACGCCTCCCGAATGTGGCTCAATCAGGAGGCGGGTATAAATCAGTAGGGCGACGCCTGTCTGCCGACAGGCGGAAGACTCGTCGCCCCACTACGTTGCTTACTTCAACAGAAGGAGTCCCGCGAAACAGGATTCTTGCCCGCCTTAATTAGTGCAATGATGGCAGTCGGGCATTCTCGTACATAAGCCTATTTGAGGAGAATCAATTTCTTCAGACTGCTGAATTTTTCACCGGAAATACCCGTGGCCTCGAAGCGGTAAAAGTAAATCCCTGTTGCTACCAAACTTCTTGTGGTGTTTCGGCCGGTCCATTCAACCCGGTGATAGGCCGCAGGCATTTCTCCTTGCGCCAGAGTTGCTATTTCTTGTCCGAGCAGATTGTAGATCTTCAAGCTGACTGTCGATTGCTCAGGCAATGAGAATCGGATCGTCGTCGTCGGGTTAAAGGGATTTGGGTAATTCTGGCCAAGATCGAACGATTCAGGAATGCCCGCTTCCTGTTCCGCAACATCTGTAACAACATCCAGCCGTACGGGAACGCTTACTATAGGTCTTAACGGATCGTTGTTGTTGACCACCAATGCTGCAAGCGCGGTTCCCGAGCCAAGTTGGTTTGTCCTGATCTTGAAACCCACTGTCGCGCTATCGCCCGGAGCCACATTACCGCTTCCGTTTGTCGTGACAGTCAACCATCGGTCACGGGCTGTGACAAGCTGTGTATAGTACAAGCTGGTTAGTGCACCTTGAGTGATCGTTGCCGGCGGAGGAAAAACGGTTCCGGCAAGGCCCCCCGTAATTGTTCCGAAAGAAATCGGAATCGGTACCGGCGCGCTCGCATCCCAGAAGTAATTCAGGCCGCCGTTCCAGTTCACTCCGACAGCATAGAATTTTCCGGCCTGCAAAACAATATTCACAGGATCGGAATCGTAGAACCGCGTGCCTGTGCCGGAGTTCGCAAGAGTACTTTCAAAAACCTTTGTGAACGTTCCGGTTGCCGCTGTATTTTCGTACACAATAAATCGCAGCTCAACCGGAGTTGTGATATTCAGATATGCACGAATACGAATGAGCTGTACCGTTGTCGTAACGCTCACGACGCCGCCGCGCATCAGGTTGGATGTTGTCGTCAGGTTGTTTTCGGTATTGCCGATATCATCGGATGCCTGACCCGCGTACCCTCCGCTGACCGTAGTGTTGTATGTCAACGGTCCAAGTCCCGTGTTGCGGACTTTAAGTTGTGCAGAGACGCTGTCCCCAAAGTTACGGGCGAAGAAGAACGAATCCGGATTTGTGCTGACAGAAGGAGCAGCGTTGACGCGGAAGTTCACGCTTACCGTGTCCACAGTATTTCCGGGATCGTTCCCATTTACCAGCAGACGGGTTGTATACGTTCCCGGCGTAACGCTGTTAAAATTAATCATCGCACGAACATTTGTTGAAACTCCTCCATTGACCGAGCCGGCAGTGGGAGAGGTTGAGAGCCACGATACGGCCGGACTTTCGGTGATTGTATAGTTCAGCGCAGTTGCAAACGGATTGTTGTTCCGGATGCTAAAGATGTACGAAGTCGAATCTACCGTGCCGACGAGTACTGTATCGGTAATTGTTTGTGGCGATACAAGCATTTGCGGTGTTGTATTCGGCAATCCGAGGAACACATCATCCACAAACCAATCATCTTGCCGTGTAGTAGTAGACGCAGTAGCGCGGCTGCGGAAACGGAATTTGAATCCGCTGTGGAAGAACGATCCGCCTCCAGCGCTTATGCTATCGAGATCGTGGCGGACGAATGCAAATGGACGAACCGCCGCACCGGGGAGTTTTGCCAGAACTACCCAACTGCCCTGGTCGTTCAACGCTTCGGTTACAAGGCTGTCCGCTGCTTCGGGGACGTCCCCGGTTCCTTGCGGCTGCTGCTGGTAGGCAAGCGTGACTCCCTGGCCTGCCCGGCCTGTGAGATTTATCGTGAGCGATGTAACCGTGTCGAGACCTGCGGCTGTTGGATTACCCGCGAGATTCAACGCGTACGGTTCGCTCGGTTCCCCGGTGCCGTCGGGAGTAACGCGACCGTTTTTGTTTGTCCAGACAAGAGGATTCGGAACGCCGCTATCCACAAACGATTCCTGCACAGGCAATGTGAGGGGACTGACGGAGAAGAACGTCGAGACCGTTGTGTCGTTTGCAGGATTTGGATCTCCCGTCAAACGTGTCCATGCCTTCACTGTCCATTGACCAACAGCGTTGGGTGTGAAGAGGGAAGAGAGAGTTACATTTCTCGCCGCTCCTGCCGCGAGATTGCTATCGGCTTGAGAGCCGTTGTACGTTGTTCCGGGCCCGGTAATGTTTACGTTGACAGTGTATGGACCGGCTTGCACTGCGCTTGCATTCAACACGCGCACAACAGGATTGATTGCCACGTTATTGGAAACTTGTCCGGCTGGTGACACCACGCTTGAAGCCCCGATGTTAGCAACGCCCGAAGGAACGCCAAAGAACACATCGTCGACGAACCAGTCATCATCCAACGTTGCGCTTGCAGTGCCGCGGCTGCGGAACCGGAATTTAAATCCATTATAAAAGAATGTCCCGCCCGCGGGGTTGACACCATCAATGCCGATCGCTTCGAAGGCGAAATCCGGAACTGCCGCTGTGCCAATTCCCGGGTAAGCTCGCACAGCAACCCATGTGCCCAGGTTATTCTGAAACTCGACGATCAAGCTATCGGTCGCTTCAGGTTTGTCGCCTGTTCCGCCCGGTTGATATAAGTATGCAAGTGCAACACCGCCGCCTTGCCTTCCTGTTAGATCAATGGGTCTGGACTCAATGTTGTCTGCATTTGCCGTGGGCATTCCGTTAAGGTTCAACGAATACGGCGCGCTTGGTTCGTTCAATCCGCCATCGTTCACATCGGTATTTGTTGTGACCCACACATTAGTGTTCGGAATTCCCTGCGCTGTGAATTGTTCATTCAACGGAAGATCCATCGGTGTTCCGGCAGAGTTGCTTTGAGCGCTCTCATTCACAGGCGCTTCGTTGTCAATCGCCGTAACGTAATAGGTATGGAAACCTGCCGGGGGTAAATTCGAT
The DNA here is from genome assembly GCA_038247945.1 of Bacteroidota bacterium. GTDB lineage: Bacteria > Bacteroidota > Ignavibacteria > UBA10030 > UBA6906 > CAADGV01. The sequence goes on along the minus strand of JBBRUI010000012.1, from coordinate 21,451 downwards.
GTGCTGTCAAGCTTCGAAGTATCCGCGCTGGTTCTTGTCAGCGTAGCAATCAGAGAGCCATCGCGATAGATTCTGATGCCTGCGAGATCATCAAGGCGCGTCCCATCGATTTGTCGCGACGGATTTCTCCATTTGATTTTATATCCTGCAACGCTTGTACCGGTCACCGCAACTGCAGTTGGTGCTGCAGGAATCTTCGCTCCGCCTGCCATCCAGGAAGTCTGAATCTCATTACTCAGACTATCGCTTCCTGTTAGACGCGTCTGGAATATATAATTGTATTCTGTTCCGTCAATCAAGCCGGTGTCGGTAAAAGTCGTGTCGGTTTGCGGACGTTCTGCGATTTGAACACCGTTCCGTTTAATACGCATCACGAATGATCCTATGGGCGTTCCGTTGACAAGAGTTGTTGGACGTTTCCACTTGAGGAACATCGAGGTTGGCGTTGAGAAGTCGCTGAATGCCGTGACGTTATCGGGGGGGTTGGGATCGATAGGATCGGCAATGGCAACAGATGTTATCCATGCCTGATAGATTCCCGAGCTGTTGTCCGCCCAATATGGCCACAGCTTTGCATTGCCGGATGTAATGCCAATGTAATCACCTTGATATCCGCCAGCGAGTCCCGGAATGGGCGCTGGTTTGAAGCGATGATCGCTAACGAGAATGTCCGTAAACGTATTGCCGCCATCAACGGAGCGCGAGACATATACTTCAGCAGAGTCGGACGCTGTGTTGCGGTCATCATAATAAATTACATTCACGCCGCCGTTTTCATCCACACACATCCAAGGCATGTATTGGATCTTGCCGTTGTTCAACGGATCCTGATTCACACGAATACCCGGCGACCAGGTTGTTCCGCCATCTGTTGATTTGTGCATTACGATGTCGCGATCCGTGCCGGCAGGTGGAAGGTTGGTCTCCGCCGCAACAATATAAATCCAGCCACGCCGCGAACCGTTGGTCATGTCGATTGCCATCGAAGGGAAGTCATTCGTACGGATACCGGCTTTTTGCGTAATCGTTCCGCGGATACCATTGCAATCGTACACGTTATTGTTGCCCGTCCATGTCGCACCGCCATCCGTAGATTTTGCGAAGCCCATGAAGTCGCCCGTAAAAGGAGTGCCGCTTACAGGATTCTGCCACGCGATGTATGCAACACCGTTGGGTCCCACAGCGCCATTCACTCCCTGATGATAATGCCCTGAGGCAACGGGAAGAACATTTATCGGCGCGGTCCAGATTGCGCCGCCGTTTGTTGAATACGAAACAACTGCAGGCGGAGGAGAAGTTGAAAATAACGACCACGTTACGTATGCGCGTCCGAAGTAAGGACTGCCCGGTGTGTTGTCAACAAATGTGTGGTTCTTGTCTTGAGAACCTGTTGCCAGTGTAACGGTGTTTGCCCACGTCTGTCCCATGTTCGTAGAATAACTGGCTCCCATTCCTCCTGAAATGATGTACGATTGGTAGAGTGTACCATCGGGTCCGATAGCCGGGGCGGGGTCGCCGCTGTGCCCTGTAATCGGAGCCGCAGCAGTTGTATCGGAACCGAACCACGTAACACCGCCATCGGAAGTCAGGTACATGCCTTCACCGATGGTGGTGGGACTGAACCGTACGGCATTCGAGCTTGCGAACATAATGTTCGGGTTCGTCGGATGCCGGGTGATCGGCACTTCGCTTTGCCAGATTATTGTTGAAGGATGAACGCGGAAGTTTGGCGCAACTGTGAAGGTTCCTTTCGGCGTATAATACACGTGGTCGCGCTTGTTCGGGTTTTCGAAATTCGGTATTGCCTGTGGCGTTACAGCCGGCTCAGTGACCGGATAGAGATTGGTCATTCGAGGATCGATACTCCACCTGCGTGGATCCGGCTGGTCTTGCGCTATCATCGTTCCGATCATTAAGACGCCGAGCAATAGCTGAAATGTAAGCCGTAAAGTAAACGACATAAATCCTCCTTACTAAGTGTTAGGATTGGGTTAGTGAATTACAATACTGTGATGAGATCATCAAATGCAAAGAACAGCATGCCGAAGTTGAGAATTGAGGAATCCGTTACAGCAGTTTCTCCGGGGAAGGATTCTATTAGAAATATGCAGATTGAAGATTGTAATGTCAATGCACGAACTCTGACAACTAAAAAAAAACACCTCCTGCTGTTGCTCAATCAGGATGCGGTTATAAATCAGTAGGGCGACGCTTGTCTGCCAACAGGCAGAAGACGCGTCGCCCTACTACGTTGCTTACTTCAACAGAATCAATCCCGCCCGGCAGCGGCGGGACTCATTCGCGAAATTACTTGAGGAGAATCAACTTCTTCAGGCTGTTGAATTTTCCGCCGTTGACACCCGTTGCTTCGAGGCGGTAGAAGTACATGCCCGTTGCAACCTGCGATCCGGAATTATTTCTGCCGCTCCACACTACATTATGGAATGCCGCCGGCATATCGCCGGACGCAAGCGTTGCTACTTCCTGTCCGAGCAAGTTATAGATCTTCAAGCTGACCGTTGCCTGCTCAGGCAAAGAGAAGCGAATAGTTGTAGACGGATTGAACGGGTTCGGGAAATTCTGATCCAACGCAAACACTGTTGGAATTTCCGTTGCTCCGCCCGCCACATCGGTCGGGATTCGACGATACCGGACGATCATTCCGGTTGCACCGCCTGCCCAGCCGTACGTGCTTCCTGCGCCCGGACTCACCATATCAAGAGCCCACAACGCTACAGCTCCGGTATAACCGTTCTTCGCTGCTGCAGACCAGTTTGTGCCGCCATTGGTCGTGTAGTAGACGTTCGTGCCAACGGTTGCCCAGAATTCAGCTCCCGCTATACCCGAAGCGCCGCTACCCTGACCTGTACCTGCTGCGCCGCCTGCTGCCCACGTCGTTCCGCCATCGGTGGAACGGTTGGTGACGCCCGTTGCTGAAACAAGAACACCTTGCGTTGCATTGTTAAAAGCCAGGCCGTAACCATTCACGGCCGGTGTTGTGGCTGAAGTCCAGGTTAAGCCAAGGTCCGTTGAACGGTAGGCCCTGCTGGCATTCGTTCCAAACCACATGGTATTACCGAGAAGTTGGAAGGCGTTATTCCAGCCGGCTTCTGCCCCAACCTGCGCCGGTTCAGTGGCCATACGGGCCCACGTTGTTCCACCATCCGTGGTCTTAAGTACAACCCACTTCGCGGTTACCGGATCGCCAACTGCATAACCTTCGGTCGCGGTTCTCATCTGAATTCCATCAATGAAGCCACCGGCCAGTGTGTACACCTGAGTCCATGTTGTACCGCCATTGGTGGTTTTGTAAATGAACGTTGCTGCCGGTGACGTCGTAACAAATGCAGTATTTGCATCCAGTGCTTCGATGGCGTAAATATCCGCCACACCAATCGCACCACCGCCAACGGAAGTCCAGTTTGTCCCGCCATTGGTTGTGCGAAGAACTACACCGACCGTACCGGCAACCCACGCAACATTGTTGCTGACTGCTTTTACGCTATACAATGTTGAGGTCGAGCCGCTTGGTTGAACAACCCAGCTTGTGTCTCCAGTTGGAGGAGCAACTGAAATGGTAAATGCTGCATCGCTCGTGTCGCCCGGTGTTCCGGTTGACTTTCGAACGATTCGAACAAAGCAGTTCGTCGATGGCGGATTCGGAATTGTCCAGCTATACGTTCCTGCATCGCTATCAAACGTGCTTCCTTCGATCGGACTGGATGAAAGACCTTTCGGATGAATCCACGTCGATGGACGAGCAGGTACGCCGGAAGTAATCTGAATATATGTTCCCGTGCGACCTGTTGTCGAATACTCAATCCGGACGCTGTCAACTCCATTCTGATTCCATGTAATCTGTTGAACCGAACCGACTGCCCAGTTCTGGCCACCGTTGGGTGCTGTAACGGTAACAGTCGACGGACCTCCGGTGACAGTCAAACGAACGGGGAAGTTCTTCGGATTGCGAGCGAAGTCGTTGCTCGTTATCGAAACAATCCCTCGGTAAGATCCTGCTGTTAAGCCGACTGTATTGAAGTCGAGCCGTACCTTTGCACTGTCGCCCGGATTCACTGAGCCGCTTGTTGGCGTCTCATCAAGCCAGGAAACGCCGCGTGAAAACAGGATGGCGAGATTGTTGTGCATGTAGGCCGGAGGTGCAGTATTGAACAACGCTACCAATCCTATTGTCCCGGTCGCATTCTCCATACCGATTGATGCGGAATTCAGAGCTGCTCCATTCTGACCCATGTTGAGATACTGTGTCACAATTTCGCCTGTCGGTGAAATAACAACTTCAAAGGTGTATGCCGGCGTGATGCCTGCGAAGCGGGCAATGTTCTGATATTGCACAACGAACTTGCCGGCGCTGGCGCCATAATACACACGCGCACCTGCACGCACTTCCAGATCATCCCAGAAGACGCCCACGTGGTTGTCGATGTTGCCGCCCGCAGTCGGGAATGTTGCATTCGTAAAGACATCCCCGGTCGGTGGCTGGAACATGACGTTGCCGTTCGTACCAATATAGAGTGAGTCTTTATTCACGCCATAATAGTTGAACGAGAACGGTAAGCGAACAGCAAACCAACCTTCATCGCCGGTCCGGTTTGTTCCCGTCGGGATCCATGCACTCGCAGAATCAAGAAAAGCGCCTGTAGCTGAAATATCAATCCAGCTAAATACCGGTCCGCCGGGTGAATCGCTATCGATGAAACGGTAACCGAATGCATCCGGTCCACCTGAGGTATCCGGGCTATCCGTCACCGGATAATCCATACCCTTTGGCAACTGAGGTTGTGCAGCATAATACTTAAGCTGCATGTTGCTCATATCCGTAGCTTCGCCCGGAGTCTCGGAGAGAGACCAGGTTAGCGCGGATAAGCCGGTGTTCTTGATGTAGAACGAATCCACACCGACCGCCCCGACAGCAAGCGTCTTCTGTATTGAATCGGGACGTGTGCTAATCACCGGACCGCCTGTAACACGCAACGTCGCGGCAATGATCTTGAGCGGATTCGCAGGATCATTGCTTGATATGCGAATGTTGGTGGTGTATGTTCCGACAGCCAGACCCGTTGCGTTGAACGTGGTATTATAGTTCTTCGTTTGTGAGCCTGCGACCGTATCGGACGCCGGTGCTACTGTAAGCCACGTCGCACTGTCGGTGATGCTGACATATAGCGGCGTAGTTGGTGGGGGAGTAGAATTCGTGATTGTGAAATTCTTTGAATGCGATTGTCCAATCTGCAGCGTATCGGCAATTGCCGCCGTGCTGACTGTGATCGACGGTGCGCCTGTCCCGGTTCCGGTCAGGGTAACATCCCTGCGCGGCGTTCCTTGCGAGTTGCTCAGGATGATAACACGTCCCGTGTCGGTGCCGACCGCAATCGGTGTGTAGGCAACAACAATCCGGAGTGAATCACCCGCAGCAACAGTGCCGTTTGCCGGTGTTACAACGTAGCGGACGCTGGTAGAGGTAATCGATGAAATGTTCAGAGGCAGCGAACCGACATTACGCGCCCAGTTTGTATCGCGTCGCGTTGTGCTCACTTGCGTGGCAGGAAACGTCACAGAAGTTTTACGCAGCGACATGACTGCAGAATCTGCAGTTGCCACGCGCAAGCTTGCCGGAATCTCGAACGGCGATGTCAGGTCGGGATGTGTTGCGTCGACGAAAATCTTCGCATTGTAGGTTGTCCCCGGTATAAGCCCGGTTGCGTCGAATGTGACAAGCAGGTTCTGATTTCCGTTCGGCGGAATGGCTCCGAGAGTCGGGCTCTCGCTCAACCACGGTGCATCCGGCAAGAAAATGCGGATTGCAAGATTGTTGTGAACGTAAGTTGTGTTGTTCATAACCTGCAATGCCACCGTGCCCGTCGCGTTCTCAACCCCCATTGTTCCGGAGTTAAGCACCGGACCAACAACGCGGAGGAACTGGTAGGTGACCTCGCCGTTTGGTTTGAGAAGCAACTGGAAACTGAGCGTATCTGTTGCGGTTGTTCCAAAGCGCGGTGCCTTGTCGTATTGGACAACAAATCGTCCGTTCGCAACATCGTTATAGTAGAGCAGCTTGCCGCTCGTGCGCAAATCAAGGTCATCCCAGAAAGCGTACAGTGCATTATTGGGCGCTGCCGTGGATGGGATTGCTCCATTCGACAATGAAGTTGAACCTGTGCCGAAATTAACGAACCCGTTGGTTCCGATGTTAATCGAGGTAAAGGTTGTGCCGTAGATCGGGAATGCAAATGGCATGGGAAGAGTTGCATAACCATCGTCAAGCGTTCCGCTTGTCAACGTCGTTATTTGTGTTCCTATTGTGGAGATGTCGAACCAGTTAAAGACAGGGCCTCCCGGTTCGTCGGAGTCAATCCACGAATAGCCGAAGGCATCCGGCCCGCCGCGTCCATCAGGTGAAGCAGGTTGCCCCTCTTGTATTGGATCCGGTTCTCCTTTGCCAACATTGATATTTTTCTGTTGTTCCATGCTGCGCTTCACGGAAGGCAGGCTAAGATCAACCATGCGGTTCAGCCGTGCTAACGCATTGTCATCCGTTATTCTGAATCGAACCGTGTCAGGTGAGGTATTGGCCATTACCACCGTCTTCGTCCGCGAACTTCCGACAGGCAATGTATCGCGCGCTGACGTGGGATTGAATGTAAGGACTGCCGTGGTGAGAGCATCGACATTGGTTGTTGCGCCGTTGGTGATGACAACAGTCGGGAAGTTCCTTGTGAGATACGGTGCCCGTGCATCAACCCGCACACTGTATGTGCCGATGGGGAGCGGAACAACAAGAAGCCCCGTTGTCGCATTGGTTGAGTCACTCACAACAACCTGTGTCCCGAATTTTACTTCAACATACGATCGCAGGTTGGCAGTAGCTGTATGGGAAAAGACGCTTAGCGTTCCGCCTGGCGCAGGACGCATCTGGAAGTTACGTGTTAATGTATCATTGCGAGTGAGTGTTACGGCAAGCGTCGTATCGATGAAGCCGAATTTCCTCGCACGCATTGTGACGTTGCGTGTTGTCGCGGGTGTGTCAACGCGTGCGCCTGCATAATACAATCCACTTGCATTGCTATTGCCGGAGACCTGAGGAATTGGATCAACGAAGTCGACTGTTGCACCGCTGACCGCAGTGGCAGTTCCGAGACTCGAGATCGTGCCCTTCACCCAACCAAAACCTTCGGTTGTGGTGATTGATGTAACCCAGGCTTGATAGATTCCTGTGGTGTTGTCGGCCCAATACGGATAGACCTTTCCGTTGGCCGCCGTGATGCCGATGTAATCACCTTGATAGCCGCCGGCCAATCCCGGAATCGGCGCCGGACGGAACTTGCGATCGCTGGCAACGATGTCGGTCCATGTAACGCCACCATCGAGCGACCGCGATACCATCACCTCAACTGAATCTCCTGCTGGCGAGTTGCGGTTATCATAATAGATAACATTCAAGCCGCCACCTTCATCAACACACATCCACGGCATGTACTGCTTCTTGCCGTTGCTTAATGCGTCTTGGTTTACGCGAACGCCTGCGGACCATGTCGTGCCGCCGTCGGTTGAGCGATGCATAACGATGTCCGGATCAGACCCGGCGGGGGCAAGATTTTGTTCAGCAGTGACGATGTAGATCCAGCCGCGTCGTCCGCTGCTGGTCATGTCAATTGCCATCGAGGGAAAATCGTTAGTACGAATACTCCATGGTGCAAGCGTGCCGCGTATTCCGTTACAATCATACGCGTTGCTATTGCCTGTCCACGTTACACCGCCATCCGTTGATTTTCCGAAACCGATAAAGTCGCCCGTAAATGGAGATGCCGCTACGGGACTTTGCCATGCTATATATGCAACACCATTCGGACCCACCGCGCCATTAACGCCTTGAGCATAGTGACCCGCAGCAACGGGTAACACTTGCTGATTCGCACTCCACGTTGCGCCGCCGTCCGTTGATCGTGAAACAACTGCCGGTGGTGCGGCAGCCGTGAAGAGTGACCATGTAACATACGCTCTTCCCAAGTACGGGCTGCCCGGCGTGTTGTCGACAAAGGTGTGGTTCTTGTCTTGCGAACCTGTTACGAGCGTGATCGTATTCGCCCATGTCGAGCCATTGTTCGTTGAGTAGCTCGCGCCCATGCCTCCGGTTGTTATGTAAGATTGATAGAACCGTCCGTCGGGACCTATTGCCGGCGCAGGGTCGCCTTGGTGCCCGCTGATCGGCGCGGCATTGGTAGTATCCGAGCCTCCCCATGTAACGCCACCATCCGTGGAAACGTACATGCCCTCACCGATGGTAGTAGGACTGAAGCGGACGGCATTGGAACTCGCAAACAAAATGTTGCCGTTCGTCGGATGCCGTGTGATTGGCACTTCACTTTGCCACACCACCGTCGATGGGTGTACGCGGATGGCGGGCGCGACCGTGTATACACCCTGAGGTGTGTTAAACACACGATGTACCTGGGGAGGAGGTACGTAGTTGGGATTTGCTCGCGGGATTGAAGCAGGTTCGCCGGTAAAGGTTAACTTTGTTGCACGGGGGTCAATATTCCAACGTTCCTGTGCAAACATTGTTCCTGCTGCAACACAAAGCAAAAGGAGAAAAAATTGTCGCAATATGGACGACATGAAACCTCCGGCTATCGGTTATGATTGATGAGGTGAGTTATTGAATTCCAAATAGAAGAGTGAGAAACGTGCACTCTGTGCGTTATAGATATGAATTGAAAAATGAATTTTGCTCTACATCAATGAGGACGACCGGTGTGAACATTCCCTGAGAGCGGGCTGAGGAAATCCTATTATGAAGCGCAGTAGGATTCTACAAGAATATGCAAATAGGATATGGGAATGTCAATCTATTTTTATTTTAAGAAAATCATTTTACGCACTTGAATTTGCGAACCTGCTGTAAGCCGGTAGAAATATACCGACGATGATCCTTTATCCGTCCCGTGAGAAAATCTCTCTGCATTCCACCGGACTTCATATGTGCCGGGCGATTTTGTTTCATTCACCAGCGTGGCAACTTCCCGGCCCAACACATCAAATACCTTAAGAGTCACGAAAGCTCTCAAGTCGAGAGAATATTTGATAATCGTTGCGGGATTGAATGGATTGGGGTAATTCTGATAAAGTCCAAATTCATGAGGTCGAACCTCTTCAACTTTGAGTGTCGGAGCGTAGTCTCCGCGGAGGAAGACGCGAATGAGCGAGTTACCGGGGTCATTGGAGGAGACAAAGAGAGACTCTGCGAAATCGTATGCTAGAGGCTGATTAAGTCCGATAGCTTGCCGAAGAGCAACAAGTTGTGAGTCTCCGGGCAGAACAGTAAATCTCCTTGGGTTTATCCCCAAGGTGAACCTTAGCGTATCATTCCGGCTTGTGTAAATAGTGTCAACAATCAATGGCGCTGTGCCTGTGTTCTTTACCCAAAGAGTATCGCTGTAGAAGTTTGCAGCCACGAGAGTCAGAGTATCAGGATATGCAACGATGTGGGAAGCGAGCGGTGCTTGTTCGGTGATGGTGATGGTTTGATTCGCGTTCACGTTAAGTTGTTTCGCACGTATCGTTGGGTTGGCAGGCCAACGGACAATAATGGAATCGGCTCTTGTGTTCGAACCCAATCCAAAATGCGCGGTGAGCATATTCTGTGATCGATAACCGACGCCCGTGTTTATCTCCCTCATCATATGCAACGAGCCTGCGTGCACTTCAACCTGAGCTCCGACACCCAATCGGTTGCTTGAGACCCCTGCAAGATTTATTTCCAGCCACTTCTTTGTTGTGTCTCCGTTATTTTTGTAAAGATGATTTCCAGTCGAGCCCGTTCCTGACGTGTACAAATCCATATCGCCGTCTCTATCATAATCTCCCCAGATGGCGCTTAATTGTGTCAGGCCGGAAAGTCCTGCCTGAGATGTAACATTTGTGAATGTCCCATCACCATTATTTTTATAGAGGAGGCAAGACGTACTCGATCCAAACACATTCACAAAAAGATCTTCGTAGCCATTGTTGTCGTAATCTGCCCATGTTACTCCCCACGAAATAACTGCTTCTGTGATTCCCGCAGTGGCTGCAACATCAGTGAATGTTCCGTTGCCGTTATTCTTGAAGAGCTTTACGGGAATCGGAGTTGTTCCGCCCGCGTAGCCCGCAATCGAAAGATCCCATAAGCCGTCATTGTTGTAATCCACCCATTGCGCGCCGCGTGCCGATCCTTGAAATCCCAACGTCGAAGCCATCTCTGTAAATGTTCCGTTGCCGTTGTTCCGATGGAAGTAGCTCGGTCCGCCGGTTTGCAAATTCCCGATGAAGAGATCAGGATATCCATCCTTGTTGTAATCTCCCCAATGCGTTGTCTGGTCAAGAGAAGACGAAACCTGATGGTTTACGCCTGCGCTGTCTGCGGCATTTGTAAACGTGGCGTTGCGGCTGTTCCGGTAAAGCGCATCGGTGGAAGCGGCCGAGCCTGAAACGGGAGAGTAGAAATCAACATACCCATCGCGGTTGTAATCGGCCCAGGCGGACATCTGAGCGCCTGTCATCGAAATGCCGGACGTGGATGTTATGTCGGTGAACGTTGTATCGCCGGCGGGCCGAAGATTGTTGCGCCAGAGTTTTGTTGTGGCGCCCGTTGCAGTTGTGAGCAAATCAAGATCGCCGTCGTTATCAAAATCTCCCCATGTGCAGGTGATGGTGTTTGCCATGTCGTTCAAGCCAACCACTGCTGCGACCTCGGTGAATGTTCCGTTCCCGTTGTTCTTGTACAGCTTGTTGGGAACGTTGCCTGCGGTGGGAACGAAGAGATCAAGAAAACCATCGTTGTTAAAGTCCGCCCATGCAATTCCCCGGGTTGTAGTTTCGCCCAACCCGGTTCCGGCAGTTGCTGTAACATCGGTGAACGTAACCTGGCCGCGTGACGCAATAGTATAGAGCAATACAACAATGAGAAGGTAGAAAGGACGCATTCGGAGTCCTCCGGGGATATCTTGATGGAAAGGGAGAGAATAGTATCGGCAGAAAAAAAAGGCACGAAGCGGGTTGTCTTCGCTCCGTGCCCGTTTGTTTACTTCATCAGAACCAATTTCTTCACTGAAACATTATTGCCGGATTGTAAACGATAGAAATATGTTCCGCTTGCAAAGCCATTGGCGTTGAGCGTAACCTGGTGGTTACCTGCGACCATAACGTTATCGACGAGCGTTGCAACTTGCCGTCCGAGCACATCGAACACTTTTAAGCTGGTCTGTGCCGGAGTGACCAAAGCAAACCGAATGGTGGTTGACGGGTTGAACGGATTCGGATAATTCTGTTCAAGAGCAAAGCTTGTGGGGACAGGTGTCTCTTCAACTCCAGTTACGCTGATGGCATTGATTGCAGCCAGTGCGTTGACGATTCCCCAACCGTACCTGTTGTCAGGTGTGCTGGCGCGGCTTGCGGTCGAGCGCATAGCATTGGCAATCTGGACCGGTGTAGCGTTCGGCCTCGCCTTTACGATCAGAGCTGCAACTCCGGCCGTCAGAGGGCAAGAGAACGAGGTTCCGGATGATGAACCATAGCCGGTTGTGCTTGTTGCGCTTGCCACTCTTACACTTGATCCTTGGGCACAGACATCCGGTTTGATTCGAGGAGGTACACTCGTTGTCGGCCCGCATGAGCTGAAGCCTGAAATGGTCCCGCTCGGGTCTACCGCGCCAACTGCAATGACACTGTCACCATCTGCCGGAGCGCCGAGTGTGTTGACGCTGGAATTCCCTGAATTGCCTGCTGAATTGCAGACCACAATTCCTCGAGCAACCGCCATGTCAGCAGCGCGGGTTATCAATGTTGTATTCCCATTCATGTCCTGCCACGTCCAGCTTGTATACGGTGGGTCGTACGCATTGTATCCAAGCGAGGTACTGGTCACGTCGACTCCGATACTATCAGCCCATTCAATGGCCGCGGCCCAGTAATCCTCTTCAATTGGAGTTTCACTGCTGTCGTTCTCGGTACGGGCCAGGATAATGCTCGCGCCAAATGCAGGTCCGATCAATTGTCCGTCGCGATATCCGGCGATTGTTGAAAGCGTGTTGACGCCATGGCTGCCGAAGGACGTGCTCGTATTGTTCGGAACGACGCTTATCTTATGATCAACAAAATCGTACGTTGCCACGATGCGCGGCCGCAACGTGTCGAATGCCTGATGCGTCAAGAGCCGGAATCCGTTATCGAACACGCCAACAAGAACACCTTGTGCGTGATTGCCAGTGTTGTGTACGGCGGGGACGTTGATCTGCTGGTTTTGATTGAGAGACGACCCGTAATTCAAATCAAAAATTTTGTTGGTCCCTTCCGGGGTTGACGGTGGCTCATCCGAAGCAGGGACTTCCTTTTCAAGCTCGCGGGTTGCTCGTGCGCGCCATACCAATTCAATCGAACTTACAAAGGGAAGAGAAGCTATTTCATTGATCTGTGCTTTCGTCGCCACTACGCTTGCGCCGTTGAACCACTTCGAGCGCTGTCGCACGCGTTGCACGTACGGAGCAAGCTCATCGACGTATTGCTGTTCGACCGGCAGGTCGGTGTAATCGACAACTTCGTTTGCAGCTCTTACTTTCAGGCGACGTTGAATTGATCGCTGCGAGACGACGTTCATCGGCACGGATGATTTCATAATCTCGGATCGTCCCTTATCCTTAAAGAACACCCACATGGGAATCCCTTCGTTGTCCGGCATTGCGGCGTACGCTCCGCTGAGCATAGGTCCCATCGGGGCAGGTCCCTGGTTTTCGGATTGCTGCGCAAATGCAACTCCTCCAACCATACACAGCAATAAAGTTATGATAAAACGTGTCACGGGTATTCCTTTCAGCTAAATGGTGAACGGTTATTTATTGCATAAAAACTAATTTGATTGTGGACGCATAGCTTGACGTTCCATCTACACTCTTTGCTGCAAGACGGGCGAAATAAACTCCTGTTGCAACCGTGGAACCTTGGTTGTTATCTCCACGCCATATAATAGAAGGCAGACCGATGAACTGCTGGTTGTTGATAAGAGTTTTGACTTCCTCTCCAAGAATATTATAAACGTTCAAAGAAACAAACGAGATTTTCGGAAGCTCGAATTGAATTGTCGTGAAGGGATTGAACGGATTCGGAAAATTCTGCAGCAATTGATATGTGGTCGGAATGCGCCCTCCGCCAACCAACGTTACAGCATCAAATGCGTTGATGATTCCCCATCCATATTCCCGGTCCGGATTGCTTGCGCGGCTGGCCGTCTGCCGCATCGCGTTCATAATCTCGACGGCGCTTGCATTCGGATTCGCGTGAATCACAAGCGCTGCAACTCCTGCTGCCAGCGGACATGAAAGCGAAGTGCCTTGTGCATATGCATATTGTGTTGGATTGTTCGTGCTCGCGCTGCGCACGGTAATGCCCTGAGCCATCACGTCTGGTTTGATGCGCGGCGGATTGCTTGTCGTCGGCCCGACTGAACTGAAACTTGTCCGTTCGCCATCGATTGTAACCGCGCCCACGGTAAGAACGCTGTCACCATCGGCGGGAGCGCTCAAGGTATTGCGCGTCGGATTGAATCCGCTGTTGCCCGCCGAATTGACGACGACGACTCCTTTGCTTACCGCCATATCCGCCGCCCGTGTAATAACGGTAGTATTCCCGTCCATGTTTTGCCAGGTCCAACTATTATAAGGCGGATCGTATGTAAGGTACCCGAGTGATGTGCTCGTGACATCAACACCGAGACTTTCCGCCCATTCGATTGCTGCAACCCAGTTGTCTTCTTCCAATGGAGTTTCGCTGCTGTCGTTTTCTGTCCGGGCGATAATGAAACTTGCCCCGAACGCCGGACCGATCAACTGCCCCGGTTTGTATCCTCCGAGTGCAGAAAGTGTTGCAACACCATGCGCCCCGTAGCCCACACCCGGATTATTCGGTACAACACTTACTTTATGGTCGACGAAATCATACGTGCCGACAATCCGCGTGCGCAATGAGTCGAACGCCTCGTGGTTGAGCAAACGAACACCATTATCGAACGAACCGACTATCACGCCTTGTCCGGAGTTGCCCGTGTTATGAACAGCAGGGACGTTGATCTGGTTCAGTTGATTGAACGACAAACCGTAGTCAAGATTGGTTGGGCGATGGAGCGTGCGGGTCGTGTGAGATTCGGGAAGTTCGGTTGTTTCGATTTCTTCAGATTGATTGCGTTTGAACCGTGCGAGCAACTCAATCCGTGCAACGAAAGGGAGGGATTCAAGCCGTTCAATTTGATCGCGCGTTGCACTCACGCTGACACCGTTGAACCACTTTGAAATCTGGCGAACACGGAGTACGTGTGCCGCAACCTGATCTGCATAACTTCTCTCGATCGGTAAGTCTGTATAGTCGACTGCCGATTCAAAGGGACGTGACTTCAATCTGCGCTGAAATGATTTTTGTGAAACGACATTGTGAGGGATAGCGGATTTCAGAAATTCGTGCGAACCTTTATCAGTAAAGAAGACCCAGGCAAGAATTTGATCAGCAGGGGAGAGTCGCTGAAGAGAAGCCTGAAGCCGAGGCTCTGTTTTTACGCCTGCACTTGACACTGCGCCCGCACCGATCATCAAGCAAAAAATAAAAGAACACCATGCTTTCATGATAAAAAATACACAGGCGGGAGGAGAGAAGCAACGTGTAATTCGGTGGTGTCCTATAGTCTCATCGTCATGCTGAGCGCAGTTCCGCTCGTTGTTTGGGCGGAACGAAGTCGCATGACACCCTTCGACTTTGTCTCGCTTGAGAAACAGCGAGACTGACGCTCAGGGTGACGCATGAACCACAAATTCAGGCAGGGAACGTTCCGACGAAATTATTCAAGCTTATTTGCACACATCCGGCCATACAGCCACGGCGATTTGTCGTGTCTGATCGTCGGCGACGGCGGTATAGAAATGATAATAGGCATCTCCCTTCAACACGATAAACGGCTTTCCTGCATGAAGCGCATCGAACGAACCCGGCGCTCCGATTTGGAGAACGGGATTACGTTCGTAGAGCCGCCAATTCAGCGGGAATTCTTTTTCGGTTGTCCATGCAAGTCCATCAGCGGAGTTCCTTTTATCCCAACTATACCATGCCATGTACCAGACCTTCCCGACCTTATACACGCTCGGATCTCCCGCCCGTCCCGACGCATCCCACGTTCCCGGTTTTCCGCTGCCGACGAGAAGCGGCGAGTTCACGTCATCGACATCCCAATGAAATAAATCCTTCGATGTTGCGTAACCGGTAAACTCTTCCACCAGTCCATTCACAACACCCGATGCGTTGAAGAAAAGATAATACGTGTCGTCGTTCTTCACAACGTTCGGATGCCAGATTGCATCGCGTCGCCAGCCGGCTCCCGCCGGAGAAATAATCGGATTGCCTTCATATCGTTTCCAGTGGATGAGGTCATTCGACGTTGCGAGGTTCATCGTCTTCCGTCCTCCTTCATACCCGCGCGCCGTTACGCCGAAATAAAAAAGGTAATACGTTCCGTTTTCGAACCACATGAAGGGGCCTGTCGCGCCATTCGCATCCGTCGAGCCGACAACGCCGCTGCCGGAAAAAACCGGACTTCTCGAATCTTTCTCCCAATGTAAAAGGTCATCGCTCCACGCCAAACCAATCTGCGGGTGGTTGACAAATTTGTATCCCCGCCGGGTTGAGTCGATGCTGCCGTAACCCGTGTACACCATTCCATATTTCCCACGGCTGCTGTCGAACCAGATGGCGGGAGATTCGATCATTCCGCCGTCCCACTCTTTATAATTGCCGAGCGGCAGGATGACACCGCATTTTACCAGCTTCGAGCCGGGAACATCAGGTATGCTATTATCTGCTTTCCGGTTTGGGGGTGAACAGGAGAGAGCTGAAGCGAGTAGCAACAGGATTAAGTATGGAAAATATTTGGTCATGTACATTAAACGTTTCTCCTTGGTGCTCACGGCAAATAGAGTTTTCAAAGCGCGGTGGCCGCAGAATGCAGGGATAAATAATTACTCCCCCTCGGTCGTCACGGCAAAAGCGAATCATCAAAGCGCCGTGACGAAATCCCCTGTTGCGTAGTCCTGTCACGGTGCAAGTGTCAAGCTCGGGGACAATTCGTCTCTACGAACCATCCAATACTCTATCCTTCGCTTGATCCCGTCCTGCTATTCTTTGAAGGAAAACATCTTGGAGATTCTTAGAGAACCAAAAGTTTCACAATCGCTATGAGTATTCCGGCGAGTCCCCCGACTACTGCTCCATTGAGCCTGATGTACTGCAAATCGTCGCCGACTTTCTCTTCAATTTGATTCACAAGCCCGACGTTATCGAGCTTGGAAAGACTTGACCGAACCATGTTGCCGATCTCATAGTGATACTTTTCGATGAGCTGTGTAATTGTCTCCCGCATCCATTCATCGATTTTTTGTTGAGCAGCTTTGTCGGCTTGCAGCTCATTGAGCAAGCGCCTCAGATTGTCTGTCAGGAGTGCCATGAAAGGAGTGTCGTTGCTCTTGAGCTGATCAATGACTGTTGATTTGAAGCGGGATAAGATGCCTTGAATAATTCCTTCCGCTTCAGCGTTTTCAACAAGCTTCCGTTTGAGATTATTGATAAGCTCCTGAGATTCTGAGTCCCCTGCGGCAAGGCGATGTGCAAAATCAAGCATCGAGTTGTCAAACTTCTGGCGGACGGGGTGTGCAGGGTTTGCTCGGGCTTCGCCGGCAAACACTCTGGCTTTGTCGAGCAATTTGTCTGTGAACACATCCAGGTCCATCGCACCGGTTTTCTTTCCGATCCAGACACCGGCCTTTTTGATCCAGTCCTGGTCCTGGTACTCTTGCAGAGCCAATTCCAATTTGGCTCGAAGGAGTGAACGTGTCTGTGGTTCATCAAGGGCTTGTGTTGCCGCATCGAGCATCATATCCCACACCTGGTTGTGATCGCCTCTCTGTAGTGCACCTTCGAGCCATCGACCGAGTGGAGTTGCAATGTCAATTGCTGCAATCTGGTCCTTAAGGATTCTCTGAAGCAGGCTTGCCACCTGGGGCTTATCGAGGTTGTCTGCGAAGCGGCTTAAGAAATCCCGCAGGAAATCAATCGCACGGGCTTGATTCCCCGGTTCCTGCAGTACCCTGAGAATGCCTTCAGCAATGGGGACACCTGCGAGTTTTTCACGAATGACCTCAGGTGAAAGCCATTTGTTCGTGACCAGATCAACGACACCTTCGGTCAACTGACTGCGGTTCTTGACAATGATGTTCGTGTGTCGTCGGATAATGGGGATTGGGATTTCACGGAACAATGCACTCACGGCAAACCAGTCTGCCAGCCCGCCAATGGTACCGGCCTCAAAACCCCAAGCAACGATGCTCCACGCCTGACCTTGAAGCACACCGAGATGGATTCCGGCTTCGGTGAGCGCCAACCCGCCAATTGTTGAGATGAGGGATACTTGACCAATCCTCTTTTTCATTGTGGGTCCGATGGGTGACAATCGGAATACAAATGCTGCGCGGCTGCAGCGGGACAAAGGCCAAGGAGAAGAATTAGCAGAAGGAATAACATACTCATCAGCCTGCGAAGATTATGGGGGAAAACATCAGCGCCAGTCAGCAAGCGGGATTGGTAGTGTCTCAGTTTACGAACCGTGGTCATTCCGTCCCGACAAGTCGGGATGTTCGGAATCTGAACTGGCAAAAATCTGATTGGATGCTGAATAAGAGCAATTCAGCATGACATGTTTCGCGATGAGCGCCGAACTTATTTTGAAACTGAGACACTACCGCGGGATTTGTTGAATTTCTTGGACCGTTGATGCAATTTTCTTTGCCAACTCCAATACCTTATTCATTGTTTTCTCGCTGCGATAATCTTTTTCTGGGTTGCCCTCAGTTCGCTCGCCAGCCTCCTCTCATCCGGCAGCGCAAGTTTGTACTCAGCTGCTACAACTTTGTTCGGCAACCCTTCAAGTGCGTACTTGGCAACGGCTGAGTCTTTCTCAGCGCATAGGATCAATCCAACCGGAGGGTTCTCGCCGTCGTTCACCCAGTGCTCACGGGCGTAATTGAGATACAAGTGCATTTGCCCGGCGTCTGCATGCGTGAACTTGCCGACCTTCAGATCGATCACAACCAAACATCTCAGCTTGCGGTGAAAGAAGAGAAGATCGATGCGGTACCACTCGTTGCCAATGCGGAGGCGTTTCTGTCTGCCGATGAATGCGAAGTCGCTGCCAAGCTCAAGCAGGAATTTCTCCAGGTGCCGGATCAGCGCTTCTTCAAGATCGTTCTCGGAGTACTCATCTTTCAGTCCAAGAAATTCCAACACGTATGGACTCTTGATTTCCTCTTCAGCCGTTGGAGTTTCTCCGGGTTGCGGCTTCTCGCCTTTCTTCAGCATTGCCTTTTTGTTCTTCGAGAGAGCGGTGCGCTCGTAGAATTGGGTCGAGATTTGCCGGTCTAATTGCCGCACCGACCAGCCACCACGGATTGCCTCTGCCTCGTAGAAGGCGCGAGCTTCTGAACTCTCAACTGAAAGAAGCCGGACATATTGTGACCAGGGGAGCGGGAATGCCTGCGCAAGATCGGAGGGGGTGAATTTGCGCGACGGTGTCGCGGATATTGCAGACGGTGTCTGCACAATTGCGGATTTGCCAGACGGTGTCTGTCGAATTCCAGATTTCGCCGACAGTATCTGCGAAATTTTAGACGCCGTCTGAAGAATGCCCTCTCCGGTTAGCTGTTCAGATTTTTCAGACGGTGTCTGAAAAATCAGATGTTGGGGCCAGAGAACATAGAACTTCCTCATCTGACTCAAATTGGCAGGACTAAACCCGCGTCCAAAGTGCTTTGTCAGATCGAGAGAAAGTTGGGCAATAATAGCGTCACCATAGTCCGCCCGGTTTTGCCCTCCCTGCTCAAACTCCACAATCCTTCGCCCGACCTCCCAATACGTTGCCGTAATAACTGCGTTCACTACGCGGGCAGACGTTCGCCGGGCTTGCTCAAGCAGTTCACTCACAGAAAGCAAGAGACCGCCGTAGTCACCGGCCTTCACGAACTTCTTCGCTTTGGGTTTCCTCTGTGCCATGGCTACCGGATCATTTTCTTGATGGCTTCGATATCGTTTTCGATTTCTCCCTCTAACACCATTACCTTCTCCATGATAACGTTTGGCTTCTCGTATTCAATCTCTTTGTGCTCGATTGAAGCACGCCGAGATGGATTCCGGCTTCGGTGAGCGCCAACCCGCTAATTGTTGAGACGAGGGATACCTGACCAATCCTCTTTTTCATTGTGGGTTCAATGGGTGACAATGGCGCATAACGTTCGAGTAAGCACGCCGCCCCGCCGTCTACGTTCTATAACTGACGGCGGGGTGAAACGAACTCAACTTCCTGGGCCATGCGAGAGCGCCGTGCTTAGTTTTGTTATGCGAAGGCGTACGCAACTATGATGCTCGGACGACTTGACGGGCGGAAACAGAGCCTGCTTGTTCCCACCATTCTCGAAATTGCCCCTCCTGCACCGCCGCCCGAAAATACTCAATCTGTTGCTCGTGCGTCATATCTTTGGTCTCTTCGTAGATTCGACTCTGAGCCTCTCGCTTCATGGCGATGCAATCGAACTCCTTGTTACTCGGCTGGTTCATCATAGTTTACCTCCAATAATTGTCAAAATCCCGTAGCCATGTGCAAGATTCGTCTGGTTGTACGCGCGCATTTTGTCAAGACGAACGATGTGTTGAAAATTCCATGACACAATTGCATCTGCACGAGCAACCGTCGCTGCCGCGACATGTGTTGCATCATCACTCCAGCGGGGAGAAACGATCCCTCCTGAAAGATAGGCGTCACGCAACAACAGTATCTCTGGAGACAGCTCAATCCGTTCGAGAGTGTCAGCAGGAATAGAAAACAACACGAGCAGGTGCATTAAGAATTTCTCGTACAACAACTTCGCTTATGAACACAGTCATTACCTTGTTGCGGGCATACTCGATAACGCGTCTTGAATCGTCAGCAAATTCGGAATCATAGTATCCTCCGATTACAGAAGAATCAAAGTATATCCGCTCCTTTCGCAAAATAGCCATCGGAATCCTTTAGCCAGTAACTGTCACCTACAATATATCAACTTGCGTGCGCTTTCGCATAACTAGCAGGACGATGAAAAACTCCCTTTTGTCGTCATTGCGAGCCTCGTTTTTTGAGGCGAAGCAATCTCAATGGTTGAATTTGAAACGACAACGAGATTGCTTCGTCGCTCTGCTTCTCGCAAAGACATGACAAAATAGGTTTTTCAGCAACCTGCTAGTGCAAGTGCGACATTTCAATGTCGTCTGTTACTCCAATACAGTAACGAAACATTCTGGATGGAAAAGTTTGGTAAGAACTTAACGGAAGTAAAGCCGGGACGTTGCCTCCGAAGGTCGATGACTCCTCAACGAGTTGAGTTGTCAACCTACGGGTCTACGACCTCCCTACGGGATCGTAGATCGTAGAGGATCGTAGATCGACTCGTCGAGAGTCCTTCGGACCTGCGCCGAAAGGTGAGATCACTTGTCTGTTTCGGGCAAGATTCTCGGAAGGAAGATAGCGCGGAGAGCGGAGATATGCAACCCTTCGACTTCGCTCAGGGCGATGCCACTTTTACTCCACTCGCAAAAGGCGCTCGTTGCGCTCAGGGCGATGCCACTTTTACTCCACTCGCAAGAGGCGCTCGTTGCGCTCAGGGCGATGCCACTCTTACTCCGCTCGCAAAAGACACTCGTTGCCTGCCCGCCATTTTGTGCAACGAGGCAGTCGGGCGCTCAGGGCGATGGTTATGCGCTTGACATGGTTCGAACTCCCGCAAGATTGAGCACTGAAGGTCGCTCACCATGACATCGTCATAATAGAAGCACCAAAGTTTGGGTTACGCACAAAGCCCCTTGTTTAAAACTTGTCGTAGTAGCTGCATTCCTTAAAATATTAATATCTATCTTCCAACTGTCCGATCTTTTCTTTTTTATTTTTACGACTTCTTATGCGACAACTTGCAGCAATATTATTTGCAGACATGACCGGCTATACTTCCCTGATGCAGGAGAATGAGCAACTGGCCCGTCTAAAACGCAAACGGCTGAAAGAAGTGTTGGAATCTACAATCGGTCAATTTAATGGCAGGATATTACAGAATTACGGCGATGGATCGTTGAGCATATTCAGCAGCGCTATCGATGCGTTCATTGTGCTATCCAAATTCAACGGCAATTACTGCAAGAACCAAAAGTGGAACTGCGCATGGGCATTCATACCGGTGATGTGATCATTGAAGATGAAGCCATCTATGGCGATGGCGTTAACCTCGCTTCCCGTATTGAATCGGTGGCTGTGTCTGGTGGAATATTTATATCGGAAAAAGTACATGATGAG
>JBBRUI010000011.1:0-32990 GCA_038247945.1 Bacteroidota bacterium | reverse complement strand
ATCTTTGAAGAAAAATATCGTTGCAGAAATAATGAGGTAACTGATGAAAACAGCAAACGTCGTTCGGGAAACCGAATGACGCCGCGTGGTGTAGACCCCGGAAAAATACATCGACGCAACAACTACGGCGGAAGGCACAGCCCATACGATAGGATACGCGTAGTGGGGAAACCGGAACACTTGTCCGAAATAGATATACTCGCCCAGCACCAACGCCAGATCAACAAGAACAAAATCCACCAGCGCTATCATGAGCGGACGACTTGCCTTAATCAGCAGCGCCAATGCAGCCCGCAAAAGAATTCCAACCGTGAGCAACACTTCAACAATGGTCGAGCTGCTGAAATGCTTTTCCACAAACAGTTGCATTGCCTGGTAGAATGTACGGATCTCATCGATCTCACTGCGGCGTGTGCTCTCCCCTTTGAAGTGGATTATTTTCGTCAGGGGAACGTAGTAGACTTTGTAACCGGACTGCGAAATCCGGAAGCACCAGTCAAGGTCTTCTCCGTACATAAAAAACGTTTCGTCAAGCCCGCCAACTTTCTCATACACATCACGACGAAGAAACATGAACGAACCGCTCACCGCATCCACCTCGTAGGTTTCATCCTCGTTCAGGTAGGTGAGATTGTATTTGCCGAATAATTTTGATTTCGGGAAAAGAGCGCTCATTCCAAAGATCTTTGTAAACGCAACCCAGGGAGTTGGAAAACTTCGCCGGCAAGGAAGTTGAAAAGTCCCGTCCGGATTCAAAATCTTGCAGCCTGCCGCGCCGGCATCCGGGGTCTCATCGAAGAACTTCATCATAACCTTGAATGTATCTTCCTGAACGATTGTATCCGGATTCAGAAGAAGTAGGTATCGCCCGGTCGCCTGCCTGAGCGCAGCATTGTTCGCCCGTGCGAAACCGACATTGGCCTTGCTCTCAATAAGTGTCACGTTCGGAAATTTCGCCTTCAACATTTCAACGCTTCCGTCGTCGGACGCATTGTCCACAACAAACACTTCTCCCTTCACACCCTCCATTGCGCGATAGACGGAGGCTAGCGCGCTTTCAAGAAATTGCCGGACGTTGTAGTTGACGATGATGACCGAAAGGTCCATTGCGGAGGGCCGGATTACAGGCGATTGAGAATGCTGCGGAGGCGGAGCTTCCAGAGCATGAAGACGGCTTCGTAGACGATATTCTTCGACATCTTGGAAACACCGAGACGCCGGTCGGCAAACACGATGGGAATCTCAACGAGACGAAAACCCTTCTTCCATACCTTGAAGCTCATCTCGATTTGAAACGCGTAGCCGTTCGAGCGAATGTGGTCGAGGTCGATTGTTTTGAGAGCCGCTATCCGGTAACACTTGAACCCGCCGGTTGCATCATGCACCGGTAAGCCGGTGATGATTTGCGTGTACACGTTCGCGGAATAACTCAACAACAGACGGTTCATGGGCCAATTCAATACGCGCACGCCGTTGATATAGCGCGAGCCGATGACAAGATCGTAGTCCTTAATGGTCGAAAGAAATACGGGAATCTCATTCGGGTTGTGCGAGAAATCCGCATCCATCTCGAAGACAAAATCATAATCATGCTCGATGGCGTATCTGAATCCCAGAACGTACGCGGTTCCCAACCCCTGTTTTCCCGGCCGCTCAAGAATATGAACGCTGGAGTTTGTCGCCATGATCTCTTTGACAATAGCAGCCGTGCCATCCGGCGAGCCGTCATCGACAACCAGAATGTCGATGTTCGGCGCCTGCTTGAGAACAGCAGGGATGAGTTTTGGAATATTTTCAGCCTCGTTGTAGGTGGGGATGACAACGAGTACCTTCGGCGTTTCCAATTTCAGTTGGTCTTGTAAAATTGTTTGATTGAATCAGTTATTGCCACGAGTTGATCATCCGTTAATTCGGTGTGCATTGGCAAGGAAAGAACTTCCCCGCAAGCTTTTTCCGTTGCCGGAAAAGATTCATGCCCTTTACGTGCATGGCTGAATGCCTTCTGCTCATGGAGAGGAACAGGATAATATATTGCGTGCGGGATTCCTTTTTGCTTCAGATGTTCGGCAAGCTCATTACGCTTCGGAGCCCGGATTGTATATTGATGAAAGATGTGTTCGCAGTCCGGCGAGACATACGGAACCGTTACCGGTGTTCCTTTCAACAGTTCGTTATACTGCGCAGCAGCTTTTCGTCTCGCCTCATTCCAACGATCCAAATATTTCAACTTCACTGAAAGAATGACTGCCTGAAGAGTATCGAGCCGGCTGTTCACGCCAAGGATTTCATGATAATAGCGCACCTTCGATCCGTGTGCGATTATCATCCGCATCTTTTCTCCAAGCTCAACATTGTTCGTCACTATCATTCCGGCATCGCCAAAGGCTCCCAGATTTTTACTCGGAAAATAACTGATGCACGAAACATCGCCGAACGTACAAACCTTATGGCCTTTGTACGACGCACCCATCGCTTGAGCGGAATCTTCAATCACTTTCAGATTATGCTTACGGGCAATTTCCATGATGGGATCCATGTCCGATGCCTGGCCGTACAGATGAACCGGAATGATCGCTTTCGTTCTCGGAGTAATTGCCGCTTCAATTTTTGCAGGATCGATGTTGAATGTTTTTGGATCGATATCGACGTACACCGGTATCGCCCCGAGCAGTGCAATCGTCTCAGCAGTTGCCACGAATGTAAACGGCGTCGTAATAACCTCGTCGCCCGGACGAATATCGAGCGCCATCATTGCAACCTGCAGCGCATCGGTTCCCGAAGCGCAGCCGACCGCATACTTCACGCCGAGATATCCGGCAATCTGACATTCAAACTCACCGACTTCCTTGCCGAGAATAAATGTCCCCGCGTCGAGAATTTTGTGAATCGCAGAATCGATTTCAGGTTTTATTTTTTGGTATTGACCGACAACGTCGACCATGTGGAGTTTCATAGGGTTTGCTCTTTTATGTATGGCCTCTTCCGAGAAGCGTGTGTGAAATAGTGCTGAGAATAATTTTGATATCCATTCTAAGGGACATATTTTCTATGTAGAATAAATCGTACTGAACTTTCTTGCGAACGTCTTCTACAGACTCGTCGTACTTGTGTTTTACTTGTGCCCACCCCGTAAGTCCGGGCCGGACTTTGAGACGACGCGGGTACAATGGTATTTCTTTTGATAGCTGCTCAACAAACATCGGCCTCTCAGGTCTGGGGCCAACAAGGCTCATTTCCCCCTTGAAGATATTCCACATTTGGGGAATTTCGTCGATATGAAGTTTTCTCAACCATTTCCCGACACGAGTCACCCGCGCATCGCGTTTGTTTGCCCACTGCGGACCCGCAGATTCAGCATCTTCGCGCATTGAACGAAACTTATAAATATTGAAAACCTTCCCATCCTTTCCCACCCGCTCTTGTTTGTAAAGTGCAGGTCCACGAGATTCCAATCGTACGACCAGCGCAACCAACAGCCAGATCGGAAGTCCAAAAACAATCACGGACGCGGAGAAGCCGATATCGAAAGTTCGCTTGAGAAATTCTTCCCATGGCGTAATCAATTGCGGGCTGATTTCGATGAGGGGAAAGCCGTAGATCTGATTTGTGCGGGCTTGTCCGCTGATGATATCATAGAGATCGGGCATGATCTTCAAACCGACTCTATGAGAATTGCAACGCTGAATAATTTGTAGTAGGTGTTGATGGTCCGAAGAATCAAGAGCAATCAAAACCTCCGATATGCTGTGCCTTGGAATTAACTCATGCAACTCATCGAACGATCCCAAAATAGGCGCTGTATTGCTTGGATGCCGTGGCCATCCTCCAACACTGGCAAAGCCAATGACCTTATAGCCAAGAGCCGGATATTGAATTACTTCCTCGTAAAGTTCGCGTGATTTGATTTCACTGCCGACAATAATTGCATTGTGAACGCCGACCCCGGCAATTAACATCTTCCTCTGAGCACTGCGAATGGCAAGCCTGCCGGTTGAGACAAACGTGAAGAGAATTGCCCAGTAGATTGCAATTAAGAGCCGCGAACCAATGACGACATTCGTTCCTTGATCATCAACAACAATCGCAAAGGAAAGAAAGAGGCAACCGAAAATTGTTGCTTTAAAAACGCGGGTGATTTCATCAAAACGCGAGGCAGCATACCAAGAGCGGTACAAACCGACAACCCAAAAGAGCAATAGCCAGAAGAAATATACGAACAGCATTGGGAGAACAAACTCAGGTTCAATGCCTACATCGAGAAGGCCGCTGCGCACGCGAAAAGTGTAATAGATCAGCCATGCAAGATTGATGAAGAGGAGATCAGTCAGCAGTAGAATTAGTATTTCAAACCGTTTGGACACAGTTCACTTTCTCTTGGTCTTCCTTTTCTGGTTTTCCAATATCGTTGGACAATTCGGCAGATATACTCCTCTATCCAAGCAAGCCAATTCGTCTAGCTAGGGATCCAGCATACCGAACGAGATTCATAGGATCCTTTTGTAAAGGGACCATATTCTGTCTATCATAGCTTGAGATGTGAATTCGCTGGTTGCTCGAATTCGTGCATTGCGTCCATACGAAAGGCGCAATTCATCATTATGAAGTAGAGCATTTATTGCCTTTCCGAGTGCATCAGGGTCACGCGGTGGCACCGTAAGGCCAGTAATGCCATGTTGATTTACGTACGTTACACCGGTTCCAATATTCGTTGTGATAACAGGCTTGCCACATACCATTGCCTCAACTTGGACAATTCCAAAAGCTTCACTTGGCTCCGTTGAGGGCAGTACAAACACATCCGCAGCTTCATAGAGAGCGTGCAGATGATCCACCGAAACGGGAGGAATTATTTTTACCCGATCCTGAAGTCCAAGTAAATGAATTTGATTTTCGAGATCGTGATGAAGTGGACCCGCGCCAACAATAAGCAAATGAGCATCGGCCACTTCTTTCAATGCCTCGATAAGATAAGTGAGGCCTTTATAATATACTAACCTACCTACAAATAGAACTAGCGGCACTCCAAATCTTTCCCTAAATGATTGTACTAGTGCGGTTCTACTTTGGGAATTCTTCGTCCACTCCAGATCAACTCCGTAAGGTATCACGCTACACTTTGTTCGGTAGTTAGACAAAAACTCTGAACTATCAATATGGTGCGGCGTCGCGACAATGATCTTATCCACCCGTTCCAGGAATTTATGCAGAAGAGGGCGATAGGCTGCGAGAATCCACTTTTGCCTCACTATATCGCTATGCCAGGAAACGACAATTTTTCGGAAGTTTTTCCAGATAGAAGGTTGTAAAACTAACGATAAATCCGCAAGGGGAAAGGGCTGATGAATGTGCAACACATCCGCTTTGACCCCACGCAACGCACAAAAATAAGTCGGACTTAATGGTAGCGAGGCAACCTTCCAAAATGTTGGAAGATAAGTCACCCTTACGCCTCTCACAATTTTATTAACAGACATCAATGATTGCTCGTTATTGCACACGAGTACGTGAACATCAGCTTCCGGAATCAAACTTAATCCTTCCGACAAGGTGGTGATAATGGTTTCAATGCCGCCAATGAGAGGATAGTAGGCTTTGCTAGTCTGTATAATTTTCATGCCGCTCCGCAAACGCGCACTGCATCGTCATAAACTTTAAGGGTTTGGCGCGCAGTGGTCGACCACATGAATTTTGCAGACTGAAGTCTCCCCGCTTCACGCAGTTTGTTCTGCAATTCTGGATTGAGTGCCAATTGTATAAGACCGTCTGCAATACCCTCGGTTTTTTGAGCATCGATATATAAGGCAGCATCACCGGCAAGTTCTGGTAATGATGCTGAGCGCGAAGTGATTACAGGTGCACCGGCAGCCATCGCCTCCAGGATTGGAAACCCAAATCCTTCGTACAGAGAGGGAAAAACAAAGCCTATTGAATTTTTGAAAAGTTCGGGCATATCATTGTCTGGAACGAACCCAATAAAGCGCACGGCTTGCAAAGACTCCTCAGGTACCCTCTCTAGAGCTCGCGACTTGTACTTCTCGTTACTCCCGGCAATTACAAGTTCTACATCTCCAAGCTTCTTTCGAGCTAATTGGAACGCTTCAAGCAACCGGGGAAGGTTTTTGTACGGCCGAAAATTGGATATGACAAAAAAATAGGGTCTCGGCACATCACGTGATATTTTATCTTGAATACCAGTGTCAATTTGCACTAAGTGGTCAATTCCAAGATATACTGTATGTGTTTTATATCTTCCGAAGAATTTCTGTATATCCTTCGCTGTATGATTCGAATCAACGATGATTGAGGTTGACTTTTTTAGGCTTTGTGCGACTATGAAATTGATATAAGCAGACGTTACGCGTGCTCTCAAATTTGTATTCCCAAAAAAACCCGGAAGAACAGCTGGCATGACATCATGCACAGTCAAAACCATGGGTCCCTTGTAGAAAAGGGGTAACGTGAAATGCAGGGAATGGAAGAGGTCCAGTCTCATCTCATTTAGTAGCGGCACTAGCCGTACCTGTTCAGTCAACCCAAAGCGTCTCCATTGAACTACTTGCTCGGTAAAGCGCTTGTCGAATGTGAACGACACATCAAGAGATGGATGTTTAAGAATAATGTACTCATTGTCATCATCCAAATCGGCATATGCTTTGACCAATTCTTGAGCATATCTGCCAATACCATCTGTAATTGAAATTGCCGCACGTGCATCAATACAAATCCGCACAGGTTCCCTCCCGCAGCCCTTTTGTTTTTTTGACGAATGTCCACTTTCGCAACTGGTTTCCTCTTCCTATTCCAAAGTTGCCGGTGATGTAGTCGAGCCAGCCATATGCAACAGCTCTTGCCCGCGATGGGTGTGTGAACAACCACCAAAGGGCCTTCATTGAGAAAACCGCATATAGGTAAACATGTCCCATAATCCGCTTTAATCCGATTGATGCTGTATCAAC
Source organism: Bacteroidota bacterium (assembly GCA_038247945.1). Taxonomy (GTDB): domain Bacteria; phylum Bacteroidota; class Ignavibacteria; order UBA10030; family UBA6906; genus CAADGV01. Next base: position 26,034 of record JBBRUI010000011.1, on the reverse strand, counting down.
AAACAAAAATCTATTCCGGACACCGTAATACAGAGTAAACGGAGTAGTCCCGATATGCGATACCTTATGGTAAATCACTGCCTGAGGAACATATAGCAGTCTCTGGCCTAATCGGTGTAATCTTATTGACAATTCACAATCCTCAAAATACATGAAGAAACGCGTATCAAACAAACCGTGTTGCAATGCTACATCGACGCGAAAGAGTAAAAGACACCCTGTTACGAAGGTGACCGGAGTATTGTTTTCAGAAAATAACACATCTCGTTTTTTGCCCGCATAAGACGAGACACTGGAAGCACGCCAGAATTGAAATCTCCCGCCGGCATACCATATCACATTTTCATCTGGATAATTGAAGACTGTACCACCGGCAATGGCTGCTTCGGGGTCACTCTCCAACGCCTCTACCATCCGGTCAAGGAACGACGGGTCCACAATTGTATCATTGTTAAGCAACAAGACGTATTTGGGGTGGACATTGGTCATCTTCTCGAAAGCCCAATTATTCCCTGCAGCAAATCCCAGATTATCTCCCGTTTGACGAACCTCAATCCCTCGCAAAGTCCTTCGAAGCGTCTCTTCTGATCCGTCGGTTGAACCATTGTCAACTACCCAAATCAGCATATTGGAATAAGAGCATTGCTGAAGCGATTCTACACATTCAATGGTATCAAGAGCTCTATTAAAGTTCAGAATTATTATGCCCACTAATGGTTTCATCTTTTGACAATACCATTTAGGGTCTTGGCCAACCTCAAGCGTTCTGTGGGAAGAAAACCGAAAAAATAAACAACAAAAAAATAACATATGGTCATGCAAAGAACCACAATACCAACATTAAGAGGCCATCCTTGCGTTGCTAAATATCCAATAGCGATGACGACTAAGGGTAGCATACGTTCGCGGGCAAGCCATTTCTGAGGAAAAATATTTTTGCTCGTGATCGCGTACCCGACTCCCACTGCAAGATTAGTTGCTAAAGATACGGTCGCGGCCCCAATAATGCCGTACTTCGGAATCGCATATGCATTCAAAATAAAATTAAATATGGTGGCACCGAATACTAACACCATTCTCTGAAATTGGTGATGCGAAGTCGTAAGCATCAAGGCCGGCACTTCAAATGTATAACGAACTATAATTATGAGACCAAAGAGGCGCATAACAGGAATCGCCTCTAAGAAACTGCCTTCACCGTACGCGACTTTTATTACTATGTGCGGAAGTACCACTAAAATTGTTCCAATCAACATCCCCAGAAAATAAAGCACCTTGCTGACAAACGATCCCAGATCGAACCACCGCGATTCCTCAATATTGTAAAGACGTGCAAGAGTGGGAATAATTGCATTGAACATAATGTCTGGAATGATTAAAGCAATAGCGATAATTCGAAAGGCCGACTGATATATCCCTACCTCATAGTCTCCCTTCCAAATCGATAGCAAAATCGTATCCTGAGTAAAGAAGAGGTTTCCAAAAATAAAGAAAGCCCCAAAAATGAATGTCTGCCTCCAGACATTGACAATAAAGGACAGATCAAGGATCGGAATCATAGATGAAAGGAGTTTACGGCTCGTTCTCAAAGCTAAAAGCAACCCTAGTATCCGCGACCCAACAAAAGTAATTGCTATTATGTATAGGCTTACGCCAAAAATTCCTGCAAATATTAATACGACAACTAAGGTAAGGTTTATTATGAACGTGATCGCCGATTCATATTGCATTTTTTCATGTGCACGGAACAGCGCGAACATGAAATTTAGAATTGCTGAGAAAAAAAGATAAAAACAAAATATATATGCCAGCTCCCGTGTTATGTCCGAGAGGTTTTGCAGACGAGCAAAAGCAGCCATTCCCAAGGTGGCGACAGTGGCCAATACTAGCTTGATGGCAGCCATTCGAGGAACAGTCTCGAAAGATTTCTCCGGATGTTGGGCAATTTCCGTAGTGAGGAGAAGATCGAACCCGAAGTCTGCAAAAAGAATAAAGACAGTAGAAAGTGTGTGAGCCGTTGAGAACTGTCCGAAACTTTCGGGTCCGTAAAAGCGTGCAACCAGTATGAATAGCACTGCATTTGCTGCCAGGCGAAAAAAAGCGGACAGAAACGTAAAGAGGGTATTTCTTTGAAGCCCGAGCACTAGAGACGCCATTACCGCGCCACCTTCACCATCCTGCCCTCGCCTCCTTCAAGTTCGGGAATTACAAATGTCGACGAATTTTGTTTCGGTTGAACATATGTCTCAATTTGCTCGTACCGGCGAGATGAAGTAAATGAAAAGTCCATTACCCTCGGCGCCAGAAAGATTTGCCGTACAAGACGTCGAAGCTTGATACTCACATTTTCTACTTTTGCCACATCTTTATTTACGACAAAAAGATATAATTCCTGCGAGTTCTGGAAGAGTCCTATCAGAATTCGCGAATCCGAGACCGATTTAATCAATGATGAACTTAAATAGTCGGACCCGTCGAACCCTGTTTGATTGGGCGGAAAAATAGAAGCATGGAAAACCCCAACATTTGGAACTCGCATAACAACCGGGCCGACAACTTGAGACACATACAGGTTGAGTTGTCTCACTATCTCATATCGCTGAGTTTTGTTCCCTTGTTGGTCGAATAGAGCAGAACGGTAACCTTCCTCCGGCGGCGGAAAAAAACTGAAGACACACAATCCCTTAGCTCCATAAGCTATCGGGCAAAAATACATAAATCTGATATGAGCTTCTGTTGGGTCTACGTAACTAGAGTGACCTACTGTCATCGGGCAAGCCCAAAACGCTGCCTTGTTGGTATTGTTCCTGACAATATTCAGGTTGTAGAAGTAGTCATGTCGAAATGCTCCATCCTTAAAAAATGGAAAGTGATCAAAAGAGACTACCTTTGGTTTGAGTCTGGTTATATAAGTTCTCAAATACAGTTCGTAATCAGCCCGCTCATTGGCGTCAAGAATTCCATTTGAGTTCCCTGATGAGAATCCCCCCCAATCGGCATCAACGCTGTATGACGGAGCAAGATTAACAAGGACCAATTTCTCAGGGTCAAGCTGAGAAATTAACGAATTCCAACCTGAGACATTATTGAGATGATCCAATCTAAACTGTGGTTCATCACACAGAAAGTATCCATACTGGGCAGCGCGCAGAGCACTCGGCAAACTCCGATAGTCTTTTGCTACCTGGCGTGCCACAGCCGTGTCGTAGGGTTTTTCAAACCCCTCGTAAATCCTACGATCTGTGACAAGATACTTCAGACCAACAGCAGCAGCGAGTTGGAGAGAATATCTCATCCCGTCCAAGGAATGATCAATGCGCCCATCACCTTGGGTACCGGTAAGCAAATTGAAGTATGCGTTCTTTGCCAGAGCAAAAGAGGCGGAATCTTTTGCAAAGTTTTTTTTCTGGATATTAATCGGAGGATCATGAAATGTCCCCAGTATAAATTCTTTCTGGTGCCAACGGGATTGACATAATACAGAAGGTGTGACCAGACCAATGGATAAGCAAAGGAGAATCGAAAGCAAGTTTGGTAGACGGGCAGCCGTGGCATTTTGTCCTAGACTTGCGATATTCATTAATTGGACCGTGGAAGTCTGGAAATGTTCAACAGTAAACCAATATTTATTATCATAATCGCAAAAAGCTCGTGGTGAGGAGTAATCACCCAAAAGAAACTACCGATAACCATTATCAAAAGACTGCCGAACAAACCCGCTGCAACCGAATGGAGTGGCGAATCCTTCGATAGTTGCACAGCTCGCCAACCCCCCTGGAGTGCAAAAAACATGAATAGGATCCAGGCAATTCCCGCGACAATTCCCGCCTCAGTAAAAAATTGGATGTACTGATTATCAACATAACCAAGTCCTTGCGAGGGGTTTCCCAATCGAAGGCTGAAATAGTCTTGAAACCGGAGGTTGCCAACTCCAATTCCAGTGATGGGGTGAGAAAGAAAAATGCCTATGGCGGTCTTCCACGTGTTAAGTCGCATAAGCAACGAAAGATCCTCGGTGGATCGCTTGCCGGGGGTGGTCTCGAATCTGAAAGCGCTATTAATAGCAGATTTGAGGAGGTTGTTTTCAACCAACCCAAATCCATTTGTTTGCACTACCAGGAAGAAGGTAAAACCCACAATACACCCAATAACTAGCACTCTACCCATCAGTTTTCTTTTTCCGACAACAAACATTAGAAAAAGGGCAAGAGTAAAAGCACCAATCCATGCCCTTGTTTGACTCAAGATAAGAGCAAGTGCAGAAAATGGAATTATAACAAGAGCCCAAATGCGAAAGCTTACCCTTTTTTCATACAAAAGAATGCAACAGCAAAACATCAAAGTCGATCCAATCAACGCACCATACCCACCGCCATGCCATCCAAAAATTCTTCGTGTTACAGACCTGGTCATTTCTCCGGTCATGAATTGTCCTAAGCCCAGGAGCGACTGAAGAAGGCCTCCGATAAGTAAAACAAGGAAGATTTGCCTAATGATATGCTCTGTGCGACAATAATTGAAGACGATGAGAAAAAGAAACACAAGAATTTCAATGTACCGAATCACTTGCTGTACCCCAGGCAACAAGTAGTTTGCAACAGATAACGATACAACAGCCATAGAAATAATGAGGATCGTTGGCACTAAAAATTTTTGTGGAAAAGAAAAACCCGAGGGAGTCGAAATCAGGCGAATCAACCAAACACAGAAGATCGCTAGTAATATGACCTCCGAAATGTGCAAATTGCTTTGCGTTTCTTGAAGAGTGTAGGGGTTCGTTAAAGAAAGCGGAACAAAAAGAAAAGCTGCTTCAAAATTGATCATGCCCACTACAAAAACGATTGTAGGTATCAACGCAAGAAAAAAGTAAAATTCAAAGTCAAAGACGACAGAGGTCAGAAACAACACAAAAGGAATCAGCGGAATCGCATACAGACGCCAAGTAGTCGAGGCCGAAATTGGTAATATCGAATCAGAGAGATACATCGAGTTTTGCGAGTTAAAGTCGTCGCGAGAACCTAATAGAATTCAAGTCTGTTTTTATCGCCTCTGCGAAACCCATAATCGAAATATACGTTCGCGAACCGACCGCTTTAGCTTTATTCCATCGATAATGCATAAACACCCCGGCGAGACTACCTGCCAAGGCAATGATAAATCCACCAAATATAATCAACACGCGTTTAGGTTTTGCCTTCCTTTCGGCTGGTCCGGCTACATCAAGTACAATCACTGAAGGTGTTTGCCTCCGTTCTTCTACTTTTGCCTGCTCATATAGGGGCAGGATGAACTGAAGTATCTTGTATTGAATCTCAACCTCTCTGAATCGTCGCACGTATTCAACGCCCAAGTCGGGGATCCTGCTGAAGGGGACGAAGACTCTCAGATCTTTGCTTACATTCGTTCCCGATCCGTTCATCTGGGAAAGTTTATTCCTGAATTCTTCGATTTCAATTTGCGCGGCAGTTACGGTTGGATTGTCGGGAGATTGCGTTCGGCGCAAGACGCCCATCTGCACTTCTTTCAATGCAAGCTGTGCTGTTATCTCCGCCGCTGCCTTGATCGATGCCTCGGTTTGTTCGGGCATAGCAATGATGCCATATTTTTTCTGAAACGCCTTCAATGAATCTTCTGCAGCAGCAAGGTCCAACTTATTTTTTTTGTACCGTTGCTCAATGAACTCTCTGTTGCCGCGGGCATTCTGCACTTGCAACTCTGTGTTCGTCGTGTTCAGCATCTCTACAAAATAATTCGCCATATCCGCTGCGCGCTGCGGTTCCTTGTCATACACAGTAACGGTTAGATTTCCTTCCTGCTCCACGGTGAATTCCGTGTTGTTCAAAAGTTCTTTGGCGGTCTTTTCTCCCGGGTAGCTTGTTATGTCATATACTTTGACAAGGTCAAACTTCTGAATGACGGCGTTCACTACTGTTGCGCTCTTGAGGATTGCCATGTATCGATCGGCTTCAGGGTTCGAGCCGAGGAGAGCTTTGGCAGGTGAGAGATTTTTCGCCAGCGAGGATATTCCTTCCAATCCAAATAAATCCGCTTTCTCGGCAGGGAAGACGGATGCGGTGGATTTGAACCACTTCGGCATCAGGAATGCTACAATGATGGTGATGAGAGTAGCAGAAAGCACGAACCGTGATATGAACTTCCTGTACTTCGTCACGATGGAAAGGAATTCAATAATTGTCGAAGAGGGCGTTTCTGTTTTTGGTGAGCCGGTTTCTTCCATCGTTCCTACTTTGAAAAATTATTGATGAGCAGTGCGACAGTCGCAACCGTTCCAATGATTGCCGCTATCTGTGCGTACATTGTCAGATGGTAGGAGAACGGGTAATGCAGTTCCTTCGGTACCCAAATGTAATCTCCGTCTTCAATTTCTGTTTCTCCCGGGTCGAGCCATTCCCGTGTGCTGCCTTTGATTATTTTCACTTCGTCTTCACGGGCTTCACGCGTGAATCCCGAAGCTTTGGAAATATAGTACCGGTAGTCCTTTCCATCGACGTGGGCGAGGTGGCCGGGGGCAAGGACCTGGCCGAACACGTACACGTTGCCGGTCTTTGGGGGAACGATGATGCGGTCATAGTTGCGCAGCGTGACGTCCTTAGTTGAATCCTTCTGCACAAAAAGTTTCTCGAAATCAACCGAGACCAATTCTCCTTTCAAACGGAGAAGGGTTTCGACTACGTAGTACGACGAATCCTGAAAGCTCAGGTTGTTGCGGGAACTGAGCAGTTGCTCTTGAGCAATTTCTTCTCCCGTGGCTTGGGGAGAAATCCGGGCACGAATTAACGTAGCCGCTTTGATGTTTGCATTTTCCGTAAATCCGCCGGCTACCCGAATCGCATCCGAGAGCCTTGTTGAATTCAACGTGAGCGGATATTGACCCGGTTGCTTTACTTCTCCAGAGACATCGACGATATATGCCTTTCTCGGATCGGAAATTTCTTTGATGACAAGCCGATCTCCCGGCCGCAGAGCAATATCCGGAGTTGCCCCGCTGAGTATTGCCGCTGGATTTACGTTCATTTCTTCCATTGACATAGCGTTCGGCGCAAGGCGCGTGAGAATACCATGCGTCGAGTCAGCGCTGCTCTTAAAACCATAACCCATCTCAATTAAATCCGAAAGACTATCGCCGGGCACAAACTCGAAGCTGCCCCATTTCCGTACTCCGCCACTGATACCGATCCCATATCCAACTTGCCAGCGCGAGGGAACGAGAATCTGATCGCCTTCACGTAAATAAGGATTGTACTTTCCCTCCCCTGTTGCCATGTACCGGATGAGGTCCGCGCGCAGCTTCACACCATTCTTCCGCTGAATAATAATATTCCTGAGAGAGGAAGAAGTTCGCGCGTTGGCCGTTGCCCAGAAAAGCCCCGGATCGGACACGCCGGGAGGCAATGCATTCGCCAAGGCAATTAAATTATCCACTCGTTGCAGTGAATTTACTTCGTGTTTTCCTTCATTAAACACTTCTCCGGTTACCTGCACAACGATTGTTCTCGGCGCAACCAGATTCAGTGTTACATCGGTGGAGGTGTATCGTTTCCCTACTGCTTTGGCAACGCTCTTCTTTACAGATTGCAATGTCTGGTCGCGGACGTCAACTACTCCGACATTTGGAATCAACAAGGTGGCTTCGGGAGTTACGGTGATCCGATATTCAACCGGCGCGCTCGACCAGATATTCAAAACAAAAGAATCGCCGGGGCCAACAAAATATTCTGCGGGGTCGACAGGCGAATCCACAGGAGTGCTTTTCTGACTGAGCGGGCTAACATCTGTCCTGTTTTCAGATTTGAGCTTCAGGAGATCGGGAAGCGATATGCCTGTCTGCGATTGTGCCAGCGTATTCGACAAAACAAAAACTACAATCAATGCATTTCTAATCATCACTTCTCTACCTCATGATACTGCTTCTTGTAATACTCGAGATATTCCCCCGTCATAACCCTCTTCCACCACGTTGAATTGTTCAGGTACCACTGTACTGTTTTTTCAATCCCAACTTCAAAAGAGTATGCGGGAGTCCAACCAAATTCCTTTTTGATCTTTGTGGCATCGATGGCGTACCGGCGGTCATGCCCAAGGCGATCTTTGACATAACTGATAAGATCCTCGGTCTTTCCAACTTTGTCAAGTATTAACTTCACGATGTCGATGTTCTTCCATTCATTGTTTCCGCCGATGTTGTACACTTCGCCGGGCGTTCCGTTTTGAAGAACAGCGTCGAGTGCAACACAATGGTCTGTTACATGCAGCCAATCGCGCACGTTCAATCCGTCGCCATACACAGGCAGCGGTTTATCGTTGAGTGCGTTGATGATCATGAGTGGAATGAGTTTCTCGGGAAACTGGTACGGACCGTAGTTATTGGAGCAACGCGTGACCACAACAGGCAACCCATAGGTATGGTGATACGCGAACGCGAGCAGATCGGAGCTTGCTTTGCTTGCAGAGTACGGACTGTTGGGATGAAGCGGCGTCTCTTCGGTAAACTTTCCCGTCGATCCAAGCGAGCCGTACACTTCATCTGTAGACACATGAAGAAACCGTTCAACACCGAATTGCTTAGCAACATCCAACAGAATATTTGTCCCCGCGACATTTGTCTGAACAAAAACTGAAGAGCCGAGAATGCTGCGGTCAACGTGCGACTCTGCAGCAAAATGGACGACGGAATCAATATCGAATTGTTTGAACACTGATTCGAGCGTTTCCCGTTCGCAGATATCTCCCCTGACGAAATGATACCGGGGATTGTTTGCGACATCTTCCAGATTTTCAAGATTGCCGGCATACGTCAGCTTATCGACGTTGATGACACGGACATCGGAATGCGCGGAAAGAAAATGCCGCACAAAATTACTCCCGATAAACCCGGCGCCGCCGGTAACCAAAACGTTTTTCATTTTCTAATCTAATTTATAGATAGTATTCGGATCGGCTTCGTGACGAATCTCGTCCACGGGCGAAGCTTTTCCTTTACCTGCAAATAATTGGTTGGGGAAATTCAAAACCATCCCCTGCTTTGCTCCGACATTTTTGTAGGCGTGAACAACGCCAGGCGGAATGATCAACGACTTCGGCGAATCCTCGCCCGCATACAGTATTTGCCTCACCATATACGTCGCGGAGTTTTTTCTGTTATCCCACAAATACACTTTGAAGTTTGACGGCCCGATGAACGCAAAGTTATCAGCCTGGTCAACGTGTTCATGCGGCCCCCGGGCAACATCCAGGTTGGTCATTGAAACATATCCCATGACGGGAAAATATTTTTCCTCGAGCTCATCATGCCTGAAAGTTTCCGTCAACCAGCCGCGGTCATCCACAAACTTGGGGAGGTTCTTGACGATAACGCCTTCGATTTTTCCGGGTTTAAACATTTATTTGTTTGATAGATTCAACGTAATGCTATGAGCCCGAATGCGGGCAATGGGGAATTTTTCCTCAATTAATAGTCAACATGCGAACAATTAAGGCAGGACACAAACACAATCAGAGAACAAAATCGTAGCACTGTGGCGAGCTGACATTCCTTTCGAGGATCAGAAAAACTTTAGAAAAAGATACATATTCCTGCAGAGAAAGGCAACGAAAACGGCTACATTTGGGTGGGTGAAGAAATACCAATAACATTGAATCCATTGCGCAAAACCACTCTTGTAGCGCGGCAGAGCATCAGCCGGGCCTTCGTGAGTTCTGCGTCGTCGCTCACGACACGGCAATTGTGGTAGAACTTGTGGAAAACGGTTGCGACATCCTGCAGGTATTCTGCAAGCCTGTGAATCTCAAACGTGCCTGCACAGTATTCCACGATTTCGGGAAACTGCAAGAGTATCTTGATGAGATCAAGTTCGTGCTGAGTCAAAAGTAACTCGAGGTTGACGCTTTCATTACCGGCCTTCTCTTCTTCTTCCGCCTTGCGCATGATGCTGCAGATGCGCGCATGGGCGTACTGAACGTAGTAGACCGGGTTCTCATCGGATTGCTGTTTCGCGAGTCCGAGGTCAAAATTTAAATGGCTGGTCATGCTGCGCATCAAAAAGAAATAGCGCACGACATCCGCTCCAACTTCTGCAATCAACTCATCCAGCGTGATGTAGTTTGCTTTGCGGGTGGACATCTTCACAACTTCGCCGTCTTGTAAGATGGTGACGAACTGATGAATAAGTACTCTTACTTTCTGTTCGTTATAGCCGAGAGCTTTCAGTGCAGCGAGAATATCCGGATACGTTGCAATATGATCCGAGCCGAATACGTCCACGATGAACTCGAAGTCTCGTTGAAACTTATCGACGTGGTATGCAATATCGGGCAAACGGTACGTGGGTTCACCGGTGCTTTTGACAATGACCTTATCCTTCTCTCCGCCGAGGGCAGTCGTTTTGAACCACAACGCCCCCTCGCTCTCGTAGCATAAATCCCGTTTCTTCAGTTCATCGATCGTTTGCTGAATCTTCCCATTCTCATACAGAGAATTCTCATTGAAGAAATTTTGGAATTCAATTCCTAACGCTTTCAGGGTTTTCTTTATGTCGTCGAAGATTTCTTTTTCGGCCTGAGCCTTGAACTTCCCTTCCGCCGGCTCCGCCTTCAGAGTATCGCCAAACTCATTACGTAAGTGTGCTGCGATTTCTTCAATGTAGCCCCCTTGATAATAATCCTCCGGGAATGCAATCCGCTCGCCGCAGAGGTGAAGATATCGAAGTCTGACAGAATCCCCCAGCATGCGCATCTGCCGGCCGGCATTGTTAAAATAATATTCGCGTGTTACAGTATGTCCCGTCCACTCAAGAAGATTTGAAACTGTATCGCCGTATACTGCCCCGCGGCCATGGCCCACGGTGAGCGGCCCTGTTGGGTTCGCACTGACGAATTCCACTTGCGTTTTCTTGCCTCCACCAATATCCGAACGGCCGAACGTTTCCTGGTTTGCAAGGAGCTCGCCCAGTTGCTTGCGATAAAATTTTTCAGTGAATGTGAAATTGATAAATCCGGGTCCTGCAACCTGGACATTACTCACCAGAGAAGGATCCATCTGAAGATTGGAGACAATATCGTCGGCAAGTTGACGGGGGTTTTTCTTCTGCTGCTTTGCGAGCACCATGGCGACGTTCGATGTTAAATCGCCGTGTTCTGCCTGGCGGGGTTTTTCAAAACCAATCGGTGTGTCGGGATCAATTCCGAGCGAGCGGAGTGAGGCGGATACTTGTTCCCGCAGATATTCTTTCATCAAGCAACTTTCTTCCGGACTACGACTTTTTTTCTACGTGGGGGAGACTTTTGCGTGGCCTTTCGTACGCGGGAAGATGCAACAGGTTTTTTATCTTCGATTTTTTTGATCTTGGCGTCGCCCCATAATTTTTCAAGATTGTAATAGGGACGGGTGTTTTTGTGAAAGATATGCAGAACCACATCGGAATAATCCAGCAAAACCCAATTCGAGCTTCCTATTTCTTTATGCCAGGGCGCGTTCCCCTTTAGCTCTGTTCCTTCCATAACCGCGTCAGCAATAGCTTTGATCTGCGTCTCCGAATCGGCGGAACAGACGACAAAAAAATCGGTCATGGATGTCAAGGGACGCAAGTCCATAACAAGGACATCATGAGCCTTCTTGGTAAGAGCAAGCTTTGCAATGGCGTTTGCCAGCAGAGATGATTTCAATGCATTTCCTCCATTATTGATGATAGGGTTTCAACGATCCGAAATCTTTCCCGACAACAACGGATACGTCAACAAAATAATCGTGACTGATTTGCTGAATGATATTTTTCCCGCTCACGCCCAGCGCATACGCTACTTTTTTTGCCGTCTCTACATTTCCATTCCGGTCGATGACCAGAGATTCCTTCACGTCGAACGTTTTGTAGTTCTTCATCTCAACAACATCATATCCCCGTGCACGAAGGTAGTTTGTAAATTTCGAAGCCGCTCCGTCAACGCCGCAACCATTCAGCAAATCGATCTGAATTATCTGTCCGGGTTGAACTCCAGCCTTTGTCGGATCGACCGGAGGCTGGAAAATACTCCTCGAGAAAAAAGAGTAGGCAAGGAAACCAACAACAAGCACGAAGATCACGAGAAGGACGTTCAGTCCCGTTGAGCGGAGTGTTTTAGGATTGGAGAAAAAAGATTTAATGTTCAACGTACGCCGGAATCCTCATTGATAGTAGAGAGGTTGTAAAATAACGAAGCCGATATCCTTTCCACGTGCGGAAGGAATCTCGGCTTGAATGTGGCAAACGGATTATCAAATGTTGATTCGTTCCCTCTTAAAACCCCGTGTCTCTGGAAAATGGACTGTAGAAAGGCGAATAGTATCCGCTGTAATATCCGTACGGCATCTGGCGGAATGAGAGGGAGATAGTTGTGTTATCCGACGGTTTGTAGTTGAGCTCCGCGTTCTTCAAGTAGACTTTGCTGAAATCGCTCTTGTTGAATTGTGCAATCGAATTATAGGGCGAGAAGCTGAATGCAATTTCTGCCTTCGCATTGAAGTTATCTGCAAACTGATACATCATGCTGTTCGTGTACGAGCCGAGCGATAAACCTTGTCCGCTAAAACTTGTGTACGACATATCAAACGAATGCCGCATAAAGAATTTATCAGGATTAAACCACCCGAAGAGATACGAGAGCGGCGAAGAATCACCGAGCTTATTGACTGAAACCTGGCTCTCCTGCGCGACCTGTGACTTGAATTGCGCTGATGAAACTGCGCTGGTAAGCGCAAGCACTACGATCATAACGGCTAAATTCTTCATACACAAAATCTCCTTTGCAATTCTTCTATCAAAATAATACTGAAATGACACCTGAGAGTCAACAAGCTGCCGGAGGCATCCTGTCAGCGTTCCATCGCCGCGCGGGCTGCATCCAGTTGGACGACGGTGTTAATACCGGAGATTTCCATTGGATTCCCGGCAATATTCGCGCTGACTTTCATTTGATGCCGCCAGAAATAATGAAAAACGTCGGTGAGATAATATTCTTTCTGCGCATTGGTTGGGGTTATGTGCTTCAAACTTTCCAGCAAGAGTTGGGTGTCGAACACATAAATGCCTGAATTGATTTCACGAATCTCGAGCTGTTCACGACCGGCATCCTTGTGTTCAACAATCCCCTCGACGCTGCCATCCATATTTCGGAGAATACGTCCGTAGCCGGTAGCGTCATCGAGCACCGCGGTGAGAACTGTTGCCTTTGCCACGGTTGAGCGGTGTAATGCAAGCAACGATGTTACAGTTTCAGAGGAAAGCAGCGGAACATCTCCGGAGAGGACAAGAACATCGCCATCAAAATCTTTGAGAGCTTTCTCCGCTTGCATCACTGCATGTCCTGTTCCCAACTGAGGGTTCTGTTCGACACACTCAACACGGTCGCCGAATATTTTTTTAAGGTGATTGATGACGGAATCTTTTTGCCATCCGACAATTACAACGATCTGTGAAGCATCAAGGCGCAGCGCAAGATCGACGACATGTTCAATCATTGGTTTGCCATTAATCGGGAACATAACTTTCGCCAGGTCCTGATTATTCATCCGTGTTCCTTTACCCGCCGCCATGATGACAACTGCAAGCTTTCTATCCATGTTATTACCGTCGTATAATTGTATTATCGATCAAGCGCGTCGAATCAAATCGAACAGCGAGCGAAACCAAAATTTCTTTCCCTTCTTCAATCTGTTCACACTCGAGCAGTGTTTGATTATCTGCAAACGAAATGTAATCTATCACCCCCGATGAATTTGATCGGATAACAAATCTCATCTCTTCAATAAGCCTTCTGACATCAGACTCACCATCATTCACACGTTCATCGGCCATGCGTAGGGAACGGGAAAGAACAACAGCTTCTTTTCTTTGTTGCGGAGTGAGATACGTGTTGCGTGAACTCATCGCCAGCCCATCGGGTTCGCGCACGATCGGCGCAACAATCAGCCGGATATCGAAATTCAAATCCCCGATCATCTGCCGAATCACCGCAATTTGCTGAGCGTCCTTTTGTCCGAAGACAGCAATATGGGGCTTCGTAATATTGAACAGCTTCGCCACAATAGTCGCAACACCGCGGAAATGTCCGGGCCGGGACTTTCCCTCAAGGACATCCGTGATCTGTTCAACACTAACGAACGTGGAGTAAGCCGGCGGATACATGAAGGAGACTTCAGGTGCGAAAACGAAATCTGTTCCGGCCTGTTCGGCGAGAGAGAAGTCGCGTTCAAAGTTCCGCGGATAGCGGGAGAAGTCTTCGTTCGGACCGAACTGCGCAGGGTTCACGAATAGAGTGGTGATAACAACATCGGCTTCCACCCGTGCCCGACGGATTAACGAGAGATGGCCTTCATGCAAATAGCCCATCGTCGGTACGACAGCAATGCGCTTTCCATCCCGTCGAAGTCGCTCGGCGGTGGCTTGCATCTCTGTAACATCCCGGACGACGGTCGCCATGCGTTAGAGGATTCTCTTTCCGAACGCCGACTGCACCAGTTCCACCGCAAACTCCGCTGACCGGTTATGCTCATCGAGGATGGGATTCACTTCCACAATTTCCAGTGAGGTCATTATCTTGGACTCGCACATCAACTCCATAATCAAGTGGGCTTCGCGATAATCAAGTCCGCCCTTCACCGGTGTTCCGACTCCGGGAGAAATCGTAGGATCAACCGCATCCAGATCAAAACTCACGTGCACGTACTCTGTTCCGTTCGTTACTTTGGAGAGCGCACGCTTCATCACCCGGTGAATGCCCTGCCTGTCGATGTCCGGCATTGTATAGACATTCACACCCGTTTGTTCTATGAACTTGCGCTCGCCGTCATCCAGGCTTCGGACACCAACCAGCGCAACATTCTCCGGATCAACTTTGTTAAAGTTGCCTCCGACCTTCTTCAAATCTCCCGGCCCGTATCCAAGCAAAGACGCGAGCGGCATCCCGTGTACGTTACCCGAGGGAGAGGTTGATGGCGTATTCATGTCTCCATGGGCATCAACCCACAACACGCCGACTTTTTTCTTCTTTCTTCTGGCAAATGCTGCCACGCCGGAAATCGAGCCGATGGCAATGGAGTGATCGCCGCCGAGAATAAGAGGGAAATGTCCTTGTGCCATGATCTTCTCAGTCCTGGCGGCAAGAATTTTAGAGGCACGCGCAATTTCTTTCAAGTACCGCGCTCGTGTATCGCCGACGCGAATCTCTTCCATATTCTTGATTCCGATGTCGCCATCGTCGATAATTTTGTTGCCGAGTTCCTTCAGGCGGTCGGATATGCCGGCGATGCGGATTGCCGACGGTCCCATATCAACACCGCGACGGCCGGAGCCCAAATCCATCGGAACACCAAGAACATGTATAATCATACAAAGAGAGAATTTATTCGCTACCGCGAAAAAGCGAGTATCGTTTACGCGAGAAGTGAGAGCAATTGAGTAACAGTTTGTTTCATTTCTTTTCGATGAACCACCATATCAACAAATCCGTGTTCGAGCAAAAATTCCGAGCGCTGGAATCCTGGCGGCAAATCTTTTCCGATTGTCTGTTTGATGACACGGGGACCGGCAAACCCGATCAATGCACCGGGCTCTGCGATATTCACGTCGCCCAGCATTGAATAACTTGCCGTGACTCCGCCCGTTGTTGGATCCGTTAGCAGGGAAATGTACGGGATACCTGCATCGCCCAAACGCGCAAGCTTCGCGCTTGTCTTCGCCATTTGCATCAGTGAATAAGCGCCTTCCATCATGCGGGCGCCGCCGCTCGATGAAATGATGATCACCGGCGTCTCCGTCTTCCAGCCGCGGTCAATTGCCCGGCCAATTTTTTCTCCAACCACAGAGCCCATGCTTCCGCCGATGAATGTAAAATCCATACACGCAAGAACGACATCCCGTTCATTCATTTTCCCCGTCCCCCATCGCACAGCATCGTACAATCCTGTCTTCTTGATTGCATCGGGAATTCGTTCGCGATACCGCTTCGTGTCTGTAAATCTCAACGGGTCAACGGAGCGCATTTTGCGATCGAATTCCTTCAACGAGCCATCATCCAGCAGAATCTTAAAATACTCGGCGCTCCCGATACGGAAATGCCTTCCGCACTTCGGGCACGTGTAAAGATTTTGTTCCAACTCCATCTTGTGGATAATCTCGTCGCACTGGTCGCACTTCGTCCACATCCCATCCGGCAGGTCTTTCTTCTCCGTTTCCGGAGCAATATTTTCTTTGGAACGCTTGAACCACGCCATGGTTTGTTATCCCGGAAGGGTCGAATAAAATTCTTTTACGTACGCCGGTTCAACCGTGACCGGATCGACAAAGTTGCCCTCGCGTGCAAGCTCTTCTCCGATGAGTGTAACTGTTGCCGCACTACACATCGCTACCTCGCTTCGTACGTAGATCAATTTTTTCATCTGATCAAACAACTGTATTTTTGGAATCGCATCTCCTGTTACCGAAACACGCCGGTTGCCAAGCTCGACAAAGAGATCATGCAATGTAAGATCTTTCGCCGGCCATTCCGGTAGAATTTTGGTTCCATCAACTCGAAAGAGTCTGCAAAACACTTCGTCTCTTCTCGCGTCCAACGCCGAAAGAATGTAGGGTGTCGCTACAACTCCCGCATCCACAGCCCGTCGTGCCAGAGCATCCAGCGTTGGAACGGCAACAAGCGGTTTGTCTGTCGCATATGCAAGTCCCTTTGCAACACTTAGCCCTATGCGCAAACCGGTAAACGATCCGGGCCCAATCGAAACTGCAATAGCATCCACATCCTTCAGAAGTACACCTGACTTACTCAACGAAGCGTCAATCAATCTCATAATATTCTCAGCGTGTACTTTCTTCTCGGACGTTTGTTCTTCGCTGATTATTCTACCGTCGACAACTACTGCAGCGCCGCAGATGAGAGTGGCGGTCTCGATCCCGAGAATTTTCACGCTGCAACGGGCCCGGAAATTTCAATCTGCCGCTCGTTGTCTTGTTCTCCGTACGAGAGGCGAACCTCGTAGTGTTTTTCCGGCAGCAAGTTCACAATCATATCAGGCCACTCAATTAGACAAACACAATTTTCGTTGAAATACTCACCCACTCCTAACTCGGCAATTTCCGCACGCTTGCTAATTCTATACAAATCCATGTGTGCGACTTTGCCAAAATCAGTTTCATATTCGTTGATAAAGGTAAACGTGGGACTGGCAACGTGTCCGCGAACATTCAACCCTTCACATACTCCAACCACAAACTGCGTCTTGCCGCTGCCGAGATTGCCGGCAAGAGTCACAACATCCCCGCCTTTAAGTTGTGCAGCAAAGGATTTTCCCACCTCTCTGGTCTCTTCCGGCGATTTCGTTCTCCACGTGTTCATCCCTTCGGTTCGAGCTTCACCACCGGCAGTATCATCTCTTCCATCGAGATGCCGCCATGCTGAAAGCTATCCCGATATTGGTTCAGATACTTATGATAATCAGTCGGATAAACGAAATAATAATCTTCTTTCGCAATGATGTAGTTGATCGCAACGCCGCGTTTCGGAAGTTTATACTCAAGCGGATTCTTTACGAAGACCGCCGCTTTCTCCTCGCTCTTCAGGTTGCGCCCGTATTTGTAGCGTAGATTGGTCGATGCTTCGCGGTCGCCCAGGACTTTCGAGCCGCGCAAACTGCGAATACTTCCATGGTCGGTCGTGAGAATGATGGAAACATTCTTGTTCCGCGAAAGCGTTTTCAGCATGCCGAAGAGCGATGAATGAATGAACCACGACTTTGTCAATGAACGGTACGCGGACTCGTCGGGCGCTATTTCTTTGAGAAGCGTGGAATCCGACCGGCCATGCGCGAGCATGTCCACGAAATTCACCACGATGGATGTGAGCTTGGAGTTTGTGTACGAGTTGATATTGTTTTCGATGTTGCGCCCGAACTCGGCATCCAGGATCTTCACATACTTTGCTTCCGGCTTCAGGATGATTTTTCTGCGTTCGAGCAATCCGTCCAGGAACTGCCGCTCAAAGCGGTTGCGGCTGTTCTCGTCGTCTTCATTCTTTTCCCACAATTCCGGATAGCGGAGTTCCATATCGCTCGGGAACGAGCCGCTGAAAATCGAATTGCGCGAATATGGCGTTGCCGTGGGCAGAATGCTGTAATAGTACTCCTTCGTGATGTCGAAGTATTCATGCAGCAAACTCTCCATCATCAGCCATTGGTCCAAGCGCAGACAATCGATGACGAAAAAGAAAACGGATTTGTTCTTCTGCAGCTCCGGAATCAAATAACGGTCAACAACCTCATGCGAAAGAGTCGGACGGTTCGTAGTTTGCTCAACCCAGTTCCGGTAGTTACTCTCGATATATTTTCCAAATGCCAGGTTGCACTCGCGGAACTGGTCAGTGAGCGTTTGCGTCAGCCCCAATTCGGAATGCTCATCAAGTTCCAGCGACCAGTTGACGAGGCGTGAGTATGTTTCCACCCAATCCGTGTAGCCCAGAGGGCTCATGAGCGCCACGGAAATCTGGTTGAACTCTTTTATATAGTCGCGGGAAACCGTTGCTCCCTCAATTTTTTTGCCTTCCAGAAATTTCTTGCACGCAATAAGAATCTGGCTGGGATTGACCGGCTTGGTCAGGTAATCGCTGATCTTCACGCCAATCGCCTCTTCCATCAGCGATTCTTCTTCGTTTTTCGTCACCATTATCACCGGCAGGTTGGGACGAAGATCTTTGATCTCCGCAAGCGTCCGCAGTCCGCCCATTCCCGCCATCATTTCATCCAGAAACACGAGATCGAAACTCCGGTCTTTCACCATGCTTACAGCGTCTTCACCATTCGTCGCAGTCTCAACGTTGTATCCGCGTTCCGACAATAATCGAATATGCGGACGCAACAGATCGATTTCGTCATCAACCCACAGTATTTTACCCTTGCTCTCTTCCATCTTCACCTTCATTTGTTGAGATGATAACTAATTCAGTGGCAACTTTCAAATAGACAGAATTTCTGGCAGTGATAAATTTGATATATGTACCCATTCGAAAAGTTACTACAACGCATTTTTTTCCGAATCGCAGTCTGCCTATCATTGTCATTCCCGAATGCTCTTGTCGGGAATCCAGAAGCGAGAAACCTTGACTGCCTGCCCGCCATGATGGGCAAATGGGGCAGGCGGGGATTCCCGCTAACAACAAGCGGGAACGACATAATCAAACTGAAACGCTAC
Source organism: Bacteroidota bacterium (assembly GCA_038247945.1). Lineage (GTDB taxonomy): Bacteria > Bacteroidota > Ignavibacteria > UBA10030 > UBA6906 > CAADGV01. Next base: position 6,805 of record JBBRUI010000011.1, on the reverse strand, counting down.
CGAATTTCGAATCAATAAGTCCCACCGCCCATTGTAACTCCGCAATCAAAAATCCGAAATTCGCAATGCTATTGTATAGCAATATGTATGTCCAGCCCCGCTTCGTTTGTTGTACTGCCGGGAATGTTGGAGCCCTCTGCGTCCGGAGTTATTTTCGTCAACCGATAATAAACAGACGCATTTACACGCTGGCTGAGAACATATTTTATCCGCGGCTCCAACACTGTACGCGTCGAACCTTCCAGCGGTGTTCCTTCAACATTCACATCAAGTTTTGAAATCTCGTATTGCTTCCGCGAGTTTTTTGTGAACGAATACGAGGCGTTTATTTCAAGATCGTTATTGAGTGAAAGTCCGAAGAACGGAATTTCAAATCCACGCCGTGAATACGAAGCTGTAAGCGAAATCTCCTGCGCAAGCGTCTCGACAAGGTTGCGGGACGACGTTGCGAGATCATATGTCGTGCTCGTATTGTATCGGACGTTGGCGCCCATGTTTCCTTTCAACAAATCTTTGAACGTAAAGTTCATCCCTACCAGAGGCGCAAATCCGTAACTGATGCGCTGGCCTGTGGTCTTCTCCCCAAGGGATCCCTGCCTGTTCTCGAACGAACGTGTATAATTGGAAGTGTACGTATGATCAAGCGATAGCCGGCTGACAAAACCGGAGAACATCGGAATTTTTTCCAACCCATCCCACCGGAACGACCAGTTCACTCGCGGCGCAAACTGCCCGAAGATTTTTCTGAAGAATGGCAGAGCTTCAAATCCTTCCTCGAATGCTCGCGAAATTTTCTCTTCATCCGAGACTGTTGCAGAATCGGATTTGTTGGATTTAAGCTGGGCGTATCGTTTACTTACCTCTTTGAGATTACTTTTGAATACTCCCAGAAACAACACGTCCGGCAGTGAAAGGAATGACCGGTCGACACTTCCCGATGTTGAATTCTGCGTTGCCGCATGGATAATTCGCCCCAGTGAATCCGTTGTAATGCTTTGCGATCTGTTGTACGCCCAACCGACATTCCAGTTCAGATCGAGGCGGGCACCTTCCCACAGTGCGCGTGATGTTTTGAATGACAGACGATTTGTTTGGCGGTATGTGTTTTGCAAAACGCCATTGGCGGCGCGGATACCCGGCTCTACATCCCACCCAAAGAATGGGAACTTGGAACGCGACCTGAAATTCACAAGCCTTCCATGCGGGTCGGAAATCAATCCAAGCTGATACAAACGCGAGGGTCCGTACTTGGGATCAGCATCCTGGAAGAAGGGAACGCGTCCCCAGAAGTTGACGAAACCCGGCCGGCCCACAACACCACTGTTCCCCGCCTGGTTGGTTTGCGTGAAGGTGATTCCGATAGTTTCATAATCAAGGAACGGGACTTTTATGAACAGCCGCGCAAGCTCCTTCAACTGCGTCATGGTTTTGTCCAGCCCCCGCGGACCGGTCTCAACCGAATCGGGTGGCTGAGCCTGGGTTGTATCGTTCTCCGAAATTTCCGGCGGCCGGTCCTCTGATCTGCCGCGATTAAACTTCTCGGGGCCGCCAACTGTTGCAGGGGTTGCCTCGAAGAGCGGATCGAACAACGACTTCAATTTGAAGTTCATGGACATGTTGATGCTGTTGCTGAACCCTGCGGATTTGCCGAGATCGCCTTGCGAGAGTGCATTCTGCCAGTTGTAATCAACACCGTACCCCAGCGTGAGGTCGAGGTATTTTTTTATATCAAAGATGTTGGGGATGTTGGGTTTCGAATTGAAGTTATTGCGCTGGGAATACCGGGTGTCTTTGCCGAAATTGATCAAGGCGTTATTCAGAAAAATATCGTTCATTATTTTTGAGAATGGCCGCTGCGACTTCGTGATCGGGTCAGTTTCAAGATCAAGCAGGCTCGATTCAACGTTCAGCGTGTAATCTCCCGATGGATTGAGCAGCCCATTCTCGGTGAGTTTCCAGTTAAAACTGAATGAGCGCGACGCATTAAAGTTCCGGCCGATAAGTTCCTGCGCGCCGGCTGTCCGCTGCAACGAGACATCCTTTGATCGGTTTGCTGAAAAGGACCAGTTGAAGGATTCCGGTGCGTACCAGATCTTCAGATCCTTGTATTCATCCAGCAGCCATATGCCGTCAAAGATTTTTGTGAAAGGCTGTAGATAATAGTCGGGGTTCAGTCTTATTTGATATTGAATTCTCGCGTTCCACTGCCATGACAGCCGCCGCGAGGTGGAGGGATTGCGTTCCGTTGACCTTGTGTAGTTGAACCCCAGCGACAGCTTGTTCCACGTATCGCGGATCCACCACTCATCCGAAGGGAGCCCGATCCGAAAATTTGGCGCGGCCCATGTATCGGTAACCCGATAGGTTTCCGTCGAAAGAACAAGGTCACTTGCAAATGCGTTGGCCACTTGCTCCGAATAGCCTTTGTCAACCAGCCGTTGCCGTTCACGCGACGCCGCTTCACCAACTAATACATCCGAGTTCGGGAGATATTTGGGTCGAACCATGTTCTCGGAGTGCGAGTACGATATAGGAAGCGTTGTCCCAATCCAATCGTCCGGGAAAAATTTTCCAAATTCCATGTTTGCATTAATGCCCCAGTTGGTTCCCGTTTGCCGGGAACCGAAACGCTGATCGATAGAATGAAAGTTCGGATCGACCTTGGAATAATTGAACGTGACGTTACCGAGATCCGCAATCTTCAGGCTTGCATCAAACCTGTACGCCCATCCGGGAGTATCATCCACTTGGATAACACGAAGCTCGTTCACCCACACCTGACCGTACAGAGGATTGACAGTTCCTTTTCCGGCAGGATTCTCAACACCAAGGGTCATGTATCGGATCTGCGTCAGCGAAGGACTGCCCAACACGCGGTAGAGCGCGCCGGGCGGACCATCGACAACAGGAACCTCAACAATCCGACTCGTCGAGTCCCTTCCCTGTTTGATGGATGTTAAATCTTCAAACTTGATAATAACTTCGTTGTACAGATCCCACCCTTTGTGTATCGGCGCACGGTATTCGTAGTAGTTAAGTGAATCCGACCCGAAGCGGAAGAAAAACTCACCGTCATAATTATTGACACTAACATAGTTCATCGTTGAGTCATCGCCATGCACGAACATCTTCATCGTCTTGTAGTTGAACAAATCCAGCGGCCGGTAGTCATAATGCTTCACCGCCTGCTTCGCTTGCCCATCAGGAATTCCCTTTAGAATAAGCGAGAGAGATTGTTCGTTCGCGAAGACTTGTTCATCGGGCCGGGTTTTGTCACGCTCGCGCACTACTCCGGGCGGATGGGAATAGATATTTGAATTCTCCTCGATACCGATGATGCTGACTGCAAATGTCGTGTCTTCCTTTTTCAATTCCTGCCACTGATTTCCAACAAGTGAGAAGTCTGCAATGCGAAGGGCAACAGTATCTTCGGCATTCTGGAACGCAACGCGGATGAACTCAACGTTTTCAAAACTGGGAGTTCCTATCTTCGAAATGAACTCGCGGATAGGAATTCTGAATTGGTAATACGGACTTCCCTTGATGCCGCCGCCAACAATACGAATGTTACGAGCGCGAACGGTATCGAGTGAAAGTTCGTACCGGAAATATGAATTACCTATATCGACGATCCCGTTTGCGTTTAAGTCCTCGGTATCCGGGTACAGGCCATTCACACTGTTTCGGTTATTGTCGGTCCCATTTATGTTCTGATAGGCGTTGGGAATAGCCAGGTCACCGTTATTGTAAGAGTAGTTGTCGCTGCTCGGGTCTGCCCCCAGGCTGGGATAGCGGGCACGTTCCTGATCGTCCGTCAACATATCCAACCCGACGTCTTCGTAGGATTGCAGACTATTGTTTATTGTTCCGATAGTGCCATTGGGAGTCGGGACAAAATCTTCCGTATTGAGTGAACGATTAGGAATAACGTCTTCGCTGATGGTCCCCAAGTCGATATAAATTTTGCCGGGATTTGCAGAATTGCGCGTGCCATTCCTTCCTACCTGCATCCAGATCTCGATAAAATTTATGTTCTCGTTTATCAGGTTGGTGCCTGAGATTGAAAGTGGCTTCATGATACCGCCCCAGTTCTTGCCACGAAGAGTATCAGCAAGATTTCCACGGTTATAGTTGAACATTCCCCGCTGCGCAGGAAAATACCAGAGGTCCATTACGGTCAGCAAATTGCTCGCAGCATTTCCTGCAAGCTTATCCGGATACACATCCGTCAGTTTCACGGAGTTGAAAATATTAAACCAGATGGATTTCGCTTTGTAAATCATCTTTGTGGTATCGGGAACTACGGGAGAAAATAGCGACGTGTCGATTGGCGCGCTTGCTTGCGTCCAATTCGTATAGTTGGTGCCGATGGGAATAGTACGGCGTGCGCCTTCGAAATCATCGATGTACGCAATACCTGCACCGCCGTCGCTGGGGATCGGGCTTTTCTTGGTGTTGGGGTCGGGCAAAACATATGCCGCTTCTCCGCTCAGCTTTATATCTGAAGCCTCCCGCGTCGCAAGGAAAGGAAGCGCATCCATCGCTTTTGTCAGGAACGGAAGCTTGAAGCTTGTTTGTCCGTCGAACCCATAGATTGTGTTTTTGTTCGGCTCCTCGCCCAGCCGCACTTTGTCACTCAGCGTTTGCTGGTTCAGATTCATTACGGTGAAACCGAGACTTGTGTTCTGCGAAATAAACAGATCGCCGCGGGCACCCAGCAACGTCTTCGAGGCAAGCTGGAACAAATCGTTCTGCTCATACTTGATTTGTAGATTCGCTCCCGGCACGAGCGCAGACGGTTTGCGGATAACAACTTCTCCGACGATATAGTCCACAGTGTAATCGATATTGGCGGTGAGTTGTACGCCGTTTTCGTACACGCGCACGCTTCCTTCCACCACGTTAAAACCAAGATTGTATTTCGAACTTACTTCGCCTGTGGCTTTTCCTTTTATGACATACTTGTTATTGATACTCTGCTGAGCTGCGGTCCTTGTAGTGTCGTAGATTTCGGGAAAAACAAAACTCAAATCGGGGGGCGGTATATTCTTCTCCACGAAGTACCGCGTGAAAGCGCTGTCGAATGGTTCAAGCGAAGGAAAAATGATTTCGGCCCGCGAGAGATTTATCGTCCTGCCCGGAACGAAATCAAAAATGTTATCAGGGCCCAGTTGGCCGCTTGTATTGTACTTATCCACCCCCAATATCCGCAGCAGCGGCTCGCTGCTCACCGCGTTTTGATCTTCCTGTCCCGATACCCTCCGGAAGATATCCAGGCTAAAGCCTGATTCCTTCACGTTTCGTCCACCGAGAGAGTAAATATTTTTCAAAAGCATCTTCCACGCGGTGCCGTATGTCGGCCCGACCGAAAGAAGATTTTTCGGCTTCACCATTTTAAGAACAAGCGGCTTGCTTGTATCGGAGGTTGAAGGGTTATTCGACGTCAGTTCACCGAACTGGCTGCTCTGCGTCCTATAAGCAATTGCAATGATTTTATCATCGCCGGGATTCTGATTGAGGGCGATAACCCCGATGTACCCATCTCCCACCAACTCATATTGCGACTGGTCTAACCGGATGAACTGCCCCGACTCGTGATCGCCGCTTTGATCTTGGGCAAGCCGCAGAATATCCGGATAACCGTTGGGTGGAGCCTCCGGCAGCGTAATGTAGGCTATGCCCTTGCGCGCTTTTGAAGTGTTTGTCGGGTCAATGCCGGTAATGGAAACCCACACTTCTTCTTCAAGAATTTTCTTATTGGGATCGCCAGTCGGGATATCACTTCGATACCAATTCTCGTACAGCGGCCGGTAGCTCAGATCGACAAAAAAATTGTTCGTTGCATAATTGGACGGCTGGATTTCGAACGGGATTTCCTGCGCTCCGCCTTTTGCTTCTACTTCTTTGATTTGTCCTTTCTTTTGCGAAGCGATCGCCGTTAGCGAGAGCGGACCAGCTTGAAATTTAGCCTTGATTCCAAACAGTGCGGCGCTGCTGCCGATAAATGTCGATGGCGTTTGGAGAGAAACGTTTCCCGCTTCGATGCTCTGAACAATCTCGTCGTCGTAACCGGTGTACTTGATCTTCAGTTGGTTCTCATACTCGAACGTGCGTTGCGTGTTCCAGTCGGCGAGGATATTTAATTTATCCCCAATCGTTCCATTCACGTTCACCTGTACTTCCTGGTTGAAGTCCGGTTCGTTGCGAGTCTGGTCCAGCACATTGGCGGTCGTTTGATCGCTCTTCGTGTTCCGGAATCCCGCACGAATATCTACGGCTCCGCTAATCTGCAAATTGATTTCGGGCTTGCCGAAAATACTCAGAACAGGGTTGGCAGGAATGGGGATTGAAATCTTTGTAAAGCTGGAGAACACATCGCCGATATCACGCTTGCCTGCAAGAGCTTTGGGACGGCGCGCTTCATCCGCAAAAAGCTTGTGCATATCGTATCGGCGGCGTGCGGCAACGTACTCTTTGAGTGAAAGACCGACCGGAATCTTGACGTCCGCTCCATCGATGGATTCGCGGAAACGAAATGTGGTGTAGAAAGAATCGGGCTGCAACTCATGGCGCAGCTTTGTCTGTCCGGGCCGCGCAAACAACGGGTGCACACGATCAGGGAAAAGGTCAACATGCGGATCGTCTTGTCGCTGATATTTCCAATAAGACAGGCGGGCGGTAGAGTCGAGATAAACAACCCAGGTCGAATCCTCGGATTTCTTCGCGCTCGTATCCCGTTCAGTCGAGCCGCTGCCAAATCCGCCGCTGGTGCGGCCGCCGGTACGGGACCTTCCGCCTCCTCCTT
>JBBRUI010000010.1:0-33236 GCA_038247945.1 Bacteroidota bacterium | reverse complement strand
GTTTGAATTTCTTTATGTGTTGTATTAGCTCCTCATCTTCAAGCGAGGTCATCGTCTTTTCATCGAAGTAACTTCCTGCATGGCCGCATCGGAAATCCCCTTCAAAGTACTCTTTGGAATATAACCGCACGATCTCATCTGCAGTTGGTTGGGGGTGAATGAATATGATTTCGCACTCATCACACTCAAACCCGCCGAGCCATTTATTGTTAAATGCATAGCCGAACGCCTTCGATCGTACGTTCGAAGATGAACAAACCGGGCATGATGGTGAATTTGATTCCGTCATCCCATGAACTCTTCTATCGCGTCCGTCATTGCTTTCCAACTGTATTTTTGCTTCTCAACTTCAACGTTGGCAGAGAATTCCGCTTCTCGATTCTCCCTGAAGAATCTGATGATTGCGTTCATCAGTGCATCGGGGTCAGCCGGTGGAACGACGAACCCGGTAACATTGTCCCGCACAACTTCTGCAAGTCCGCCAACATTTGTTGCAATCACCGGCTTGTTGAAGTTATAGGCAATCTGCGCTATGCCGCTTTGTGTGGCGGACGTGTATGGCAGCATCACGACGTTGGCTGCAGAAAAATAGACTCCGACTTTGTCATTCGGAACGTAATCGGAATTGACCGTAACATGATTTTCCAATCCCAGTTGATGAAGCTGGGACATGTATTTTTCTTTGTCATCGTAAAATTCACCGACCACAAGCAGCCGCACATCAAGCTCTTTCAGAAGCTTCGCCATCGCCTCGAGCATAACGTGCAATCCTTTGTACGCCCGGATATAGCCAAAGAACAGTAGAACGCGTTCTTCCGTTATGCCAAGCTGCCTGCGTGCTTCTTGTTTATCCATCAGATCGCCGAATATGTTGTAGACGGGATGGGCAACTTTTTTGTAGCGAGCATGCGGCAAGAACGTTTTCAGATCTCGTTCAACTGCATCTGATTGAACGATGAAAAAATCTCCGGCACCGAATGCGTAGCGAGTGAAGATTGCATCACCGGGGCGTTTTTCGTGCGGCACGACGTTGTCGCAGATGTACAGAACTTTTGTGTTTGTTCCCCGTGTCGCCACGCGCGCAATCGTTCCGAAGCAGGGCCCGAAGAACGGCAGCCAGTACTTCATGATGATAAGGTCGGGCTGCCGGCGCCTGATTTCTCTTGCAACTGAGATCCAATTCAACGGATCAATTGAATCGATGAGCGATTCGGCCGGCACGCGCTGCATCTCGCCATCGGTTTCCATTTGTGTTTTGCCGGGAAACAGCAGCGAGGGGTATTGTCGTTTGAACGTGACAACTTCGACGTGATGCTTCTTGCTTAACTCTTGATACAGCAGAGCATTGTAGTGCGCAATACCGCCGCGTAATGGATATGCGGTTCCGAGGATAATGATGTTCATGGTTCTTCACTGCCGGGACGACGAACTCGGAGCCCTCCTTCTTTTCTCACGGATAAAACAATACCAATACAACAAACCATGAGTGTTGAAAGTGAAATCCACATCCCATTTCTGAACGTTGATGGTTCGAATTTCACCGCTACTGTGTGCTCACCCGCGCTGATAAATATGCCTCTTAAATTGAAATCCGTTCTATATATCTCCACCTCAACCCCATCAACATACGCATTCCAACCGGGATAAAAAATTTCGCTTAGAACCAACAACCCGGCGTGGCTTGTCTTCGCATCAACTAAAATTTCGTTGTTTGTATAGTTCGTGATCCTGGCGTCCCACGCCGGTTGCGTTGCCGGAACAGAAAAATGGCTGCCCGGTTCTTTTTCTATAACGGCTGTTGTCCGGTAGTCGAATTCGGGACTTTGGATGAGATGCAATAATTCCTCTTCAGTTTTTGCAACCCGAACGTTGTAAAGAAAAAATACCCGCGCCAATCCTGTTGGATGTTTGACGAGCGAGAGATTTCCCGTTTGCGGATCTGTGACGGTTTTATATTTCACGTTGAGTAAATCATACATGCGGTCGGGAGTGGCAAGAGGCGCATACGCCCGCTGCAACGCAAGGGGTGTGTAGCCTTCGAGCATGAAGATACGGTCAACCATTCCCTGATTTCTGTCCCACCCCGGGAGAATTCCTTGCGGATTGCGTGTGTTGACGCGAAACAGTTCTTTCTCTCCATCTTTTTTGAAGAACTGTACGAGGTCGCTTCTTCTCTTAAAGTACTCTGACGGATTTACCGTCCCATTGTTTTGATCTCCACCGAACACAAACATGTCGACGAAGAAGAGAACCACCACACCGATTCCGGCAAGTCGGATAGAACTTCCTTTCACAATCAGATGGTACAGCGCTGCCGTGCTGAGCAGCAGAATGAAGAACGAAGGATGAATCCCTTTTGCGACTAATTCTTTCACCTGTTCGAAGCTGGCGTTGACGATTGAAGTGGAGAAGCCTCCTGAAAGCGCTACTCCGTATAAGAGTATTCCAATGCCCGCGACAGCAATCAATACATTGCGCATCATCAAGCGTTCCCGACGCGTTTTCTCTTCATACATGAAATACTGAAGGGACGATGCCGAGAGAAGAGAAGTACTAAACGTCAGAATAATTCCCATGCGGGCGGGGATTCTGAACTTCGAGAATCCGGGAACGAAGTCGTAAAACATTTTTGAGACGAAAAAATTATCGCCGAGCGCGAAGAGCAGAGAAAAAATCGCGACGCCAAGGAAGAACGCGACATATTTGTTCTTCTTGAAAAGAAAGATTGAAAGCACTGTCAATAACAAAGGCAGTATGCCCAGATAAACGCAGGTTTCCCAATAGTAGAAGTATTGACCCGGACCGAAGTACTCGAAGCCGCCTGCCCCCGCTGTGCCGAACATTTTCGGCAAAAAAAACGTCGCAAGTTGGGACCAGGCAAGTGAACCTTCGCTTGCTTTTTGGAACGTGATCTGCGCCCGCTGAGAGAGATCGGAAAGTTCAAACGTGGGCAAGAGCTGAATCATCGCAAGTGCGACAGAGATAGCGATAATGCTTGCCGCCTTTGCCATTATAGTCAGTGCCGGACGTGAAAGGATTTTTTTCCGTCTGTACGTTGTCAGTAATTCAAACAAAAAATACAGGAAGAGAAAAAAGTAGAGATACAGGGAGAGCTGTGGATAGCCGGCAAGTATTGAATGTCCCAACACCAGTCCGCAGACAAACACATAAAGCCACCGCTGCTCACTCAACGCTTTTCGGAAGAACAAAAAAATGAGCGGATACCACGCCACAAGCGTCACGTTCTGCTGATGAATTGTGTGGACTATCATGTACCCGCTCAGCATGTATGCTGCGCCTGCAAACAGTGCAGGAATTTTTTTGATGTTGAACGATTGTGCGAGATAAAACATTCCGACGCCGGCAAGAACAAAATGCAGAATGATGAGAAGCTCCAACCAGTAGAAATTCAACGAGCCATTATGGACGAAGAGCGTAAGCAGCAAGCAGGGAATGTACAGGACGGTGGTTTGGATATCCGCGAGGAACGGCATGCCGTTGAACGTGTAGGGATTCCAGAGCGGCATCTGTCCTATTGCAAGAGAGGTGGCGGCAAAGCTCCGGAACGGATAATTTTGGTAAATGAAATCCTCCCAGAAGTACGACTGGCCGGAAAGAATCCTGTAGAAGAAAATGGCTACAAGAACGACAAGAATGGCGATACATTGCAGGTCTGTCGGCTCGACGTGCACCTTAACATCTGAAGAGGCGCGTGGTTTGTCGACTCTCTTTTTCTTTTCGGATCTCGCCATGGGGAAGACAGGAAGGATGCAGCTCGTTATTATGTCAGAAGGTTTTTCACGGTTTTGAAAACACGGTCAACATACAAATACTGCATACAATTATTGGGACATACCGGAGCAAAGTAACAAGGACAATTGAATTCCGGTTCGAGAATTTCTCCAAGTCCGTACAGCTCAAACTCGTTGCGATTAAAAATATTATTGAAGAGGACGATTTTCTTGTTCAAAGCGATTGTAATGTGCATCGCCATAGTCACTGCCGTAACAACAAGGTCGCACTGGTCAACCAGACTAATGAACTGCTTCAGCGGAAAATATCCGGGATAGGTCGCGCCACTCTTCTTTGCAATGCGTTTATTCTTCTCGTGTTCTTGTTCACCGCCAAGAAGTAACGGGACGTAGCCGGCGTTCTTCAGTTTCTTCGCCAGCGCTACCCAGTTTTTTTCTGCCCACAAGCGCGACACCCAACGTCCGCCACAGCCGGTGTTCAAACCGATAATCTTTTTCTTCTTCGGCAACTCCCATGTGTAGCTTGAACGATCGAGGTCGAGAATATATTTTTCTCCCCCGAACGAGAATCCGCAAATCTCAAAGATTTCTTCCGGATAACTTTTCGTGTTTGCTTTGTTTAAATCATCGAACACGCCCGTCATAAATTTAGGAACGGCATCACCGTCAATCGGTGCAGGCTTTCCGTTTATAAGAGTATATCCCTTCTTTACATTTGCGGACAGAGACGCCATCAAGCCGCAGGCCTCACTGTCTTTGTCGAGATTGTAGATGATATCAAAGTGCGTTACCTGTAGGGACGGAAAATGTTCTGCGTCGAGAGGGAGAACAACATCAACAACTTTCGGAATAATTTCGGGACTGAGTGTCACCCACCAGATGCGTGCGTCGGGGTATTCCGCCTTCAATTTGTGAATCAGGGGTGTTGTACGAATAACATCGCCGAGAGCACCCAGCTTGATGATGAGAATTTTCAGCGATTGCGGCTCGTAATGCGGACACGGGTTACCTTGTTCATCGTCGCAATGAACGCCGAACTGTTTGTGGGGTTTGCAGGGAACGTCGCCGCGAAACCACCGACAGTCAGTCTTGAGTGAATCGAGAGAGATCCGGGATTTGGTCATAGAACAGAACTGGGAACGCAGAGCAAAGGTGTGAGGTTTTCTGCAACTTTTTTTGTGAATTATTTATTTTATGGAATTGAACCAAAGAACAGAATAACTCTCGAGAAGAAGAGTCGCCGAGTGCGCGATCCCTCATGGAAATGGAAAAAAATACGACTCTTCAATCCCGGTTTCTCTCCGTTTGTTCAAACCCCACCATCTCGCGTACGACATACAGCGGGCGCTGTTTTACTTCGTCATAGATGCGGCCAATGTATTCACCGATGACGCCTAATGTCATCAAGATCATGCCACCGAGAAATGTAATGGAGACGATTGTCGACGTCCAGCCAAGTATGGCCTTATCGGTGAATAATTTTTCGTAGAGAACAAAGAAGCCGCCCACAAAAGCAATAAGCGCCGAGATGAAACCGACATACACCGCAACACGCAACGGCACGTTTGAAAAAGAAAATATCCCGTCCATTGCAAGATGAACGAGACGCCGCAACGACATTTGGGGTTCACCTGCAAACCGTGCATCGCGGTCGTACGTAATACCGACTTGCTTGAAGCCCACCCATGCACGCAAGCCACTGATGTAGCGATGGCGTTCCGGCATTGAGCGCATAATTTCCACGACCCGTTTATCGAGCAGTGAAAAATTCCCGGCGTCCATCGGAATGTTGACCTCGGAAAGCGCATGCAGCACCCGGTAAAACGATTTGAAGGCCAGTTGTTTGAGAGGATTTTCTTTCCGGGTTCTCTTCACCGTATAGACAACGTGGGCGCCTTGCTTCCACTGCTCAATCATTTGCGGCAACAGCTCCGGCGGATCCTGGAGATCCCCATCCATCACAATTACGGCATCCCCTTTTACTGCATTCAATGCCGCCGAGATTGCGATCTGATGACCGAAGTTCCGGGAAAGCCGAATGATCTTCAAGCGCGGGTCTCTGCGATACGCAGTTTCAAGCAGGGCGAACGACGAATCCTTGCTTCCGTCATCCACAAAAATTACTTCAACGGGCCCGGTCAGGGAGTTCATAACAATTGCCAGCCGCCCGAGTAATTCAGGAATCGTTTCCTGTTCGTTGTAAATCGGTATGATGATGGAATACATAAACTAATTATTCGTTAGAAACTTACGGAGTCGGACGAGCAGGCAAGGAAAATTCTTATTTGATGTAATCGCGGATCGCGTATTCCTCGGTCGTGCGTTTGGATTTGCTGATCATCTCGCCAAGCAGGCCGATGGACACGAACTGAACTCCGACGATAATAAGAAGCACTCCGCCGAGAAAGAGCGGACGGTTGCTTAATGCGGTCTTCCCTTGTGCCCACTCGACTACCAACCATCCATCGATGCAGATGCCAATGAAGGCGGCAATGATTCCCCAGAGACCGAACAGATGCAATGGCCGGCGGAAGTACCGTGTCGTGAACAACACGGTCATAAGATCGAGGAAACCTTTCCAGAATCTTCCGAAGCCGAATTTAGTCTTGCCGAATTTTCGCGGTCGGTGTTGAACAACCATCTCACCGATCTTGAAGCCTTCATTCTTCGCAAGCACCGGCACATACCGGTGAAGTTCGCCGTACACGCTCACGCTTTTTACTACTTCGTTGCGATATGCTTTCAACCCGCAATTGAAATCGTGGATATTGATTCCCGACAGCACGCGTGTTACAAAATTGAAGAACTTCGACGGAATGGTTTTGGTGATCGGGTCTTTGCGGACTTTCTTCCAGCCGGAAACGAGGTCATAACCTTCTTCGAGCTTTTTGATCAGCGCAGGAATTTCCGCCGGATCATCCTGCAGATCTGCATCCATCGTAATGACGTACTTGCCCTGGGCTTTATCGAAACCAACGGCGAGCGCGGCAGATTTTCCGAAGTTGCGGCGGAAGCGAATAATCCTTACGTGACTATGATCCGCACGCTTCAAATCCCGAAGGACCTGAAACGATTTGTCGGTGCTGCCGTCATCTATAAAGAGAAGCTCATATCGCACGTTCATGCGTCCGAGCGTTGAGCGTAACTGCTGATGGAGTTCTTTCAGCGATTCCTCTTCATCGCGAAGAGGAATCACGACACTCACATCCATCCGATTTCCCTGCGGCTGCGAGACCTGGGGACGTTGTTGCGGTTCGCGGCGCTGTTGTTGCTGCCTGCCGTGGACAGGCAATTGTTGCTTCTGCTGGTCGGGTGGTTCGATTGCGGGAACAACACTCTCCGGATTTTCAGCGGAGGTGCTCTCGGCTTCCTGGCGTCGGTTGCGGTAATAATAGCGGCCGCGGTTGGGACGGTTGGAACGCTCGGGCGGCTGTCCCGAAGACTCTGCGGGTTGGTCGGACATGAAGGCTGCCTTCTACAAAAACATTAATCCCGACATTGGTCGGGACTGAAATTCGTGAGTATAGTAAAGAAAAAGGCAGGGAAAAGCAACGAAGTGATGTTGATGATGAAGACAAGACTTCAACGTTTCGTTGCCTCTCGGAACCCTTTTCTCTATATTTTCGGTAGAAAAAGATATCCTCACCAAATACTGAAAGCACTCACATGGCGTTATCCAAAAAAGCAAAAACGTGGCTCATCATTCTCAGTATTCCTGTTGTCTTGCTCGTGGTCGGAGCAATAGCATTGAAGCTGTACTTCACCGATGAGCGTCTCAAATCCCTCCTCATCCCCAGACTTGAATCTGCAACCGGACGAAAAATTACTGTAAGCGACGTTAGTTTGTCCGTGTTTCCTTCCATCGGTGTGGATATCCGCGGCCTCACGATTGCAAACAAGCCGGGGTTCTCGGAGAAACCAATGGTATCACTGGAGAGAATGCTGGCGGATGTCAAGCTCAGGCCGTTGTTTAGTAGGAGATTGGAGATTTCGTCGCTTCTCCTCGAAAAGCCACAGGTTCTTCTTGAGACAGATGAACATGGCATCACCAACTATTCCGATAAAGTGAAGATTCCTGATACGACAATCATTTCCTCAGCCGAAGCCGGAAGTCCCTCGAACCTCGCAGCGATTCTGTTTTCCGATCTGCGTATTACGAACGGCTTCATTGAGCTAACCGACCGGCAGGACGATTCCAAACAAACGTATAACGGCTTTCACGTTCAGGCGACGGGAGATTTCAATTCCTCCACGAATCAGGCTCGCATAGAAAGTAAAGTTGCCATCGATAATTTCAGTTATGGCTCGCTCACAACTCCGCTCATTACAGACTGGCGGATTAACACCGAAGCGAACCTCGTGTATGATGCGGCAAAGAAGCTGGCGACGATTGAGAACGGAAAGGCCTTTCTCAATGCAATCCCGATGGACGTAGGCGGCACGATTGACATGAGAGACAAGCCGGACATGGATATTACCATCGAAGCAAAGAATCTGAATGTCGCGCAACTGCTGAACCTGACGCCGAAAGCATACGTCGAGCAGATCAAAGGCGTTCAGGGGAATGGAAACGTCGAGGCGAAGATTCTTATAAAAGGAATATACGACGGCGACCGGAGAATTCTTCCGACGATTTCGGGAAACATCAACACAAACAATGCAACGATCCAGTATCCGAACATCGCAAAGCCAATTACAAATATTTCCATCATCTCTGATTTTATCCGCGGGAATGAAAAGAAGGAGTTCCACATCAGGAAACTTTCAGCCAATCTTGGTCAGAATCCTATATCTGTAACAATGGATCTCATTGATTTCGATGCGCCAACAATCAAAGCGATTGTTCTCGCGTCGATGAATCTGGGTGAAGTGAAAGATTACTATCCTCTCGATCCGGGAACAACTCTTGCAGGCAAGATGAAAGCAAACGTAAGCGTCGACGGAAAGGTCAGCAACCCGGACGCAATGAAAAGCGCCGGCAGTCTGGAGTTTCAAGGGGTTACCATTGCCACTGCCACGAGTAAAAATCCGATCAAGAACATGAACGGCATTCTTACGTTTAACAATCAGAACCTCGAAACAAAAAAACTTCTCATGACGATCGGAAGATCGGACCTGGCGCTGGCATTTACAATGAGGAATTATCTTTCGCTGATGTCCGACAAGAAAGGCGCGCCAAAAGCATCGGCAAGCGTTACGCTAAACTCGAACCACCTGTACACCGCTGATATTATGGGTGATGACAAGGCTTCGGGTGGCAAGCAGTCGACAGCAGCAAAGGCCACAAGCAGTGATGCACCTGCAGGTGGAACCCAGCCCGCAAAATCCGCGGGCAAGTCCGTTGTCCCGCTTCCGAACATGGACATGACTGTCAACGCGGTCATCGGCACGTTGACAACGGAAAAATTGGAAATGAAAAATGTGCGGGGCGCGCTAAGGATTTCCAACGGAGCAGTGGTGGACATGCAGAACATTACGATGAACATGTTTGATGGCGCGGTCGCGACAAAAGGAAGTTTGGATTTCAAGAACATGCAGCGGCCAACTTTCAATCTAAATCTGGATATGAAAAACCTGAAAGCGAATAAAGCGCTTTCAACATTCACTTCATTCGGACAGCGCTTGTTTGGCGATTTAGATATGGATATTGTCATCAGCGGAGCGCTGGATGATACGATGGGCCTCATCCCTTCATCGTTGAACGCGACCGGCAAAGCCGCAATCAACAACGGGAAGCTCACCGGTGTGAAAGTAAACGAGCAAATTGCAAGCCTCGTTCATTTGCCGGATATCTCGGAGATAAATTTCAAGGATTGGGTAAATGCATTCTCGATCAAGGATGGGCGTGTTGTCATTCCGGACTTGAAGATTGCAGCGCTCGGGGCGGACTATACGGTGAACGGTTCTCAGGGACTCGATGGGACGATGGATTTTAAGATGGCGGTGTTGCTCTCCGAGGCGCTGTCGGCAAAAGCAAGCATCCCGGGGTTTGCGGGAGAAATTCTCACATCGCTCAAGGAACCGAGCGGCAGATTGAAGCTCGATTTCCTCGTGGGCGGAACGGCGGATAACCTGAACGTGCAGTTGGATTTGAAGGCATTGCAGGCACGCGCCGCGGATTTCTTAAAACAGAAGCTGGATGCCGAGACAAAAAAGAAAACGGACGACCTGAAATCCAAAGGCACCAATCTTCTGAAAGACTTATTCAAGAAAAAGAAGTAGCGTTATGGTTTGCTAAATCAAAAAACAATTGCCTTCCGGATTGTTTTCCCTCTAAGCATTTTCCTCTCCGCTATGATTCGCCCCAAAAAATCACTCGGGCAGAATTTTCTGCGTGACGACAACATCGCCCGGAATATTGTCGCGTCGTTGCATCTTCTTCCGGATGATGTCGTCCTGGAAATTGGCCCCGGCGAAGGAGCTTTGACTAAATATCTTGTTCCGCAACTTTCGCGCTTGACCGTTGTTGAGGTCGACGACCGTATTGTTCGTCGAATGGAAGAATTATTTAACAATAAAGACATTTCAATCATCCACCGGGATTTTCTTAAAACGGATTTAGGGGAGATTGCCGCAGAGCGCAACTCAACAGCCATCCGGATTATCGGAAACATTCCCTACAATATCACTTCCCCGATCCTCTTCCACATTCTCGACAACCGATCCCGCGTCACTGATGCGACGCTGATGATGCAAAAGGAGGTCGCACACCGGCTCGTCGCAAAACCAAATACAAAGGACTACGGAATTCTGGCCGTCTTCTCCCAGCTTTTTTCTGACGTGGAAATATTATTCGATGTCTCTCCCGCATGTTTTTATCCGCCGCCCAAGGTTACATCATCCGTGGTGAGAATAAACCTTCTCCCGGCGCCACGATTCGAAATGAGCGATGAACATTTTTTTCGCAGAATGGTCCGCTCCGTGTTCGGCAAACGACGGAAGACACTACGCAACTCGTTGAGTTATTTTGTCGATGAGATTCCGTCCCTCCCCGCAGAGTTCGACCTTTCAAGGCGACCCGAAGATCTCTCTATTCAGGAATTGGTGGAATTGGGAAATGTTCTTTACGGAAAAACTTTATAGGGATCTGAGGGGATTAAAGGCTGGTGTTCAGGCAGGCTAGAAATTTTTCTTTAACAGCTTTTGCCACCACGGGGATTTTTGAACTACGGGTGGCTGGTGAACCGAAAGCTGTTCGTTGATCCGGTCCAGCATGTGGCCCGGCGCCCGCATCCGCCGGCATTGAGACTTGACAATATTTCGGGCGAACTTTTCAGCCTCAAATTCGCTTTTGCATTCAGAACACTGGGCGAGATGGGCTTCTAACTTTTCCAATTCCTGATGTCCAAGCACGTTATCCACTGCAGCGGTAATGTGTTCATGATATTTTCTGCATTCAGGATTAACTATCACCAATTTTACCGACCCTTCAAACATTACTCTTTCATCTTTGGTTCGAGATAGCCGCGCTTCTTTGCATACTCCAAAAGTTTCGCCCGCAGCAGTTTACGTCCTCGGTGAAGACGGGAACGCACAGTCCCTATTGGACAATCGACAAATTCCGCCACTTCTTCATACGTTAACTCTTCTATATCACACAGAATGACTATGGTGCGAAAATCGTCCGGCAGTTCGGCTATCGCCTTGGCAACCTGGTCGTCAAGCAAATTGCCAAACATAGTCTCTTGCACGTCACCGGACTCAACGGTGCTATCTCTGATATTGTTGTAATAATTCTGAACGTCGTCATATTCAACAGTTTCAGGTGCTTTTTTCTCTTTTCTGTATCTGTTGATATATGCGTTCTTCATGATTCGGAACAACCACGCACGAATATTCGTTCCCTTTTCGTACGAGTCCCAGAATCTGAAGGCCTTCATGAATGTTTCCTGCACAAGATCCTCCGCGTCTGCGGCATTGTACGTCATACGCAGAGCGTAGTTGTACAGGAAATCCATGTGAGGAAGTGCTTCGCTCTGAAATTCTTTCTGCTTATCTCCGACTGGAAAAGTTGCCATGCGCTCCGGTAACAATTTTAAAAACTCCGGAGTCAAGGTACAACATTACATATAACTTCACAAGTTTTTCAGCCTTGCGGTCAGAACTTGCGGATAGAACTCGCAGCTAATTGACGTGATGATAGATCTGAAGCGTATCAAGGAGAGTCGCCAGAGGAAGAGATTGTTCGAGCGCGAGGAACGATGAGGAAAGAGGCCGTTTGTGCCCCTCAATGATTTCAAGCGCACAATGCGTACTCAAGTCGCCGATCTCTTTTACTGTTACAGCAAGTGGAGCCGGGTTCGTGTTGGCAGGAATTGAGAGACCGATATCAACGGAATGTGACCAGTCCTTGTGGCCTTCGGAACTTGATGCGTGGTATGTCAGAAGAACATCGCGGATAATAATATCGTATACCGCTTTCCCGTTTTGCGGCAGTCTCTTGTACCAATCCAACTCAACATCCTGATATGAGCCGTTGCCAATACACCGCAGTGCGCCAAGCATTGCTACGAAATTCAGTTGCCTGATGAAATTCTTTTCCCGATCCCCGGGCCAATGCCCCGACTCAATCAGGACGGTGCTTGTTCCCCACAATTGCATGTTATCCCCAAATGCACGCGGCTCGAATGCATCGTCGTATGTTGCAAGGTTTTTCGGAATAAACTGATTGAGCATCCTCGCAATCAACGCAGCAACACGCATGGCTCGTAGGCGGGTTGGCGGGACGGATCTTTTTTTGTCAAGGGCAGGCGCGAGCAACGCAACCGCCGTTACCGCCGTCGTATCACCCGCAGTCCACAACGTCTGATCGTGGAGATTGAATCCGAAATGCGGCTTAATCTTTTGTTGGGTGTTGCGAAGAAGGGTTGCTTCGGGTGTCATCAATGTGAGCGCGTCACGGTTCATGTCGATATTTTGCGCGGTATGTCGCTGGCGTCGTTCTGCGCCATCCGGATTCAACATGGGAATAAAATACAGTGTCGTCTCTTCCAACATCTCCCGTATCCACTTCTCCTCGGAAATTCTCAGGTTGATAAAGTTGAAAATATCCATGAGTGCAAGTGTCGCGGTATACTCATCGCCATGCATCTGCGACCAGAGAAGGATTCGTTTGCTTCCCGTGCCGCACGAGACAAGATTGACGCTTCGCCCTTCCAGTGATTTCCCAAGCTCTTCACACTGAAATAACCCGCCGCTGCGCGCAACAGTTATTTGAATTTCCTTATTGATCTGGGCATGGTTACAATTGTGCGGACCCAGATGATCAAGCCGATAAGTTTTGTACGATGAAAAAAGATGCCGCGCCAATGTGTTGGGGGTGCGGGCGGGGTCAGGTTTTCGTTTGGGGAGGTTGGGGAGTTTCAAGAAGAGAAGCTATCAAGAGGGATCGTATCGTCAGGAAATGATTTGAGAAGTTGTTTATCGGCAGTGACGAGACGAGTGTTGAGTTGTCTTGCGAGTGCAACAAACTCGCAATCATACGCCGAACATTTTGATTGTGTGGATAATCGTAGAACTTGAGTGGCAGGAACACTCTGAACTTGGCCATTCATGAAGTGTTCTGCTTCCGTTGCGTATGCTTCAGCTTCTTCAAGCGAAATCAACTCTTTTCGTATATACAAAGCGAGAACATTCAAAAACTCACTTCGCCACAGAGGTGGCGCGACCCATTCAGCGTCGCTCAGCAAAAGAGCACGCGCCACCGATGTTTTTTCGCCGGGGATCAAAAGGTAGGCGATGACGTTAGTGTCAACAACTTTCACGGACGTCCAAAGGATTTGGCTCTACGAAGAAAGGAATCGGTTAGCGGAGGAATCGGAAACTTCTTGTGAAGTTTGTCGAGCCGTTTGAGAATCTCCTCCGCTTTTCGACCGTTGCCTCGGGTTCGACGAACCGGCTTCTGTTTATCTACTGTTTTGACTGCCACGAGAGTTCTCCTTGGGTTTTCGTTCACTTCGCAGAGGAAAATCTACGCAATGGGAAGAGAAGATACAAACTGATTAACTTGGCAACGCAAGTGAATGTATTCTAGTTCTCCCTCTCCATCTTCTCCAACGCCTCGTAATACTTCTTGATCAACTCTTGATAATCCTTCGCATACCCTTCTCCAACGCTTTCTGTACATCCTGTCTTGTCGGAGTCTGTTGCGTTCTTACGCACAAAGCTCTATTGAGTGTTTACAGAATAGGTGTTACCTTGTAATCAAAGGAGAAACGAAATGCCCAGAACACAAATCGTTAGCGCACGAGTAGATAGCTCACTCAAATCCGAAGCTGAGAAAATTTTGCTCACGCTCGGGTTGACAACCCCCCAAGCCATCAAAATCTTCTTAAGACATGTTACGCTGAGTAGAGGAATTCCGTTCAGCGTTACAATTCCCAACAAAACTACTCTCAAGGCTATGAAGGATGCCGCGGCGCGGCGCAACTCGAAAACATTCAAAACACCCAAAGCCTTGTTCAAAGACCTCGGCATCTGATGCTTCGCTTCGCTCAGCATTGAGAAACTCAGTTCTCCCTCTCCATCTTCTCCAACGCCTCGTAATATTTCTTAATCAGTTCCTGATAATCTTTCGCGTAGCCTTCTTCGATTGCCTTTTGTAAATCCTGCCGCAGTTTGTTTCGACCTTCCTGCGAGTTCAGATCAATTTCGCCGGGACTCTTCCTTGCAACGTTCGTTCCCGATTCTGCTTTGCGCTTCTTTTCAAAGTCACGTTCACGCGCCGAGCGTTGCGAATCGAGCATGCGGGAGAGAATTCGTTCCTGCTTCTTTATCGTCTCGGGATTTACATTTCCTTGAGCAAGATCCGTTTGAACTTCGCGCATTTCCTGCGCGATCTTGTTCAGGTCGCCAAGCATCTTGCTCATCTCTCCGCTTTGCGCGGCTTCCTTTGCAAGTTGTTCCATCGACTTGCGCACCATTCCCTGTTCCGCTGCGAGCCGTCCCATCTCCGCTTGTTGTTGCGGGGACATGCCGCCCATGTTCTGTGTGCCCTGGTTGATTCCCTGCTGCTGTCCGCTCATCTGCTGGAGTCGTTGCATGAAACCCGACATGCCCATTCCCTGTCCCTGCCCGCCCTGCATCATCCCGTTGATACCGCTCTGCATCTGCTCAGCCGCTTCGTTCAACGAACCCATGGCGCCCTGCTGCTGTCCGCCGGCTTGTTGTCCGTTCCGTTGCTCGAGTCCCTGCATCGCCGAGTTCATCTGTCGCATCGCATCGCCGATACTCTTTCCCATTTCGGGTGAGACGGCAAATGTTTTCTGCGAGAGTTTTGAAAGTCCGTTCGCGATGTTGGTAAGGTCGCGCATCACTTCGTTCTGCTGTTGCGCATTCTCACGGAACTGCTGGGAGTTCGCATCCAGTTTCTGCGATTGGTTCTTCAATTCTTCTTGCCGCTTGGAAAGATTCAGCAAATCCTGCAACGCCCGCCGCATCTCGTTGACGATCTGCCGCTGCTGATTCTGCTGCATAGCCTTCTTCATCTGCTGCATCTGTTTTCGGAACTGATCCATCTTCTGCATTGCGCTCTTCTGGCTTTGTTGCGCTTGCTGAGTTTGCTGCTGCTGCATCTCCTGCGCGATTTGTTCCATCTGCTCGGCAAGCTGGCTTTGTTCCAATTGCTCCTGAGCTTTCTGCATTTCACTCATCGGCATTTCAGATGGAAACTCTTGCATCTTCTTTTGCAGTTCGGCGAGTTCCTTTTGCAATTGCTCAAGCTGTTCCTTCAAATCCTTTTGCTGTTGCGCGAGCTCGTTCAGTTTATTTTTGTCAGATGGATTCGTCTGTTCGGTTTGCTTCGCCAACTCTTCCTGCTTCTTCATCATCTCTTCGGTACGCTTCACCATCTCGTCCACCTTCTGCTCAATCTGTATCCGCTTCAGCAGGTTCATCGTCCGCTCGATGCTCTTGCGGAAATTCTCCTCGCTGAACTGAAACTTCTGCATCGCCTGCTTCATCTGTTCAGGATTCATTTGCTGCATCGCATCCTGCATCTTCTTCATCGCTTCAGAAAATTCAGGCGAGTTCATCTGTTCCATCAACTGCTGAAGCTCCTGGTATTTCTCCATCGTCTCTTTGGAGAGCGCATCTGTTTTCTCCATCTTCTTCACCATCTCTTCGATGGTCTTGTTTACTTCATCCATCTTCTTCCGGATCTCGTCGTACTTCTTCACCATCTCTTCAGCCTTCTTCTGCTGCTGCCAGTCCATCTTCTGCTGGTTCTTCTTCATCTCCTGCTGCAGATTGTCGAGTTCTTTCTTCGCCTCTTCTGCTTGCTTGAGCGATTCTTTCATCGACTCAAGGCTCACCTCGTGCGTCTTGTCCACATCGGCAAAGACTTCTTCAAGCGAAGGAAGGCGCAGCGTGTAGATGTCGCTCTTCCCGGATTTCGGTCCGGAGATATTGTCGTTGTCAAACACTTCGAGATAGTAACTGACGACATCTTCCGGAACGAGATTGATGTCCGCGAGCGACCAAAGATGTGCTATCTCTGCTTCGTTTCTGGCGGCAGAAGGAATCTGAACGGAGACAAAGCGGAAATCGTCCCACGGTTTTTCATAGCGTGACTGAATGAGCTTGTACGCAAGCCGTAGCGATGAGAAGCCGAAGTCATCGGTAATCTTGTACAGCATATTGAGCTTTGCATTTTCAGCGATATCGATGTTCGTTCCGGGAAAGAGAATTTGGGCCGTCGGAACGAGATCGGGAATTATCTTCAGCGTGTATTCAATTGGTTCAGCGCTGGCGGCGTTTTCTTTGTCTTTGAGTTGTATGTGATAGGTTCGCTCCTTCATCAGCGCAACCGAACCTGAGGCTTTGTTGTCCTCGATCCGAAGCGCAGTCGAAGTCGAATCATTGAAAATGAGTTTTGCTTCAGCGAGAGATTTATTGGACTCGACGAGAATGTTGATGCGCGTGCCGCGCAGCGCCTTTACATCGCCCACGTTATCATCAAGCTGCAGCAATGGAAGTTTTGCATACGACGGAAAGCCAAGGTTCAGCCGTAACATCTTCACCATCGGACGATCGATGACGGTGAGAGTGTATTCGTCGCTGTTCACGGACTCCGAACTTGCTTGATATATTGTAGTGGATTTCAGAGCCGGCATCTCATAACTAAAAACGCCATTCGCATTCGGCGTGAGTGTCCGTTCTTCGAATTGAATTTGACTCGATGGTTTTGATAAGAGCGTAATCTGCTTCTGCGGCTCGCCTTCGATCCTAATCGTAATCGGGACGGCGGCGCCTTTCACCACTTCCTTGTCTCCGGGCTCGACGATAAACCGGAATGGCAATGGCGCAGCAAACGAATCGCTGTAATGCCAGAGCCGGTTTGCCGAACCGAGAAAAGACGCTGGAAAAATCACAAACAATAACACCGCCACGACCGCAACACCGGCGAAGATCTTTGCCATTCTGTGCGACGATGCAAAGCTGACCGTCGATGAAAAATCAACCGGCTCAATTTCCTTCCGCACATCTTCAAACGAAGCATCGATCAGTTCCGGTGAGTAGAGTGTCGACTCTTTTTCTTTGTGGAGTTGAAGGATGTTAACGAGATGATCGTTGATGGTTGGAAATTTCCTGCCAACTTTCGCTGCCGTCTCTGCATCGGATTCATTCGGCAGAACGCTAAACAGTTTCAACAACGGTCGAACCACGTACCACGCAAGCAATCCAATCGCCGACACAATGATGAGCCAGAAGACAATCGTCCTGGGAAGAACGGGGAGATAGAATATCTGCTCGACGAGCAACGCAAGAATCGCAGCGCCGACAATTACTGACGCGGATAATAATAATCCGTAAAAAAGAGAAGCAGAGTTTTCCTTCTTCCGAACTTCGGCAAGACGCTCGGTAAGGTTTTGATATATTTGCGGAACTGGATTATCCATCGCTCTTCACTACTCTCCAAAATAATCGTTATCGATTCGTTTCAATTCGTATGAAGCGAACGTTGAGACACCAAGACCGTAGTCAACCATGTAATTCGCCAACTGCTCGCCGTCAATTAATATAACTTTCTTCGTGATGGTCTTTACATACGCGACAGCGTTCTCAGCAAATCGAGAGGTAGTTATAAAAATGCCCTTGTTCGCTCTTTGCCCGTCAAGTGCGCCGACAAAGGATTGAATTTCCGGACGACCAACCGGTTGGTTATCCCATCGCTTTGCTTGAACGTAGATGACGTCTAAACCGAGTTTGTCCTCCTTGATAATTCCATCAATGCCTTCATCATTGGTATAGCGGGTTGCCTTGCCCGCATCTTGTATAGAGCCTCCATATCCCATCTTCACGAGTAATTCAACGACCAATCGTTCAAAAAAACTTGGATGGCTCGATTTGATTCTTGTGAGCAAATCTTGGGCTAAGGCCTTTCGTATTTTCTGGTAGGCACTCTCCAGAACTTCCTCCGGCGTTGCTTGCGAATGGTCGATCTCTTCCAACGCATCGGTATCTCCGTCGTCTTTGGTCGGCTTCACAAAATCAAGAAACTCATCGAATTGTCTGAGGGAGGATGCAGTGATTTGCTTCGGACTCTCTTTGAGGAGTTTTTGCCCCCGGTCAGTAATCTTGAAGATGGAACGCCTTGGTGATTCAAGCAGTTTCGCCTTAATCAAATATGTCTTCGCCCATCCTACCCGATTGTTGAACACCTCTTGAGCACCGGAGGGCAAGAGAGCTTGGCGTTCCTCGTTCGTGAGTTTGAATTCATTTGCAAGATGCTCAACCGTCTCACGAAAGCTATGTTCGAGACCATCCGCCGTGAATCGTAACAGAGGCAGCATTATCTCTTGATAGTTTGGCATCGCCATAAATTTTCTCCGAAAGACTAAATTATTCTTGGAGTTCCTTCGCTCATAATATCTTCTCGCTGTACTGGTAGGCTGCTCACCGGGATGATTGAATCAGACGAACAAAGCCGGCTTGCTCGAAATGAATGTCCGTTGTAAACGCCTCAACGATTTTCTCCCGGCGCATCACCACAAACGATGTGCAGTCGGTGAGACCCCATTCCTTGTCGGGGCGCGAACGGTAGAGTGTCAATGCCTCGTCGAAAAGTAGTGCATCAATATTGACGAGCATGCAAACGGGACTTGCCCGAAATGCATCAACATAATCAAGAGCCTCGACGCGTAAATGCACTTTCGAATATGAATTGCAGAATTCCGTGAGAACAGAGTCGGTCGAGACAAATTGAAACGGCTGAGACGCGCGAATGTCTTTCAACATGCGAAGCGCATCGAGATGACCTGCATCCCGAATATTCTTTGAGGCGATAATCCCACCGGTATCCACAAACACTCTTCGCATTACTCGTGCTTTCGCTTGGGGGTTCCATAGAGGTAATGGTCATGGTTTTCAGCAAAATCTTCAATTCCAGTGTCAACCGCTTTGCCGAAGATTTCCAATGGGTCGGTTTTACCGCCGCCCGTCTTGTTCAGGTCTCCATTTTCTTCAACCAAGACAGTAACCTGTGTGTTTGGCTGAATCTGCACATCTTCATCCAACACAATCTGCTTGCCATCGTAGTGGGCTTTTATTTGTTTCATTGTTGTGTCTCCAAGTTGTCTGTTCAATGATAGGCATTCACGTTATCAGCCGCAATCCGCTTACTTGAGAGCGTTCTCCTCTTCCCCGATTGACGAGCAGGTCGTTAGTTCCCCTTCTTCGTGCTGCTCGTCTTTGCTTGCTCCAACGCGATTTCGTTCACTGCCGCGAGCGCTTTAATGCCCGACGCGCCCTCGATTGCTTTCACTGCGATGTCTTGCACTTGCACATTGGTTGCGGCAAGCTGCTTCGTCAGCATTTCGATTTGCGCTGCTTGTTTCGCAACTGCTTCTTCGAGCGAGGAAATCTTCATCGCAGAGACTCGCTTGTCGCCTTCGATTTCCTTTGCAATAAGTTTCGCATCCGTCTCGGCTCGCTGTTGCGCTGCAAGTCGTGCAGCGTCTTCTGCTTTCTTTACGGCGTCCGCCAGTTCTTTCGGGAAGAGTTCCACTTTGCGTTTCATCTCGTTGTATTCCTTCTCGCGTGTTTCAAGCGCGGCGACTCGCTCTGCCATATCTTTCTCGCGTGCAGCATTCGCTTCACTGTCCTTCTTTCTTGCAAGCGCAAGTGCGTAGTCGTACTCTTCTTGTTCGCGCTCGCGAGCCTTTTTCAGGTTTGCATCGCGCTCCTTCATAGCCAGATCGTGTTCGGCTTGTTCTCGTTTCCACTCGTCGCGTTTGCGCGAAGTCTCGGCGCCGAACGCCGTAGTCGTTTCCGCCATCTCGGATTCGTACGCAGCCTTTCGCTCACTTTGCGCCTCCAGCAACGCCTTCAACGAAACAGCAGCAGCGTCAATGTCGTGCAGCTCTTTGAGCCTGGTGCTCTGAATTTCGATTGCTTTCTGTAGCTCCGTGAGCTTCGCCGCTTCCGTCGTGAGCTTGCCACTTAAGTCGGAGAGCGACTTGCCGAGATTGATGTTCAAGTCCGCCAGACCTTTTATGATATTGTCCACCGTGTATGCCGACGCATTTTTGAGAACAACGTTGTCCGCGGCTTTCTTTAACTGCGTAGGCTTGTCAGCTTCAGCGGGTGTCGCGGCAAGTGTCGGAAGCATGGCTGTGAATTCTTCTTGTGCTTCGGTTTTCGAAGACCTTGCCGGTCGTTTGGGTTTGGGTTTTTCCATGGGGAGATCCTTTCGTGAGTTTGTAGACAATCAACCCTGAGCGCTTTTCAGCGAAGGGTCTTTGTGTGTAGAGTTCCCAGAATCAATCTGCAATCCGTAATAGAGACGTAGCATTGCTACGTCTCTACGAGAAATATAACAACATCAAAGTTCCTTCAAAAAATCTTCCGGATATGTTTTCTCCAATTCCCACGCCAAAACATTATTGTGGATGTACGTACGAATGCGATGAAGGTCTTGGTCGTTTCGGATGATGTGGTCGTAGAAACGCTCCTGCCATCCAAACCCGCGATGCCCGCGTTTGCGGCACTCCTTGCTCACTGCAGACTTGAACGATCGGACAATTGCTCCCAATGAACCGGGCTTCGGAGAAATAGCGCTCATCCTTTTGTTGATGCCTTCCCGCTCGGGTGTAGAGACGTTGCTCTGCAAAGAGACGTTGCAGTGCAACGTCTCTACGGGCTTGTCATTAATGATAATAATTCCGTGAACGTGATTGGGCATAATTTCAAATTCATCCAACTCGACATTTGGAAAATGGTTTGGTATGTCGCTCCAACATCGAAATGCTATTTCACCCATTGCTGAACGCGTCATCTTCTCGTTGGCAATGTCGCCAAAGAAGCAGTCCATATTCTTTGTACAAACTGTGACGTAATACCAACCCGGCCATGAATAATCCCACGATTGGAGACGAATTGTTTCAACGCGATATGATTCTTTGAAGAGTTTCATCGCTTCGTAATTTACCCAATCCTTGGTAGAGACGTAGCAGTGCTACGTCTCTACCACGGCATTATCAATTCGTCAACGCCCAAACAACAATGTTCGCTCCGAACCTCAGTGATTCCATTCGCTTCTCGGGAGAATCGTTGTGCACGTCCGGGTCGGCCCAGCCGTCGCTCGGGTTTGTCTCCACCGTATAATAGACGACGAGGCGCCCGTTGTGAAATAATCCAAATCCTTGCGCAGGTTTTCCGTCGTGCTCGTGCGTCTTCGGCGGCCCGTTCGGGAAATCGAACTGACAGTGATAAATCCCATGGCTGTAGGGCAGCTCGGTAAGTTCCTGTCCGGGAAATAATTTCTTCGCTTCGCGCCGGAATGCTTTGTCTAACCCGTAGTCATCATCCACGTACAGAAAGCCGCCGCTCTCAAGATACGTTCGCAATCGCCGGATTTCATTCTCGTTGAACGAAATGTTGCCGTGACCGGTAATAAAAATGAACGGGTACGTAAAAAGCTGTTCGCTGTTTAAATCCACAAACTCATACACAGGATCAACCTCGATGCTCGTGTTCTGCCGGACGAACTTCAGCAAGTTCACTTCGGCAGAAGGATCGTTATACCAATCACCGCCGCCGGAATATTTCAGCCGGGCTATCTTGAATGCGCTGGAGGTGCGGGGTTGTTGGGAAAGCGAGCAATTCGTAAACAATACTATTGCAAGAATAATCCTGAGCGACGACTTCATTTGTTTGTTGCTGCAGATGTATGTTTCCGAACCTTGCGAAGCACTTCTCCTATCAATGGATTTTTCTCCACCCGCTGCATTTGGATTTTGCGAGCTTCAGCTTCCGGAATACTTCGGAATTCATCGGCAATTTTCTTTTGAATCCGGTTTTTCATCTCGACAGCATCAAAGCTTTTCTGTTTTTTCATGCGTCTACCAGCTCCTTCATTGAGGTTTTCTCGCGCTTCACGTATGACGGTTTCCGCAGGTCGGGTTGTGGATTTGCCGACAATGACTGCCTGAAGCCGTTTTTCCGCCTCCTTCACCCAGAGATGTTCGACTTCGCTTTCCTCAATTTCATCAAGACTCTCAATGAGTTTTTCCGCAAGCAATGCTCTCGATGACGCAGGGAGTCCGAGCAACTGGAGAGCCATTTGTTCAAGTGTAATTTCCATATTATCTCCCTTTACAAAAAAGGCAATCTGTTTATTTTCGTCTCAGCACAATCTGTTTCGTGTCTTCTTTAAGCGCGTCGTTGTAGAATTTTTTATATGCAACGTATTCTTCCGGCTGAACCTTGTTTTTCTTTTGTATAAACTCACGCGTTGCGAGGAGGGAACCGCCGGAAAGCTTATAGGTCACGGAATAATCCGCAACCGGTGACGTGTATCTGACTTTCGGAATGACATCCTCAACCACAAAACCGTTGGGCAACTTCACTGAAAGTTGCTCACGCAACGTGTCCTCATACGACCAACTGACAATGGGATACGTTCGCTTTTCACTTGCAAGCGCTTCATTCGGCTCCAGTTTGTCCGCCCACGGCAGCTTCAGGAATTTGAACTTGCCGGATTGCGAAACGTAGTCGGGCACACGAAATTCCACATTCGTCGAAACGGTATTGGTCACCGTGTCCAATCCGCTGAAAACCAATTTCCTGAGCGATGCATTCGGGAAATCCCTGCTGAGTCCCTGCAGATAACCTTTCTCGCGATCGGCCTGACTCTTCTCGCGGTAAAAATACCGCACTGCCGCCGACTCTGCGCCGGTACGCTTCGAAGAATGTTTGACCTCAATGGCATTATCCGCCGCAATGGCTACGGCTGTTGTGCGGAAGACATTATTAGATGTGAAATTCTTTCGTGTAAGATACGCAGGCTTGTCCGCTCCCTCCTTGATCAACAATGAGAATGCATTCACGTCCGGCGGCGGAGCAGACCCGAATGGAAAATTATTCGCCGTGAGATCGAGATACAGCAAACCGTTTTTTGTTTCAACTGCCGCGATCGCGTGGTTGAACGAAATGGTCGGCAGAATGTTCGCGTTCGATCCCTGATCGGCAGTGTTGACAAGAACATGGTGCGCCGTAATTCCGACTTCATTCAACATTGCAATGCAGAGTGTCGCAACATCCTTGCAATCGCCGATCCGGTTTACAAGAACATCGCGTGCCCGTTGCGGCACCAGCGGCGACTGGCGGAACGAGACGCTGCTGTAACGGATATTTTCCGTTATAAAATTATACACCGTCCGGATTTTCTCTTCCTCTGAAAGATTCTTCCTTCCCGCAAAAAGGTTTTCAACTTCCTCTTTAATTTCAAAAGAACTTCTGGTTTTCGTGCGTGCAAGATCTGTATACCAATCCACAAGATACTCCCACGATTCGATGCTCGAGATGTACAGCGTTTTCACAACATCAGTCAAGGGCGGCATTCCCGCCTCATAAACAATCGCTGGTTCGTTGGCAATGGACCATTCATACAACACACCTTCATCGGTTGTTCTTTGAGTCGGAGTGCCCGACATGTTCTGCGTGCTGTGTTTGAATTTGAGTTCGCCCGGCGCGAGAAGCGCGTACCGCGAATAGACGACGGGATATCCGCCATTGAAGTAATTGTCATCCCAAAATTGATTCGACAGCCTGCCATTGTAATAGTTTTTCGTTTTCCATTTCACGTATAAGCAGTCGTTCTCTTCCAACTGTTTGAACACAACTGCATTGCGCGCCACGTCCGCCTTTACTTCCGAGCCGTCTTTTTTAATTGAGACAGCTTTTTCAATCACGAGGGTTTCAGTATAGGGATTATAGGGAATGCCAAATTCCTTGTACTGATCGATGCCGGTTTTGTTAAACACCTTCACGAGCAACTCGCGCTGCAGCATTGAAGTCCCTTTATCGAACACAACGCGTTTCGAATCATCCAGCAGAACAATCCCGTTATCGTTGGGATAATCGCTTGCCTTGGGCGCTGCCTTGACGGCACTGTCGATATTTGCCGCGGTGAATTGCGCAAAGACAGACTTCTTTCCTTGCAGCTCACGGAGTTTTTCACGTGCATCATAATTAGCCGGGTTATACTTCAACGCTGTTTGGTACGCTGACATCGAGCGGAGAATATTTTTTTGAATGCGATACAAATCTCCGAGCTCGCTCCAATACGCATCGCTGTTCGGGCAGATTGCAATTGCTTTTTTCAGTGACCGCTCCGCCTCGGTATACTCCTGCAGCGAAGAATACACCTTTGCCATTTTGTAATGGTAGCCCGGAGCGTTCGGTTCCAATTCAACGAGTTTGTCGTAATACGTTTTCCATTCGGACAAGCTGGATGACAGAGAATACTCTGCGAGAAGGATCAACGCATTGGCGTTGTAGTTATTTTTCAGATAACCGCCGACGATCTCCTTTGCGCGTTCCGTATTGCGCTGCTTATTTTGGGCGAACGAGGCTTCGAGCACCACAAAGTCCCACACATCGGGATGCCGCGTATATGCTTCTTTGTTGAGATCGATAATTTTTTCGGTCTGTTTCTTCTTGCGAAACAGGGCAATTTCCTGACGGTACACATTCTCCGACATTGGCTGGACTGATTTCAACTGGTTAAGCGTTTCTTCCGCTGTGTCAAGATCCTCTGCATCCACGGCGCGTTGGATTTTGTAGAGAAGCGCCGTCGGCAGGTCCGGAGCCACCGCAAGAAGTTTCTCGAGAGTCTGCGCGACCTCGTCGATCTTCTCGCCGCGGATATACGCTTCGAGCATTTTGTTCAGGATGATAGTGTTGTTGGGAGAACGCTTTAGCGCTTCGCGCAACACAAGCTCAGCCTCGACCGCCTTATCGTTCATCAGATATACTTGTGCAAGAAGAAGATAATTCTCCGGATGGTCTGGGAATTGTTTCATCCGGTCTTTGAAAAAAACCTCGGCGAAATTTTCAATCGTCCGCTTCGGGACGCCGGGTTTGCTTCTGTAAGCCTGGTTCGTGACCGCGATTTTCAACCCATCAACCGGTTCGCCGCTGCCGTTAGTAATACGTACCATGAAGTTGCAGCGACTGATTTCCGAGTACCCGCATTTGATGAGAAGGCGGTTCCAGCCTTCCTGCAATTCCGTTTCGACAATGTACGTGTCGAGGTCGTTGTTGTTCTCATCGAAATACTGGATGATCTCTTCGTCGTTCAAAAATGCTTTCAGCGATCCTGACGTGCCGATGCGAATCTGCACTTGTTGTTTTTTGGGCGAGTACAAAAAATTGTTGGCGTAAAACACCGACTGCTGGAATGCGAAGTATCGCGTAAAATCCACCCAACGATCAAGACGCATTGCTGCAGGCTCAAACCACGTTGCGGGAATTCCATTCTTTCCCTCGTACGTTTTTGTTGTGTCGAATTCTTTTTCGGGAGGAAAGGATTTTTCGAATCCCGAGGCGGATATGTTATCGAACGGACCGCACAGCGTCCACGCAGTAACGGCGTTCATTTTGCTGAACCAGCCGCGGGCCTGCGGCAAATCCCCGCGGTTCAGGAAATATGTACCGAGCTGTTCGCTTGCCTGAGCCTTTAGAATTCCGTCCGCATCAGCGCTCTTGCTCAGTTTTTGCAGTAATTCCACGATGCCGGTACTTTGCGTTGTGCGGATTTTTTCATCCCATGTAAACAGCCATTGCGCAGCGAGGTAAGGATAATAGTTCTGTTCGGTGGTGAGCACACTTTTGAATGTGTTCCATGCTTCGGCTTTTCGATCCTGCATATCATATAAAAGGGATAGCCCGAGGTAGGCACGCGTGTTCTTTTTATCCGTTGCGATGGCATCCTTGAAGTTTTTTTCAGCTTCGGCTTGTCCCTTCCCTTCAAGAGCTTTCCACGCTTTGGCAACAAGTTCGTTACTTCCGGATGCGAACGTGAGGGTTCTTAAAAGAAGAATTGTTGTTGCAAGGATGAGTATCCGAGTGTTGTTCACCAATGAATTCCCTATTAGCCTGTTTGTGCTCAATATTTTGCTGATTCATTCTACCCAAATGGTGAGTGAGTTTCAAGAACACTGATAGCCTGATTTCCAACATAGAGTCTCACGCAGAGACGCTCTACGAGTCGTAGACAAAGAACGCCAAGGTAGAACGAATACCCGAAACACCATTTCACAATCATGTTGGAGAATTCAACCGACAAGTGAATGTTCGTGATTGAAAAAATCTATTTCAACTTGCCTTTGCCGCTTTGTCTCGACTCGTAGAGCGTTCTTTGCCTGAAAATTCTATAAATCGGATTTGGGGAATGTCCTCAAAGAAAGAATGCTTGTAGAGCCTTGCTGAAAATGGTACATTGGTTCACAGAAACGAAACAATCAAGTTTGGGCAAACATGACGCACAAATCCCCAGGGCAACTTGAAGCCCAAATCAGCGAAGGAATGGTGAAGTTCGAACGAGAACACATGGGGCGAGGACCTAGCCGCACCAGCACATATTTCCTTGACGAGATGATTATTGTGCGGCTGGAAGGTGTCCTTACGCCTGCCGAACTTCAACTGGCAAAGGAGCAGTCGGGGGTGAAGCTGTTGAAAGAGGTGCGTCAGATGTTGATCGAAAGCTCCAGGGATATGCTGAAGCGAATGATCAAACAAATCACCGATCGGGATGTTATCAGTATGCACTCGGATATCAGCGCAAAGACGGGCGAACGCATCATTGTCTTCACGCTCAAAGAGCTTTTGTAATGTCTTTCCGGTTTTGCTTGCACTGTGTTATCGTATTGTGTATACTGTTTGTGAAGTTGTTACATACTAGGTAGACAGGTCACGAAACAGTTCCTGGAAATTTGGCCAGGGAAGGTTTGGTGAATGGTAAACCAACATGAACATCGCTTATGCGATGCGTGTTGGTTTTTTCGTTTTATGGGGGCGTGTTCTGAGAATCGCCGCACCCGGTTTTCCATCACGATTATTAAAATCAATGAGGCAACGTCATGAAAACGAATAATCACTTTGTTTCCCCTTTAGCGTTAGTCATCGGGGTCTTTATGCTCAGCCTCTTGTTGAGCGCTTGCAATTACCAGAAAGGTGTTGAACCCCTTCCGGTGGGTGAAATGCAAACATATGTGGATCCCGCTCTTGGCTTCAGCATTGAGTACCCAAAGGGGTGGCATGTCAACGCGCAGGTTGGTCGCGCCCATTTCTACAATGACCGCGACGTGGAATTGCAATTCCTCAATCCGAACGGTTCAAATACCCGAGGGGTCGTCATTGCTGTCACAGCGAAGCAGACGAACGACGTGAAAGCCACCATTGAGACATTCAGGGAAGATATGGCAAAATCGGGTTCGCGCGTCGGTGCGGAGCAAACCGTCAAAGTGGGAAATCATGAGGGATTGAAAATTCCATATACAGCCACGTACGATTCTAAGACTGTAATACACGGTTACCACATCCTTGTCACTGCAGACTCGGTGGTCTACGATCTTGGTGTCGCCGGCTTCGGAGATTTCTTTGATGCGTACAGCGCAGTCTTCGAGGCGTCGCTGAACTCGTTCCAACTTCCGAAATCCCAGGCGATAGGGGTCAGCGGCTTTTGAATATCAGTTTGAAATCTACGTTCACAACCTTGTTTGGAGGTTCAACAATGGTACATGGCAAAGAAACCCTGGCAATCGGAGTCAATCTCATAGTAAAGAACTTCTTGCTCAACCATGTGGGAGAGAAGCCGAAAGATATGAGAACGGAGATAACTGACGACTTGATTGTGGTGCTCATTCGGGACCTTCTCCCACCTGCTGAGGAGGAGTTGCTCAAGCGTAAACGTGGGCTCGAGCCGTATCACGAATTGCGAATGAAATTGTTCGAGCAGTCGGAACACATTCTGCATGAACGTCTCTCAGATTTTCTCCAGAAACGAATACGGAAGATTCACTACATCTATGGAACGCGGTCGGACGACATGAATATTGTCATTTCCTTTGAGCCGGTTGAGTGAGGAAGAAAGGAGCAACGGACTATGGGATCGAACTCCAATGCAAAGTGCAAGTCGTGTGGCTCGACTATGACCTTCACACAGCGACGAGGAAGCAAATGCACAGATAATCTCAATACTTCTCTTAAAGGAAAATAGTTTATGGAACTCAAGGAATTGCAACAACACATCCGCACATTGGTGACTCTCGAAGAAACTGAAGCCCCCGTCATAAGCATGTACCACAGCCTTATGAAGGGCGATGGCACTAACCGCAGGTTCATTGACGACCGAACCCAGTTTGTCGGAACCAGCCTGCCACCAAGCGCGGCAGAAGACTTCAAGCAGGCAATGCGACAAGTGCAAACCTTTTTTGAGAGTAAGCTCGAGCCTACGTCCAAAGCCGTGGCGGTATTCGCCCGCGCGGGGAGAAGTCCATTCTTCTTGGCGCTTCAGTTTCAGGTCCCGCTGCCGAGTATGCTCGCTGTCGGTTCAACCCCAAACGTGTATCATTTGGTGGAGCTTAAAGACACATACCATCGTTACGTCGTGATGATTATAAACGAAATGGGCGCTCGCATTCTGGAAGTAAACTTGGGCGACGTAACAAAAGAAATCTGGTCGGAGCGGCCCGAGTTTCGAGCACGCATCGGTCGGACGTGGACAAGAGAGCACTACCGTCATCATCATGAGCAGCAGATGAATGAATTCATTCAAGAAAAAATAAAGATACTCGATAGACTGATGGCAGCTGGAGGGCATACACACCTCATCCTCACAGGCAATCAGCAAATGGCATGGCAATTCCGGAACGCGCTGCCGTATCATCTTTCCGCGAAATTCGTCGATGTCGTGGAGGCATTCCGAAAGGATAGCACTGAAGATGCTGTCTCAGCCACGATAGCAGCGTTTGTGGAAAAAGAGGAACAAGAATCGCTGGCAGTGGTTGACGAGTTATTGCGAGCGATCAAGACGGATGGCCTTGCAGTAGCCGGCACCGATGCCACTCTGGAAATGCTGCAGCTCGGCATTGCTGATGTGCTGGTGCTGGCTAAGTCCTTTGATCCGGAGTTCGCGGTAAAAGAGCAAATGGTGAATCTTGCCGAACGGTATAGATGCACGATCGAAGTTGTGAACGAGAGCGAGGCGCTCGACCGTCTCGGCGGTGTGGGATGTTTGCTGCGCTACCGCATGCAACCGGCAGAAAACGGCGCTCCGTACAAAAACGATACGAAAGTTCGAGCAGTAGCAGAATAACGCGACAAGGCATTTATATGTTTAAACAAGTGAAACTCCTTTCAGAGGTATAGAATGAGATCATATAAAATTGTTTTGGGGGAGTTTCTTCTTATTCTTGCCTCGGTGTTGATCTTTAGGAGTATCTGGATGCTTCTTGATAGAATACCTGTAATGAATCTTGAGTTTGGAATATGGGCATCATTGATCATGGGAGTAGCAATTGCATTAGTATCGCTTGTGATGCTAAATGGGTATGTCAATACAAAAACAGGAAAAGAGGATTCGGCATGATTCTCTGTCATTCTGATTGTAAACGCCCCATTGGAATTCGGAAGGAGATCTTATGTTTACCATAGTGGTTGAAGTGCTCTTCATATTCTTCCTCACTGTTCTCAATGGTGTGTTTGCAATGTCCGAAACTGCAATTGTTGCCAGCCGGAAGGCGCGCCTTCAGCAATGGGCGAACGAAGGCAACACGAAAGCACAGGCGGCGCTGGGACTCGCAAATGCGCCAAGAGAGTTTCTTTCAACTGTGCAAATTGGCATCACGCTCGTAGGCGTGCTTGCCGGTGCGTTTGGTGGAGCGACAATTGCAGGACAACTCGCCGTGTATCTCAACGCCTTTCCTCTCCTTGCGCCATACAGCGATGCAATTGCAATTGGTCTTGTCGTACTGGGCATAACATATCTCTCGCTCGTTGTAGGTGAGCTCGCTCCGAAGCACATCGCTCTGAACAACGCAGAACGCGTCGCGTCGTTCGTTGCAGCCCCCATGCGTGTGTTATCAAAGATTACTTCCCCGTTCGTTCATCTCCTAAGCTTCTCGACCGACGTATTGCTCCGCCTCTTGCGCGTGCGAGCATCCGCCGGGTCCCCTATCAGCGAAGAGGAGATTAACATCCTCATCAAGCAAGGCACACGGGCAGGGGTGTTTGAATTGGCAGAACAGAATATGGTAGAGAATGTGTTTCGTCTTGGTGCACGAACCATTGGTGCGCTCATGACGCCGCGTACCAAGGTAGTTGCACTGCTCGTTTCTGACACGCCGGAGGTCGTTCGGCGAAAGATAACCCAAAGTGGTCACTCGCAGTTTCCACTATGTGAGGAGAACCTCGACAACATCGTAGGCGTCGTTCAAGCAAGGGACCTGTTGACACAAGCCCTTGCCGGTTACCGCATGGACATTAGGGCGGTTGCATACGAACCGCTCTGTATCCCCGAGAGCACTCCGGCGTTGAAAGCACTGGAGCTATTCAGGAAATCCGGGAAACGGATTGCACTCGTATTGGACGAACATGGTGTATTTCAGGGATTGGTGACCGTCAACGACATTATGGAGTCAGTCGTAGGTGAAATATCTCAGTTTGCCAAACCCAAAGCCGTGCAACGGCGCGATGGTTCATGGCTGGTAGATGGGTTGATGCCTCTCGATGAGTTCAAAAGCATCTTCCGATTGGGCAGTTTGCCGGACGAGAAAAAAGGGGCTTACCACACACTCGGAGGATTTGTTATGATGCACCTGCGTCACATCCCATCGGCGGGTGAATGGTTTCAGATCGGACCATTGCGTTTTGAGATAATGGATATGGATGGGCTTCGCGTGGATAAAGTGCTGGTAGTCTCGCCCCAACAAAATTCATCAGCGAAGCAGTTCGCGCATACTGTCAACGGAGATCAGCCATGATGAACGCGACACTGCTGCGAACTCCTCGGGCTTCATCGTGCGGCGATGCAGGTTCTCAATCTATTGATTCATGAACACGCCTATCCTGAGGACACTGAAGCAGAATTGTTTAACCAACTCAAAACTAAATTTCAAAAAAGAAAGGAAGAGAACCATGCCAGTGAAGCCAAGTGACAAAGAAGATGAGTACTTTGCGAGACAGGAACTCGAACAAAGAAAGAAGGCGGAAGAAGAAAAACACAAAAAGTTTGCGGAGGAGGAAAAGAAACGCCTCAAAGACCTTCATTACATGCACTGTCCCAAATGTGGCATGCGGCTCAACGTGGTCGAGTATAAAGGAATAAACATTGACAAGTGTTTTCAATGTGATGGCGTGTGGCTTGATGCGGGTGAGATGGAAGCAATATCGAAGCTCGAAAAATCGGCGCTCGCCAAGATGTTCAGCGTCTTCAAATAAAAGAACCCAAGAAACCAAGAGGACTAATGTCAGATCAAATGTTGATATGGATTGCCTTTAACATATTCGTACTTGCGATGCTCGCTTTAGACTTGGGCGTATTTCATCGCAAAGCGCATGTCGTCAAAATCAAAGAAGCCCTCATCTGGAGTGCTGTCTGGATCGCACTTGCTCTTCTCTTCAATGTGGGGATTTATCTCTGGCGGGGAGAAGTGGCAGCCCTCGAATTTCTCACCGGCTACTTGCTCGAGAAGTCCCTCAGCGTGGACAACGTTTTCGTGTTCTTGCTGATCTTCAGCTACTTCCGGGTACCCGCACTGTGCCAGCATAAGGTTCTGTTCTGGGGAATTCTCGGCGCACTCATCATGCGTGCTGTTTTTATCTTCGCAGGGATCGCGCTGATTCAGCAGTTCCACTGGGTCATTTATGTCTTTGGAGCGTTCTTGATTTTTACGGGCATTAAAATGGCGCTTCAAAAAGACAAGGAGATTCATCCGGAGAAAAATCCGGTCATCAAACTCTTCCGCCGGTTGATGCCTGTTACTCAAGACTATGATGAAAAGAGCAGGTTCTTCGTGAGAATAGCCGGTCGCTTGCATGCCACGCCATGTTCGTTGCCCTGCTGGTTGTTGAGACAACGGACGTCATCTTTGCAGTTGATTCCATTCCCGCGATCCTTGCCATCACGCGCGACCCGTTTATTGTCTACACCTCAAACGTGTTTGCGATCCTGGGACTGCGTGCGCTCTACTTCGCACTTGCCGGAATCATGCAGATGTTTCACCACCTCCATTACGGGCTTTCTGCTATCCTCGTTTTTGTGGGAGTGAAGATGCTGATTGCAGATTTCTTTAAGATCCCCATTGGTGTCGCATTGGGTGTTGTTGCAGGTATCTTGCTTCTCTCGATCATTGCGTCCCTTGTGTGGCGGAGTGGGAACGCCGTAGCCTCAACGCCTAAAGAATCTGAATTGAACACCTAAACCAACATCATATCTCACGACTAAAACTAAAACATCATGAAAACATTCAGCATTCACTTGGGCATCTTGCTTTTTATGTTTGCCACGTCGTATAGCCAAACGGCAAAGAGAATAACGGCGACCGACTCAGTCTTTACCCAAAAAGAGCAAGCTGCTTTGACTCCGCAACTAGCATTGGACTTGCTGAAAGAAGGCAACAGACGGTTTGTTGAGCAAAAGGCGACGTCAAAGGATTTCAAACAACAAGTATTGCAGACTTCAAAAGGACAATACCCGATGGCAATTCTCTTGAGTTGTGTTGACTCACGAACTTCCTCCGAATTGGTTTTCGATCAGGGGCTTGGCGATATTTTTAATGCAAGAATCGCAGGCAACTTTGTGAATGACGATATACTTGGCAGCATGGAATTTGCTTGCAAGGTCGCAGGGTCGAAACTTATTCTCATTGTTGGACACACAAACTGCGGCGCGATAAAAGGCGCTTGCGACAATGTTGAGCTTGGCAATCTTACCCACGTTATTAAAGAGATACAACCAGCCGTGGAATCAGTGACTAATGTGCACGGAGAGCGCAATTCCAAGAATCACGACTTCGTCGAACGAGTGTCCAAGCAAAATGTGTTGTTGGCAATCAAGGAAATAAGAGACAAGAGCAAAATTCTAAACGAAATGGAAGTGTCGGGGGCAATAAAGATCGTAGGTGCGATGTATGACTTAGAATCCGGCAAAGTGGAGTTTTACAAGTAGCAAGCATCCGCAGCCCTGATGATGATACTTCG
>JBBRUI010000009.1:0-33781 GCA_038247945.1 Bacteroidota bacterium | reverse complement strand
GTTCGGCGATGCCCAGCATTGCAGACGCGTACATGGATTTTGCGGTGTGCGCGGCTTCATACGGCATGATGCGCAGGCGCAGCCAATCGAGTAGCTCCATGTCATCTGCCAATCCCCGGAAAAGAGTCTGGCATAAATGAATATGCGTTTGAATGAAGCCTGGAATCGCCACAAGCGAACGTGCGTCAACCACATCTCCGTCGAATTTTCCCATCGATCGGAGGTCGGCTTCCGTGAGAACTTGCAGGATGGAATTGTTCTCGATCAGCAGCGCGCCGTTTCGCACTACGCGGCGTGCGGCATCCATCGTGACAAGACTGGAAAGATTAAGGAGGGTTTTCATCGATTAGAAAAAGAATAGCGTCAACACTATCGCCCGATCACTTTGCCCATCGCTTCCTCCACCGTATCAACCGGAACCAACTCGACTCCGTTCGATTTCAATCCCTTGAGATTATTTCGGGGAGCAATCACCCGGGTGAACCCGAGCTTTCGTGCTTCGGCAATGCGCTTCTCTATTTGGTTGATGGTGCGAATTTCACCGCCGAGTCCAATTTCTCCAACAGCCACCGCGCGGGAATCCACGGAAATATCTTTGAGACTCGAAACGATTGAAAGTGCCATACCAAGATCAATCGCAGGCTCATCCGCCCGAACACCGCCGGCAACGTTGACGAACACATCATATTGCCCGATATGAAGTCCTACACGTTTCTCCAGAACAGCGAGCAGCATTTGCAATCGTTTGGAATCGAATCCGGTAGCTGTGCGTTGCGGAACGCCATAGCTCGTAGGCGCCACGAGCGCCTGAACTTCGAGCAGCAAAGGACGCGTTCCTTCAACGCTTGCGACCACCGTTGAGCCCGAGCTTCCCTGTTTTCGTTCCGACAAAAATACTTCGGAGGGATTCGTCACTTCACGCAGGCCGCTGTCGTGCATTTCGAAAATCCCGATCTCATTCGTCGAGCCGAACCGGTTTTTTGTCGCCCGAAGAATCCGATATGAATAATGCCGCTCGCCTTCGAACTGCAACACGGTGTCCACCATGTGTTCGATAACTTTAGGTCCCGCAATCACTCCATCTTTCGTAATGTGGCCGACAAGAAACGTGGGAAGATCACGCGACTTTGCAATGCGGGTGAACAACGCGGTCGCCTCACGGACTTGTCCAACCGAGCCCGGTGCGCTTTCCAATTCCGGACGGAACATCGTTTGAATCGAATCGACAATCAGAACATCAGGGCTTGCCTTGTCCAGCACCGCTTCGATGATGTGCAGATTTGTTTCAGCGAGGAGAAGCAAATTCTTTGACGGCTTCGTTTCGAGGCGATCAGCTCGAAGCTTGACCTGGTTGGGGGATTCTTCTCCGGTGATATACAGAACAACTTGTGAACTCAACGCTGCTGCCATCTGCATCATCAACGTGGACTTTCCGATGCCGGGGTCGCCGCCGATGAGCACAACCGAGCCGGCAACGATGCCGCCACCGAGTACCCGGTCTAATTCCGGAATCTGTGTCGACATGCGCGGTTCTTGAATAGGGCTCACTTCAATCAGGGGGATTGCGCCTACGGTACTTTTGATGAGTGTAGATGTTTGTGTTTTATGTTTCCCGCGGTCAGAAAGCTCCTCCACGAACGTATTCCAGCCCGCGCAGTTCGGACATTTGCCTATCCAGCGCGGAGATTCGTAAGCGCAGGATTGACAGACGTACTTGGTATGAATTTTAGACATGGGTCAATATAGCCACGCTGTGTGTGAGATTCAACGCGCGGCGGGAGAAGAATAACCTTGAAACTCATTTGCGACAGAGCTATCTTTCATGCGGGGGGTGACCAAGCAGCAATGGGCAGAGAATTTTTCCGGCCTTCATTGCCCTTCCAGAATACCGAAGCATGACAATGCGAATATTTCAATCGGACGTTGAATGATCGACCAATTACTTCTAACCACGGATATGGATTATCGCCTGCTCTTCGAGCATAATCCCCAACCCATGTGGCTGTACGATATAGAGACTCTTCAATTTCTCGCGGTCAATGACAGCGCAATTGAAAAGTACGGCTATACGCGGGAGGAGTTCCTAGGCATGACGATCGAGCAAATCCGTCCTGCCGAGGATCTGTCTTCACTCCACGAAACTCTCCGCAAAGCTAACGACGATCCCACGCGCCAACTGGAATGGCGACACAAGCGAAAAGACGGGAAGATTCTTGTAGTTGAAATACAATTTCGTTCGACTGTTTTCAGCGGTCGAAAAGCTCATTTCATTCTCATCAACGATATCACCGAACGCGTCAGAGCCAAGGAAGCGCTTACCGTCAGCGAAGAGCGCTTCCACAGATTGATGGAAACGACGACGGCAGCGATTTTCTTCTACATCAACGACCGCTTTCATTACGTCAATCAGGCCACCGAACAAATTACCGGATACACAAAGGACGAACTCTCGGGGATGAATACCCTGCAGCTCGTTCATCCCGACCATCGCGATCTGGTCATTGAGCGGGCCGCCGCCCGGCTGCGAGGAGAAAAAGTCCCGACCCGATATGAGCTGAAGATCGTTACAAAACTCGGTGAGCCTCGCTGGATTGACCTCTCTGCCGGCCTACTGCAGGTGGATGGGAAGAATGCAATC
The DNA here is from genome assembly GCA_038247945.1 of Bacteroidota bacterium. GTDB lineage: Bacteria > Bacteroidota > Ignavibacteria > UBA10030 > UBA6906 > CAADGV01. The sequence continues at coordinate 31,143 of JBBRUI010000009.1, read as the reverse complement.
ATTGCAACGGGTATAGATATTACAGATAGCAGAAAAATTCTCGAGGAACTCCGGCGAAGCGAAGAACTCACGCATCGCATCCTTGAAGCTGTGCCCGGCGGTATAATTGAAATCTCGGCAGATGGAAGAGTTTTACAAGCAAACCTGGAAGCGCAGCATTGCTTCGGCTTGTCACCGCTTGAGTTCCTTCAATCTTCGATCGAACATCTCGCGCAAAAAATGCTCTGGGAAGACGGATCGAAAGTCAAGTACGAAGATTTTCCCGTTGTTAAATGCCTGAAGACAGCAGAACATCAGTCCGCTGTCGTCATGGGTGTTCGCCGGGCCGAAAGCGGAATTTGTTGGGGTATGTTCACGACTGTTCCTCTGCTGGATGTTGCCACGGCCAAAACGAATGGTGCTGTTTTCACTTTCCTCGACATCACCGGCCGCAAGTTTACCGAGGACGCGCTCCGTGAAAGCGAAGAGCGCTACAGAAAATTCTTTGAAGAAGACATCACGGGCGACTACATCGCCAGCACAGATGGCTGCATACTCTCGTGCAATCCGGCGTTTGCAAATATTTTCGGATTTGAGTCAGTCGAAGCTGCAATGTTTTCCAACCTGAACGCCATCTATGCAGAGCCCAATACAATCGCTGTCATTGCCGAACTACTGCGCGCGAAGAAAAAGATTGAATATCATGAATCCGTGGGCAAGCGATGTAACGGAAAACCTGTCTATATCATTGAGAACCTGATCGGGCTGTTCGACGACGAAGGTGTACTCATTGGAGTAAAAGGATATGTTTTTGACAATACCGCCCACAAGTTGCTCGAGCAGCAGGTGCAGGAGACCGTCAAGATCGATGGATTGGGAAGATTGGCGGGAGGCATAGCGCATGATTTCAACAATCTGCTCGGCATTATCCTCGGCTATACAGAACGCTTGACCGGCAACGTCAGAAACGATCAACGCACGCTTCAGGATGTGAAGGCCATCCATATTGCGGCGCAGCGGGGAGCCAATCTTGTCCGCCAGCTTCTTACATTCGCCCGGAAAACCGACGTTGCTTTTGAAGAGATGAACGTGAACAGCATCGTTGATGAGTTGGGAAGACTCCTGAAAGAAACGTTTCCCCGAAACATTGTATTGAAAGTTCAGAGTGAAGCAACGATGCCTCCCATTATTGGGGACGTTAATCAGATTCATCAGGCAGTACTCAATCTGTGCGTAAATGCCAGAGATGCCATGCCCGCCGGTGGGACGATAACATTGAAAACGGAAACAGTGACCGGTTTCATGTTACGAGAAAAATTTCCGGATGCCGAGGCAGATTTTTACGCCAACATATCCGTCCGTGACACGGGAAGCGGAATGGATGAAGAAGTCCGAAGCAAGATCTTTGAGCCGTTCTTTTCCACCAAAGGGCCCGGCAAAGGCACCGGGCTCGGCCTGGCAGTTGTACACGGCATCGTCAAATCTCACCACGGTGTTATCGATGTAATCTCGGCCCCCGGCAAAGGAACGTTATTCAACCTCTATTTTCCCGTGGTACTTTCTACACCGCGTGCCATTCGGCCCGAAGATTTACAGGAACAGGTTGTTCCCGGCGGAGCGGAGACAATTTTGATCGTAGAGGATGAAGAGTTATTGCGTGAACTTCTTCAGGGTTTGCTCGAATCGAAAGGCTATAACATTCTCACTGCGGAGGATGGTGAACAGGCAGTCGCGCTCTTCAAAGAACATCATGCGCGCATCGATCTTGTTCTGAGTGATCTTGGTTTGCCCAAGCTCGGTGGATGGGAAGCATGTCAGGAGATGCAAAAGATCAATCCGGGTATCAAGGTTGTCATCGCCAGCGGCTATCTCGACCCGACAGCGAAACAGGACATGATGCAAGGGGGCATACGTGAGTTCGTCCACAAGCCGTATCTCGCGAAAGAGCTGACTGCAAAAGTGCGCGAGATGCTTGATACGCCGGCGGAAACCCGAACTTGACACACGCGGTCACCATGGCAGATTATGAAACATTATCCCGCGCAGAGCTGATCCGCCTTTTGAAATGTGCGGACGAACGGGCACTCCCCGCCGGTGATGATCACGACTTCACGTCACGCCAGAACGTGTCCGAGCTTCTTCAGAACCTTGAGCCCTACCAGTACAAACTTGAACTGCAAAACCGCGAGCTGCGCCAGGCGCAGGAGGAATTACGTGAAGCGCGAAACCGACTGAGCAATTTATATGATTTTGCACCCGTGGGGTATGTAACTTTGGATGACAAAGGGTGCATTCAGGAAATAAATCTGTCCGGAGCAAAACTGCTGGGAATGGAACGGGCAGAACTCCCCGGCAAGCCCTTTCTCCTGTTCGTCAAGAACAACAGCCTCCCCACATTTCTGGATCATCTCAGGCGATGCCTCGAATCTGATGAGCAAGTGACTTCGGAGTTGGAAATAATATTGCCCGCAGATAAAACCATCCATGCCCAATTACTCAGCGTGCGTGTCCCCGACAACCTCCATCGCTCCTATCTTTACCGCACGGCGATAACGGATGTTACTGAACGGCGGCGGGCTGAGCAACAAGTTCACAATTCTCTCCGCGAAAAAGAAGTCCTGCTGAAAGAAGTTCATCACCGCGTTAAAAACAACCTTCAGATTATTTCCAGCCTGTTGAAACTCCAATCGGGATATGTCACCGATAAAAGGGCGCTCGAACTTTTTCGTGAGACACAGGATATTGTCCGCTCGATGGCGCTTCTCCACGAAAAATTATACCGCTCGCCTGATCTCACCAGTGTGGATTATGCCGAGTACATCAAAAGTGTCGCTACTAACCTGTTCAGGTCGTACGGAGTGAACAGCGAATTAATTTCCCTCAGTATTGTTGTCGACCATGTGTCGTGGGGATTAGATACGGCCATCCCCGCGAGTCTTATCATCAACGAACTTATCTCTAATTCTCTGAAGTATGCTTTCCCTGACGGAAGGGCCGGAGAGATTACCGTCGAACTTCATTCGAACGATTTGTCATTCTTCACTCTCGCTGTCAGCGATGATGGGATAGGAATTCCCGGACACATCGACGTGGAACGAACGGAGTCGCTCGGCTTGCAGCTTGTGCATGCATTAACGCAAGAACTCGATGGCACACTCTCGCTGGACCGGAGTAAAGGGACAAAGTTTATTATTACCTTCACCGTCGATAAGCAGGAACCCGCATGAACCAGGTACAGATACTTGTCGTGGAAGACAACAGCATCGTGGGGAAGGATATTCAGAATCGATTGACGACTATGGGATACGCGGTTCCGAACGTGGCGGCGACCGGGAGCCGCGCGTTGGAGATGGCCGAAGAATCGAAACCCGATCTTGTGCTGATGGATATTATGTTGAAGGGAAATATGGATGGGATGGAGACGGCACAGCAGATGTCGTCTAAGTACAATATTCCCGTGGTGTACCTGACGGCGTATTCCGATGACAGTACGTTGCAGAAAGCGAAAACAAGCGGTGCGTTTGGTTACTTGTTGAAGCCATTCAACGAAACCGAGCTGCACACAACCATCGAGCTTGCATTGTTCAAACATGCAATGGAGCGTAAGCTTCGTCAGAGTGAACAATGGCTTGCAACAGCCATCAACAATATCGACGATGTTGTTATCACCACCACGACGGGAGGCATTGTCATCTCCATGAACACGGTGGCGGAACGACTGCTAGGCGTACAGAAGTCTCTTGTCATCGGGCAGGATGTCAAACAATTCCTGACGCTGATCGACGAAGAAACTCATTCGTCAATTCCAGATCCGTTGACACGCTTACGAAAGGAATCTGCCGGAACATCGAAGCCTGCGTGTTTAAAGTTGAAGGATGGCCGGGAAACCCCGGTGGAAGATCGCTCGACAGAACTGCACGACGCCGAAGGAAACCTGCTTGGCTTCATGCTTGTGTTGCAAGACGTATATGCCCGGCGAAAAGCGCAGGACGAGATCAACCGGCTGAATCAGGAATTGCAAAGCCGCGTCAACGAACTGACCGGGTTGAACCGCGAGCTCAGCACGTTCAACTACTCCGCCTCCCACGACCTCCGGAGTCCATTGATTGCCATCGATGGATTCACGCGGCTGCTCGCTGAGGAAGCATCAGGAGTTCTGAGTCCCGAAGGAGAAAAATATCTCTTTGCAATTACAAAAAATACGCGGACGATGCTGCAAACGATTGATGACCTGCTGCTCTTTGCGCGGCTCAGCCGTTCACAACTGGAGAAGGAAGACCTTGATATGGCAGCGGAAACAAACGACGTGTTGGATGAGCTGCAGCCGACGTATATGCTGCGTGAAGTAGACTTTGTGCTGCAGCCTGTACCACAGGCGCACGGAGACCGTGTGATGATTCACCAGGTGCTCGTCAATCTTTTATCCAATAGCATTAAGTTCACACGGTTCACTGAAAACCCAAGAATTGAATTTGGCGGCGAAACAGACGGGATGCACAATGTTTATTTTGTCCGTGATAACGGCGTCGGCTTTGCAATGGCTGATGCACCGCACCTGTTCCAGATGTTCCGACGACTTCACAGCACAGCGCTTTACGAGGGATCAGGGGTGGGATTGGCGATCGCGCATCGCATTATCGAGCGCCACGGTGGAAGGATCTGGGCGGAAGGAAAGGCAAAAGAAGGTGCGACGTTTTATTTCTCTCTCCCGCACAACGCCCACGATTCAGTTGCCCAGCCGGAATAATTTCTCACGCGGCCTCAGTTGATCGTACATGCGTTGCAGTGCCCTAAACGCATCCTGGCTTCCCCGCTGTCCGCTGCTGCGATATAACCGCGCCGCCTCTCCTTTGTTTTGCTGAACTCCCGTCCCGGTTTCGTAACAATACGCCATCGCAAATTCCGCAAGGATGGAACCTTCATTTAATGCTTTCTGCAAAACGCCCACGGCCGGCTCGTAATCTTTTTTCCCACCACGAATTTTCAAAATTGCGAGTCGTGTGCCGGCCTCCTTATTGCCAAGACCTGCAGCTTTCCGCCAAAACGTCTCCGCTTTGCGCTGATCACGTTTCACCCACCGGCCCGAATTGTAACACAACCCCAGTTCCACTATTGCCTGAGGAAAATTCTTCGATGCAGCCTGTTCGAGCATTTGCAGTGCTTGCGCGTCCGTGATCTGACGGTCGAATCCTAATCCGACAAGACAAGCCCACGTGAAGAGGGCATCGCTGTCGCGTGCATTGACCCGGGATTTTAGAAGCGGGAAGAAATCTTTTTCCTGAATAAGATTGTACAGAAGACGCGATGCACGCGGAGAATCCAGCCGGACTGCACGGACGTACAATGTTGCAGCGCCAACCGGGTCTTTCGCTTGCTCGCGGATTCGTCCCAACAGTGTCAGCGCTTCGGGGCTTCCCGCATCTGCGGCTACGCGCAGGCGGACGATTGAAGCAGAATCAACCTCCAGTTTTCCACTGCGGACTTTGACTGAACCTGCAGCCGTTTCAACACCTTGGCCGGGGGAAAGAACTGCGGCCTTTAAGACATCATCCACCAGAATCGAATCCGGTGCTTGCTTAACCGTGTCCGGCGAAAAATCAAGGAACGGTAACTGGAAGGTTCCGGAATACGACGGCGCATCGCTGGATGAAGCCGGTTGATTTGTATCTGTAGATGAATGATAGCCGCGGCGTTCAAATTCTTTCAGTGATTCTTTCGCTGGCACGTAACCGGAGTCTGCGGCAAGCTTCACCAATCGGTACGCCTCATTCCAATCCCTGGGCACGATAAGATTTTCCGTAAGGAACTGGGCAAGAACAAATTGTGCATCGGGCATGCCGCGCCCGGCAGCGAAGCGGAAATTTCTGTAGGAATCGAACGGATTCCATTCCGTGCCCCATCCGTTATATTGAAAAATCCCGAGGTTGAACCGGGCAAGAAGATGATTTTGGTCCGACGCTTTTTGAGTCCAGTATGCGGCCTTTAACGTATCAGCTTTGAAACCGCGTCCCGTCAGGTATCGGATGCTCAGCTCGAACTGGGAAATGGCGTCGCCGGCGTTCGCTTGTTGCTGCACCCGGAACCCCTGCCAGAGTTGATACGTTGCATCGGATTGTTCAAGTAACGGAGAGGTAACGGGCGGACGATAGTTCTTGAAGACAGGGCTGTTGGGATTACGCTGTTTATCTGACTGGGAATAAGAAACGGCGCAAGAAATCAGGAGAAGAAGAATTGATTTTCGGAACGTCATACACCGCGGAATCTCTTTATGGGTTGCGCATTCCCGACAAGAACCAGAACGCATCACCAATCTAACAAAAACAAAACCCACTTGCATTGAAGCAAGTGGGTTTGACAATTCTAACAACGACTATTTTCAATTCACCGCAACGCTTCAGTCCTTTTACACATTGATTGTCGATGGGTCACGTCTCGTGTCATAGATGTTATGCAGGAAAATCGCGTCTCCTTTGACTTGATACACCAATATATTGTGACGAGGAAGAAGCTTCCGTAGCTCAGGACGTTTGTTAGACCTCATTCCAATCAGTGGAGACGAGGCGAGTACATCAAGTCTCTTGTTCACGATGCGGACGAATTTCTCTGCCGATGCCTGCGACCACTCTGCACGCAGAAAGCCAATTATTTCCTTATAGCGTTCGCGCGCCCGGTTACGCCAGACTATTCTTTTAGCCACTGCTGGGCTTCTTGCTTCACTTGCTCGTGGCTCACCCAATTCTCTTCGTTCTCAGTCTCCTCGATCGCTCGCTCAAGTTCTAGTTTCTGTTCGTCCGTAAACTCGTCCCAAAAATCTGAGGTTGAAGGTTTAGTTCGAAAAGATTGCAAAGCCTCGTAAAAAAGGTCGAGGATTTGCGGACTATCAATCTCGTCCACAAGTTGGTGAACATTCGCTCGAAGTTGTTGAATATCCATCTGCACCTCGTATGATATGAGTGATCAATTCCAAAATAGAACATTCAAACCGAAAATCAAATTATTCGTAACGCAACGCTTCAATAGGATCCAGAGTCGACGCTTTCCACGCGGGATACACGCCGAAGACAATGCCGACAACGGAACACGTGATAATGCCGATCGCCGCCCAGTCCCACGGAATGACTGCAGGCCATTCAAGCCAGAACCCCACAGCATTCCCCGCCAGCACGCCGAAGAGCACTCCAACAACGCCGCCGAGCTCACAGAGAATAATCGCTTCGACAATAAACTGCGTGAGAATATCTTTCCTTTGTGCACCGACAGCTTTGCGGATTCCGATCTCCCGCGTCCGTTCCGTAACGGAAACAAGCATGATATTCATGATGCCGATACCGGCCGCTATAAGCGCGATTGAACTGATGAACAGCGCCCCAAGACGAACATACATTGTGAATGAGTTGAATTCTTTGATGAGCGAATCGTTCGAGAAATATCCGAAGTCATCATCTTCCCCCGGCGGGACTTTGCGTGCAACGCGTAAAGCTGCCTTCGCTTCTTCCAGACAATCGTCGAACACCTCCCGGCTTGCCGCCTTGACGGTAATGTTTACGCTTCTGCCCGTCGAACCGTATTTCCGGAAGAAGGTTGTAATAGGAGTAATCGCAAAGGTGTTTTCATCGCGGCCGAGCGCGCCGCCTTTCAATTCCAGAACCCCGATTATCTCATACATCACCCCGTCAATGCGGACATCCTCGCCGACTGGGTTCACGGCGGGAGGAAAGAGCTTTTCAGCGACAGTTTTACCAATCAGCACAACTCTATTTTGCGTTTCAATATCTCCGTTGGTGATGCCCCGTCCTACTTCAACACTCATATCGTTGGTTACAAGTGCGTCGAGAGAATAACCGCCGATTTCAACATTGGGGTTTGTTTTCTCTCCGCGCCAGAAAACTATTTTGCCGCCGCTCCAACATTCTATCCCAACAGAACTCGCCAATGTCACGTGGTCACGAACATACATGGCCTGTTGCAGCGATATGTTCTTTCTGTTGCGCCATTTCCATCGCTCGGCATGCGAGGAGGTAATTCCCACGCCCCATTTTTGCATTTGAAATGTGTTTGCTCCGAGCCCCGCAAGACCTTGCTCGATGCTTGAGCGTAATACGCCCATTGCAGTCATCACGGCAACAATGGAGAATACACCGACCACGATGCCAAGCAGCGTAAGAAGTGATCGCAGCTTGTTTGCTCTGAGGGCAGATAATGCCATCAGCACGCTCTCTTTGAGCTGGAACATTTGAAAAGATTTTAACGCCATGGGCAATCTTCGTTACGAGATTCGCAATTAGGCCAACTCGTCGCAGCACAAGGAATTCCATTTGAAAAAAGAGGAATCGGTTCGCAACCGGGAGGTCGAACGGCGAAAAGCAGGAACAGGTTGGAATTAATATATGAAGATTTTACTCGTACCTCAACGCTTCGATTGGATCGAGCGTTGATGCCTTCCAGGCGGGATACACGCCGAACACGATGCCGACGAGCGAGCATACGCCAAGGCCGATGGCGGCCCAATCCCACGGCATGTATGGTGGAGTTTCGAGCCAGATGCTGATGCCGTTCCCCGCAAGTATACCGACAAACACTCCGATGATGCCTCCGATTTGACACAGGATGACAGCTTCGATTATGAATTGCGTGAGAACATCTTTCTTCTGCGCACCGATGGCTTTACGGATACCAATCTCGCGTGTACGTTCCGTAACCGAGACGAGCATGATGTTCATGATGCCGACACCGGCCGCAAGCAACGCAATCGAACTCACAACCAGAACACCCAAACGAAGATACAATGTAAATTCATTGAACTGCTTGACGATTGAATCGTTTGAAAAATATCCGAAGTCATCCTCATCGCCGGGAGCCACATGGCGTGCTGCACGAAGGATCATGCGCGATTGTTCGATAGCATCCTCCACAACTTCCCTGTTCAGCGCCTTTACCATTACGTGAATATCTTTATCCTTGCCGTACTTCTGGAAAAAGGTTGTAATTGGAGTGATAACCAGATTATCCTGATTACCGCCCAGCGCACCGCCTTTTGCGACAAGCACGCCCACAACCTGATACATTGATCCGTCAACGCGGATACTTTCTCCAATCGGATTGACACTTGGAGGAAAGAGTTTGTCGACAATCGGCTGGCCCAACACAGCAACGCGGCGGTTCATGTCGAGATCTTCATTCGTTATGCCGCGGCCAATTGCTACCACCCAATCGTTCGTCGGCAAGCCTTCAACATTTTCGCCGGCAACGCTCACGTTGGGGTTCGTCTTCTCTCCGTTCCACCAGACAATCTTTCCGAACTCCCATGCTTCGATGCCCACAGCCTCTGCCAGTGTCGCCTTCTCGCGGATCTGCATTGCCTGCTCGTAGGTAATGTTTTTCCGGTTCCGGAAGCGAAAACGCTGGTTGCCACCCCCGCCGGGACCTTGAGGAAACTTCTGAAGTTGAAATGTATTTGCACCGAGTTGCATGATGCCTTCTTCTATGGAATTTCGCAGAACCCCCATCGCAGTCATGACGGAGATGATCGAAAATATTCCAACGACAATGCCCAAGAGTGTAAGTGTCGAACGAAGTTTGTTTGCGCGGATGGCGCTCAATGCCATACCCAAACTTTCTTTCAGGCTTATCCAGTCGATCATTCGGCTACTCATACCGCAGCGCCTCCACGGGATCCATTTTTGCCGCACGGTATGCAGGCAGGAAACCGGAAACCACCCCGACAACAAGCGAAATGAAAATGGCAATAAACACAACAGAGATAGGCATGGCGGTCGGCAACACCTTATCGACAATCAAGCTGAGAGGAAACGCAAGACTCAATCCAATCAATCCTCCGATGAGACAGAGGGCAGCAGCTTCGACGAGGAACTGCAGCAAGATCGTTCGCCGTCGTGCGCCAATCGCTTTGCGAATCCCGATCTCCTTCGTCCGCTCGGTTACCGAAACGAACATGATATTCATGATACCGATGCCGCCGACGAACAGCGAGAGGCTTGTAATGAACAATCCGATGCCCGAGATGACGAGGCTGATGGGGCCGAATGTTTGAGTTAGAAGTTCTTGCTGGTTGATACTGAAATCATTGGGCATACCCGGTTGAACTTTGCGGATCTTTCGCATGATCCCTTCAACCTCGATCTTTGCATCCTCAAGAACATTCATTGTCCTGGCGCGGACCTGAACCATAACATAGCGGCGGCCGCCGAAGTAATTCTGAAATGCATGGATCGGGACATACACCCGCGTGTCGGACGTGAACTGACCGAACAAGCCGCCTTGCTTTTCGAATACACCGAGAACAGTAAATGGATGTCCGCCAACCCGAATCGTCTTGCCGATTGGATCCTCCGCGGGGAACAAATTCTCTGCAACGACGGCACCGATTGCACACACGGGCCGGCCACCACTCGATTCTTCATCAGAAAAGAAGCGACCGTCGATCTGTGTGTTGCCCGACGCTGAGATGTAGGATGCTGTGGTACCTGTGATTAAAGCGCCTTCCATTTCCTTATCGTTGAACTTCAACGGACGGCGGGTATTCATCGTGGGAGCGACAGCGCCCAGCAAAGTCGCCTGTCGTTCGATCTGGTCGGAGTATTCCAATTTGAATTCGCGTCGATTCCGGAATGAGGCCCAATCGTCGCCTGAAACCCACGGAAATTTCTCGATATACATTACGTCCGTGCCGAATGCGGCTGCGCTCTTATCGAATGCCCTGTTGACACCTTCGATGGCGGTTGCCATAAGGGTCACCGACACAATGCCGATAACAATGCCAAGTGTAGTTAGCACCGAGCGGGCTTTGTTCGTACGGATTGCCCGAAATGCTATGATGAGCCCTTCTTTTACTTCAGTCCAAAAGTGCATACGAAGCTCACTATCTTTGGAAGATGAATTGCGTGGAGATCATCCACTACTCAGGGTTTAGACCGCTTTCTTCAACGTGTAGCTGCGACGTTTTTCTTCGGGCAGTGTGTCATCGCTTTCAATTTTTCCATCCCGTACACGAACAACACGATACGCATGTTCGGCAACCTCGGCTTCGTGCGTTACCAGGATGATCGTATTTCCCTGGCTGTGAAGTTCTTCAAACAACCCCATTATTTCTTCACCGGTCTTGCTGTCCAGATTTCCTGTCGGCTCATCCGCAAGAATAATAGAAGGACGTGTCACCAAAGCCCGCGCAACCGCGACACGCTGGCGCTGGCCGCCGGAAAGCTCATTCGGTTTGTGATGGCCGCGATCTCCCAATCCCACATGCTCAAGCGTTTGCCGTGCACGTTCTTTTCTTTCAGATGAAGAGATGCCTGCGTAAATCAACGGAAGCTCGACGTTATGCAGCGCATCGGACCGGGCAAGCAGATTGAAAGTCTGAAACACAAACCCGATCTCTTTATTGCGGATGCGCGCCAGGTTATTGTCATCCATCTCACTCACATTTACGCCATTGAACAGGTACTGTCCCGACGTTGGCGTATCGAGGCAGCCGATAATATTCATCAATGTCGATTTGCCTGAACCTGAAGGCCCCATGATCGCGACATATTCATTCTTCGCAATCGTTAGTGAGACTCCCTGCAGGGCAAACACCTGTTGGGCAACACCCATGTCATACGTTTTTACGATGTTCTTAAGTTCAATAACGTTCATCTCGCCGGTTCCTTGTTTGATCAGGATTGTTTTTTCTCGTCATCCGCCTGGGGACCGCGCTTCTTGGGCTCTTCGATCTTTACTTTGCTGCCTTCTTCCAGTTCACGATTGATCGCCTTGTAGCTGCCTGAAACAACCTGCATTTCTTCTTTCACGCCATCGGTAATTTCCACGTATGAATCGTTGCTGATGCCGCGCTTCACGGGCATCGCCTTCACAACATTATTCTCGACAACGAAAACAACTTCTTTGGGTTTGTTCTCATCTTTCATCTTGCCACTCTTCGGATTACCCTCGGCAACGAAATCTCCGCTCTGTCCGTCTTTCGGCGGTTCTTTTCCTTCCATCTTCGGCGCCCGCGTGGTTACGCTTTGGATGGGAACGGCAAGTATGTTTTGCTTCGTCTGTGTTTCAACATCAGCAGTCATGGACATACCGGGGCGCAACGTAATACCACGCGCAACAATGCGCATTTTCACTTCAAAGTTCGTCACCTCTTCCTGCGTTCCGAGTCCTTTGGACTTTGCCGTATTTGCAATTTCGTACACAATAGCATCGACTTTTTTATCGGGGAATGCGTCAACAGAAATTCTTGCCGTGTCGCCGATATGAAGACGGATAACGTCCGTTTCACTCACATCAACTCTTCCTTCCATCCGCGAGAGATCAGCAATGGTCATGACGTCCGTTCCCTGAAACTGCTGCGTTCCGAGAACGCGCTCGCCGAGGCGTGAGTTCAACTGGCTCACCGTTCCATCCATCGGCGCCACGATGGTTGTTTTTTGCAGACTCTCGTTTGACTGGCTTAAGGATGCGCGTGCCTGGGCGTAGTTCGCTTTTGCCGCTTCAAAATTCGCACGCGCCTGATCATATTCAGACTGGGAAACGAGTCCTTTGCTTTGGAGTTCTGCAATGCGCTTGAATTCGGGTTCGGCACTGTGCAACCGTGCCTGGACAGAAAGCAATCCGGCCGCCGCCTGATCGCGCTGAGCAACATAGACGTCGGGTTTGATTTTCATGAGAAGCTCACCTTTGCGGACACGCTGTCCCTCCTTCACCGGGAGCGCGACAATCTCGCCGCTTACTTCGGGAGAAATTTTCACCTGTATTTCGGGCTGGATCTTTCCGGTCGCCGTTACAACCTGCGTAATGGTGTGGCGTTTCACTTTCTCAATTTGCACGGAGATGACCGGCTCCTTCTTGCTGCCAAGGAAGACCACGACCGCCACAGCAATTGCAACCAGACCAATTGCGGAGAAGATGATAATCTTCTTCCTGGTTTTCTTTCCGTTTGTTGCCATTAATTCCTCCTGTAAATTCTGATGAGTCCCACCTTGCGGGACTCAGCGTTTATTTTCAATATGTCCGTTCGCCAATCGAGTATTCGACATTGCGCTTTGCAATGATGTAGTTATAGACCGAGTTGACTTTATTTGCCTGTGCGTTGACGAGGCCGGCATTCGCGGTCAGCAGGTCTAGCAGTGTACCCGCACCAAGGTTGTACCGCTCTTCAGCAATTTTTCTGTCTTCCGTTGCAGAGATCAAGCCTTTGACGCTCACCTCGTAGGCTTTCCGTGCGGCATCCATATCGAGCAGGGCTTTTTTCACTTCAACATTGATATTGCGTTCGGTTTGCTGAAGCGAAAGTTCAGCATTCTTCCTTTGCACCTGGGCACTTTGCAGTGAATAGTTCGTTCCGAATCCATCAAACAGACTCCAGCGCAAGCTCAAGCCCCAGTTCGTATTCTTCTGATTGGAGATTTTGGAAAGTTCACGCCCGTTCATATTGTACCCTGCGAAGGCACTGACCGTCGGAAAATAGCTGCTGCGAGCACTCGAGACACCACCCTCAGCAGCCTTTACTGATTCCGTCGCTCCGGCATAATCAGGACGCTTCTCGATAGCCTTTTGAGACAGAGCTCTGAAGCTTGCGTACTGTGCGGTTGTCGACTCCAACTCCGACTGTGCAATTTCCAAAGAAATCGATGGGTCCGCGATGATGTACTCTTCGTTCACATCCAACCCGATCAGGGCGAGCACATCAGCTTTTGCTTTGTTGAAATTATTCTGTGCATTGATCAAAGCAAGTTCATCGGCGGCTGTTTGAGATTGCTGGCGATACACATCCGCCCGCGAGAGCGCGCCCACGCGATTGGATTCTGTGATTCTCTCCAACTGTCGCTGATCGCGCTTCAAATTCTCTTCGGTCACCTTTACCAGTTGTTCATTTCTGAGAACGTTCAGATAAGAACTCTCAACCTGAAAGACAATCGACTGCCGCGTTCGCACAGCAGTTTGTTCGGTGGCAATCGAGTTCGATGACGCCCTCGTGTAGTCTCCCTCCCGGCCAAACCCGTCAAAGATTGTGTAATTCAAGTTGAGGCCGGTGCTGAAATTATTTCCGACTGTCCGTCCGCTGGTGGTGATGAGCTGGTTCGTGACTTGATCGAAATAAGTCCCGGGCGGAACGTCGTTTTGTGAGCGTGTCCATCCGGCGGATGCAGAGAGCGTTGGTAAATAACTGCCCGTTGCCGCGAGCACACCCGCTTGCGCTGCCTCGATGTTGTTCTGCGCCTGTGCAACATTCAGGTTTCGTTCAAGCGCATGCTGCCTCGCCTGATCCAGTGTGAGAGACTTGCTCTGTGCTGAGGCAACCATTGCGGCAAATGACATGAGTGCTGCGATGATGGCTATGGACTTCATAACTCGCATATCTAACTCCTTTGTTGGATGTTTCTAATAGGAAAGGGGTTTGGAAGCTTCAGCACCAACACCTTTGTAAACGATGCAGGCAGTGAAATGTTTCAATCCCTTCCGGTTTTAACCGATGAATTTTTTGATTGATCCAGCACTGTATCCTTTACCTGAAGAAGATACTCAAGTGCCGCGTCGTGCTCGTTGGGAATCTTCCCATCCAGGATTGCTTCCTCAATTGCACTCTTTAATATGCCGACCGCCCGCCCCGGCTGCAACCCGCACGCCGCCATAATCTCTTCCCCCCGTACCGGCGGTTGCCAATTGCGCAAGCGGTCTTTCTCTTCTACTTCAATAATTTTTTGCATTACAATGTCGTAATTCCGGAGATACTTTTCCACAAGCTTCGGGTTCTTGGATGTAATATCAGCCCTGCAAAGCTTCATTAAATCGTCAACGTCGTTCCCCGCGTAAAACACAAGCCGCCGGACTGCAGAATCAGTAACGACCTCATCGACAAGAACCATCGGGCGCAAATGAAGGCGGACAAGTTTCTCCACGTACGGCAGCGGATCGAGCGGCAGCTTGAGCTTTCGGAAAATTGATTTCATCATCCGCGCACCGAGTTCTTCGTGGCCGTGAAATGTCCACCCGGTTCCTTCTTTAAAAGCTTTCGTCCGCGGTTTCGCAATATCATGGACGAGCGCCGTAAAACGCAGCCATACATTCTCCGTCGTCCGGGCGATATTATCGACAACGATGCATGTGTGAAGGAAAACATCCTTGTGGTGATGATCCTTCCGCTGGTCCACGCCCGCCATCGCGGCGATTTCCGGAAACACGATATGCATAACTCCCGTGTCGAACATCAGCCGCAGCCCGATTGAAGGTTGATCGGTTTTGAGGATTTTCAGAAATTCATCGGTGATGCGTTCCTGCGAAATGATGCTCAGCCGGTCCTTCATCGTCTTCAGCGCAGCGAAGGTATTCTCCTCGATCTTGAATTTGAGCTGGGAGGCAAAACGAATCGCCCGCATGATACGCAGCGGATCATCTTCAAATGTTTTGAGAGGATCGAGGGGCGTGCGAAGTATTCCGTTTTGCAAATCCTGAATGCCATTGAATTGATCGTGCAACACTCCGAACGTGTTGTTGTTGATGCTTACCGCCAGAGTGTTCAATGTAAAATCACGTCGAAGCAAATCGTCATGCAGCGTTCCTCCGGTGACCAGCGGTTTACGCGAACCGGGATCGTAGGCTTCTTTGCGTGCGCCGACGAATTCAACTTTGCCTCCGTTGATTGGAACCATTGCAGTCCCGAAGCGCTCGAACGCGACGACGGTTTCGGTCCCCAGCTTTTCCGCCACGATTCTCGCAAACTGAACAGCATCGCCAATCACGAGTATATCGATATCCTTATCACCCTGCTCGAGCAAATAGTCGCGCACATAGCCGCCGACAACGTATGCCTCAAGGCCATGCGTATCTGCAAGCGCTCCGATTTGACGAAGCAACGGATTTGAAATTTCTATTTTATCCCTGACTGTTAGCATTTTAAAAAAACCGCCCGTCCGAAGGAGTTCTTGGAGAAGCGGTTCAAGTATTGAGGAAATTTCCTGCGATGCAGTTATAAGCGCATCGTTTGTTGACTGATCTTCTCCATGATAATATGAGCGACTTCAAGAGCACGTCTTCCATCTTCACCCGTGACGGGCGGTTCGGTATGCGTTTGAATTGCTTTTGCAAACAATTGCAATTCATATTTCAACGCGTTCACTTCTTCAACTTTCGGAAGCTCATAAACAATGTTGCGTTTATGTTTCGCTGAATCGATTTGCCCGAGCATCATAGCGCCCTTCGTCCTTGGTTCATCATCCCCAACAAGACGAAAAACTTCCGAGTGCTTCTCTGAAAAATCTATCGAGATGTACGCGTCTTTCTGGAACAAACGCATCTTCCGCATTTGTTTCTGTGAGATGCGGCTTGCAGTAACGTTCGCAACGCAACCGTTTTCAAACTGTATGCGGGCGTTTGCAATATCAACACTGTCGGAGACAACCGCGACGCCGTTCGCATCAATCTTCGCGACCGGCGATTTCACAAAGCTGAGAATAATGTCGATGTCGTGAATCATCAGGTCGAGCACCACCGCAACATCCGTCCCGCGTGGATTAAATTGCGCCAGCCGGTGCGACTCGACGAACACCGGATCGATGTTATATTTTTCCACCGCGAGAATTGCGGCGTTGAACCGCTCAATGTGGCCCACCTGTATCAGGACGCTGTTCTGTTTCGCGAGCCGGATCAGTTCATCGGCTTCAGCAATAGTTTCCGTGATCGGCTTTTCTATGAAGACATGTTTTCCATGTTGCAACGCCAGCTTTGCAACTTCGAAATGTGTCGAGGTCGGCGTTGCAATTGTGATTGCATCAACTGCGTTCAACAGTTCTTCGTAGCTCGTACTTTGTACTACATTGAACTCGGCAGCAATTTTCTTCGCCTTCTCTGCGTCGGCATCGTAGACGGCGTTGAGTTTTACTGTTTCAATTTCTGCAAGCATTTTGGCGTGTAGCGCACCAAGATGTCCCGTTCCGATAACGCCGATGTTAAGAGAATTCATCCATGTCTTTCATTGGTTACTGATGTTACGCAAACCTAACAGATCGTTTTGATTCTCTCATGACCTTATCCCCTCAGTATGATCCCGGCAGATCCTGCACGCTGTTTCCGTGCACCATCCCGACAATTCTATCGAACCCGCCGAACCGCAGATCGTTGTAGTAAACGAATGCAGTGTATGTGTTAGTTGTCCGCCAGTCGTTGCCTTCTATCGCCAACCAATTCTGATTGATCATCTGCCGGCGCGAGGCATCCCATGTGCCGGTGACGTATTGATAATCATAAATGCCCCGGCGTAAAATCTTTTTTACAACGTACGAGCGTTCGGTGTCGTAGTATACGAGCGCATCATCTTTCATCGGGTTCCAGAAATTGAATTCCCCCGCCAGGAATATTTCTTTTCCGCCGCTTGTAACTGACCGGTAATCCGTTGACGTCATGTCCAGACGGAAGAGAATCTCAAGATAGTCGGAGTTTATTCCCGTAAATGTGTTGCGCACTGCTTCGCCGTTATGGTCTGCACCCGTTCTCCAGAACAGCCGCATTTGATCCGCGCCGTTCACGTTGCGAACCAGGGCCGCGTTGGGGTATCGCGTCACATTGCTGAGATCCCATACGCGGTATTCATTGCCCGGCATGATGTTCGAGATTTTGAAAATCCGTTCTCCGGTGTTATGCCCTTCAACAAACGTATAGGGATCCCTGTCCCACGTATCGATTCTAAACGGAGCGTACACTCTGCGGTTCTGATACATGTCCACGGTTGTATGTCGCGCACCGTCGATCTCGTCCGCCAATTTCACCCGGACAACCACTTTGTGGATTTGATTGTATGGAGATGAATTTGCCGTCAGGTAATCGTTCGACACAAAAACGGACGTTGGTCTGATTTCATCTACCACAAAAAAACGTCCCGCGGCAAGCACAGTTTCTCTCTTGTCGAGAATAGTGAAAATCCAATTGCCTGAATATTCAAACCGAACGGCATCGTCACGATCAGGAAACGAATTAGTGAATCGATAACTGTATCCTTTCACGCCGCCGGGTGAAGTTTTATAATCCAAATAGAAAGACGTGTTGTGGTTATTGTCGTTGACAAAGAGATTCTCATCCACAACCCAATCACGATTGCAATGGAAGAAGCGAATCTTCAGATCGGGAACCGTGTCGGCAAGAATATCAAACTGAATCGTAATGACCGGGGATGATCCAAGAAATCTGCCGTCTTCATCCACCTTGGCGCGGACCACGGCGGGAAAATTCCCTTCATCGTGCCCGCCATAGACCGCCAGCCCGCGCAGCATCGTGCTGCTACTTTGCGCGAATCCGGTTTCCGCAATCAGAAGAATGAACAGCAAGAACTTATTCATTTCCTCCTCCAGACTGCAGAGTGAGCGGAAGCGGCGCGGAGGCCAACCACTTCCCGCGTTGGATCGAACGCCAACACGGCATTCGGAATGTTCACGGTTGTGGAAACGACATATGATGCATTGGCATCACCGGTCATGCGTTCCGAATAAAACCGGAGTACGCCTTCATGGCCATCCGGCATTTGAATATGTTCATCATCCCGGACGTTCGTGCGAAGCCACAAAGCGATTGCTTTCAACTCTTCTGTTTCCTCAATAGATTCGTGCATCGCCGCGCGTAATTGTGGAAATGCAAGAAACTGATGATGAAGGAGAAGTCCGGTTGTTAGCACCAAAGCGAGAACGTACGTGCGGGCTGCTTCTGAAACGTTCGACGAGATTTTCTGCAATCCGAAAAATCCGTACACAACAATCAATGGAGCGGCCAACAACCAGACGTTGAGAGCAAGCGACAATACAATCCACAACACTACGGCTGTGTGGACACGCAACTCTTCCCGCTCACGGATCAGCACATAGATAACTCCCGCAACGGCAAGTCCGCTCAGAATGTACATCCCAACTAGCGCCTGCCCTCCGATGATCCCCGGCATCTCGTTAAGAGAAGGCAGAAAATTTCCGGTTTGTGTAGAAAACAAAATCCAGGGAAGAGAAATGGCTAAGAAGATCAACACAACACTCACCATTAGTTTTGTTGCCCGCCGTTTGTCAACGGAATTCAGATACACATCTACCATAATAATCAACACCACTGCTGCCGCCTGCCATGCCGTTAGCGCGGCCAGACTGCCAAAAACTGTAGCAATAATATACTCATTGCGGAGAAGAAAGAATATTGCGGCGAGCGTGAGGAACAGCGCAAACCCGCATCCGCTGCCCGCGGGTGCAAGCGCCAATAGCCATGCTTGCATGGACAATGTGAGAGTTACGCAAAATGACAGCAGATAGTCGTGCAGGATTTCCTGAGCGATGAGATAAGAAAGCAGAATTGCAAGACATGTGAATAACAAGCTGAAAATTTTTGCAGTCAGCAGCAAATCCAAATTGAACAACCTTCCGAGCGACAGAAAAACTTCCCACAACGATCCCGGCGAGAAGTCTCGGACGTTGATAACGGTTTTGAATAACTCATCGGGTGAATAGTCGAAGTACAGTGAGGCGGTGGCGTAAAAAATCAGAATTACGAATGGAACGCCATAGCGCGCCAGGTTGCGAAGAAACGGAGGCTGGTCTTCAGGTTTCACTAACACAGGTGATCTCGCATAGGAGAAATGTTTTTTGTCGAACAAAAGATAACCAGAACTGCCGCGAGTATCAACGAACGCACGGAACGTGAAAATTCAAAAACACTTTGGGAAACATTCGTGTCGCTGTGTCGTCGTGCCTGCACGCCGAAGTGCGCGTTACGGCACGCAGGCGTCGTGAAATTTTTCAGTTTAGATTTTTGATTCATTCCAAGCCATGTTTCTTGCTATTCGCCGTTCATCTTGATACCTTGAATCCAGAATGGACCACCTCGCCAAGCAAGTTATCCTCCGCAATAAAGAAGAACGACGTCTCGCAGCAGGCCACCCGTGGGTATTCAGCAACGAAATCCGCGAAGTAAAGGGCGCGCCGGAAATCGGCGACGTGGTGGAGCTTATCGCAGCGAGCGGCAAATCCCTTGGCATCGGTTTCTACAATCCCCACTCACTCATTTCGTTCCGGCTGCTTTCCTCTGCTATTCGGGAAATCGACGAACAGTTTTTTGCCGAACGCCTTTCCACAGCCCTCGAGCTTCGACGCATATTGTACAACGGTAATGAAACTTTTCGCCTCGTGTATGGCGAAGGCGATTTTCTTCCCGGGCTTATCGTGGATAAGTTCAACGAGTATCTTTCCGTTCAGACATTTTCCTATGGAATGGACATCCGGCTTGGCATGATCTGCAATGCTCTTGAATCTCTCTTGCATCCGAAGGGAATAGTCGAACGAAACGAATCGTCACTTCGTGAGCTGGAAAAGCTTCCACAAAAAAAGGGAGTGCTGCGCGGTTCCATCGGCCCGACGGTGATCGAAGACGGGGACTTGAAATTCACCGTGAATGTTCTTGAGGGACAAAAGACAGGATTCTTTCTCGATCAGCGGGAAAACAGATTAGCGGTGCGACGATTCAGCAAGGATTCCGACGTGCTCGATTGTTTTTGTAACGAAGGCGGGTTCGCGCTTCATGCCGCAAAGGCCGGTGCGAAAATGGTGCACGCTATTGATTCGTCCGCTGATGCAATTCGGAGGGCGGAAGATAATGCGCGCCTGAACGGGCTGACGAACGTTGCATTCGAACAAGCGGAAGTGTTTGAGAAACTGAACCGGCTTGCATCGGAAGGGAAAAGCTTCGATGTCGTCATTCTCGATCCTCCATCTTTTACGAAATCAAAAAAGAATGTTCAAACCGCAAAGCAAGGCTACAGAGATTTACACACAAGCGCCTTCGCAGTTCTGAAAAAAGGCGGCATCCTTCTCACTGCATCGTGTTCCCATCATATTGAACCCGAAGTATTCCTCGAAGTCATCGATTCATCCGCAAGAAAGCATTCGCGTTGTGTTCAACTCCTCGATTGGCGCGGTGCAGCACCCGACCATCCCGCATTGCCCGCCATGCCTGAAACACGCTACCTGAAGTTTGGAATCTTTCGGGTCCTCTGATTGCTTCTGACTTCCAAAGAAATTACATTTTTTAGAGACAGAAGTGACGAACGAAATCGAGGGGTTAACATGAATAACAAGCTTTTCTTCTTAACAACGGCAGCCGTTATTTTTGCATTTCAGGCTGCATTTCCCGGCAATCAATCCTCAAAATCAATGATGCTTGCGGAAGCGGACTCCACGATTTTGTCCTCTGCCGAACCTCTTGCTGCTCAGGAAAACTTTCGGAATGCCTGGGGCCTGGATGTCCTTATATCGAATGATGGATTCGGACTCGGGACATTTTACCGGCGTGAGCTTACGGAGGATTTGTTTGGCTTTGCCATGTTTTCTATTTCAGAGGCGAAGGATGAGCGGGAGTTCGAACAGTACGATTATTATTACGGGGTTTCGTACGTTCCGGGTAAGCTGCGACGGTTCATGGTCATGCCTCTCACATTCGGACTTCAATACAGATTATTTCGCGAAGACATCACGGATAACTTCCGGCCTTTCGTAAATGTCGGAGCGGGTCCGACAATGATTTTTTCGTCGCCATTTACCGAAATCACGATTGTCCGTGATGCTAACGGCAATCCGATCAGCACCCAGTCCAATCAAATTGAATTCTTTAAGAGTTTAGGAAAAGGACAGGCGCACTACACGGCATCGGCGTTCATCGGGGTCGGAGCCAACTTCGGAACGGAGAAGGCAAGTGTCTTCGGCGTAAATTTCCGGTATTACTTCACATACCTCTTTGGTAACGGCCTCCCGTCGTTATACAATACATCGACCGGTGAAATCGCGGCAAGGAAAAAAGATTTCGGCGGTTTCTTTATTACGTTGAATGTCGGGATGGCGTACTAGAAGTTTGGTCGGAAACTCCATAACGCAAAGCTTACCACGCCTAGAGACGTGGACGGAAACCCATCGTTAGAAAAATTACCGCCAAGACGCCAAGTCTTCATTTGGGAAAAAGCGTCTCGTGGTACATATTTCAAAAAGCTTGGTGCCTTGGAGTCTTGGTGGTTTTCTTTTAGCGGGGCTTTTCAACTGGGTTTCTAGAATGGCGAAAGGCATCAGCACTCCCTGGGATCTCCCCTTAATCCGACGAAGTACCAATGCCTTTCAATTACTGCTGCGTGGATAATTTAATACGAACGCGTTCCAAGAACTGTGACAATAGTCATTAAAGTTCAGTGACGTAAGAAAGGTTTCAAAAAGTTTCCTGTGTGCGATCCGTTGACACGCACGAGTTCTTCCGGTGTTCCCTCCCCGACAATTACTCCTCCTCCCTCTCCCGCTTCCGGTCCTAAATCAATTACGTAGTCTGCACATTTGATAACGTCGAGATTGTGTTCGATGATGACAACCGAATTGCCGCTGTCAATCAACGCAGTGAAGCATGAGATAAGCTTTGCGATATCATCGAAATGCAAACCTGTGGTTGGCTCATCGAAGATGAATAACGTGTGCGTGTTACGCTGCGGCGCGCTCAGATGAGCAGCAAGCTTGATGCGTTGAGCCTCGCCACCAGAAAGAGATGTTGCGGATTGACCAAGCCGTATATAACCGAGCCCGACATCTTCCAGCACCCGCAACCGGTGTGCAACTTTCCTTCCTGTAACATCTGCATTGAAGAACTGAATCGCTTCCGAGACTGTCATGCCGAGAATATCGGTGATGTTTTTCCCGTGGTAGAAGACATCGAGAATCTCTTTTTTGTAGCGGGCTCCTTTGCACACATCGCATTGCAGATACAAGTCTGCAAGAAATTGCATCTCCACTTTTACAACGCCGTCGCCTTCACATGCTTCACACCGACCGCCCGGCACGTTGAAGGAAAAATGACCCGGTGCGAAACCGTGAATTCTCGCCGCCTGCGTATTGGCAAAAAGATTTCTGATATGATCGAAGACCTGTATGTAGGTAATGGGATTTGAACGCGGCGTCCGCCCGATCGGCGACTGGTCAACCATCTCCACGTTGCTGATCTGTTCGCTCCCTTCAATCGAAGTGAACTTACCTGCTTTCTCCACCGGCTCTCCTTTGAGTCTCTTCAGGCCGGCGTAGAGAACGTCGTGAACGAGAGTACTCTTGCCGCTTCCGCTGACACCAGTGATGCAAACAAGCATGTGAAGAGGAATCGACACGTCGATATTTTTGAGATTGTTTTCTCTGGCTCCTGTGATCGTGATTGCCGAACCATTTTTTTCTCTTCTTGTAAGAGGGATTGGAATTGACAGCTTGCCGCTCAAATATTTTCCTGTCAAAGATCTTTCATCCTTCACAATTTTTTGAGATGGCCCGTTGTAGATGACCTCCCCGCCCAATTCGCCGGCTTTCGGTCCCATATCCACAATAATATCTGACTCCCGCATCATATCGATATCGTGTTCGACTACGATGACGGTATTGCCCACATCGCGTAATGTCTTGAGAATATTGATCAGCCGTCCGTTATCCCGCGGGTGCAAGCCAATGCTTGGTTCATCTAACACATATAACGCCCCGACAAGAGAAGAGCCGAGAGATGTTGCGAGATTGATTCGTTGCGACTCTCCGCCCGAGAGCGTGCTGGAAAGCCGGTCGAGCGTAAGGTAGCCGATACCGGCCTCGTTCAAATATGCCAGCCTCTTTCTAAGTTCTTCAAGAATTCTCTTTGCAATCTCCTGTTCATACCGGGTAAGCGTGAGGCCATCAAAGAAAATTCTTGCGCGCTCTATTGTCATTCCTACGATATCTGAAATTCTCATCTCGTCAACTTTTATGGCCAGCGCTTCTTTGCGAAGGCGGGCACCGCCGCATGTCGGGCATGTTGTGTAGCCGCGATACCGGCTCAACATCACCCGATAATAAATCTTGTACGATTTCCGTTCCAGCAGTTTGAAAAACCCATTGATCCCCGCAAAGTCGCCGTACCCATTCATGAGAACTTCACGTTCATCCTCATTCAAATCGGCAACGGGCACATCAAGCCGCAGATGAGCCTGGCGCGCAATCGAAACCATTGAGCGATGAACCTCCCGGAATTTCGGCGTGGTCCAAGGCTGGATCGCCACATCGCGCAGAGTTTTCGTCCGATCGGGGATTACCAAATCCATATCAATTCCAATTGCCCGGCCGAATCCCTGGCATTCCGGACACGCGCCGAAAGGATTGTTAAATGAAAACAACCGCGGATCAGGCTCTTCATATTTTATGTTGCATGTCGAACATTCAAAATTCTGGTTGAACGTCAGCGTCTTGTTATTGGCGAGGAGAAATACCTCTGCGTTTCCTCCTCCGGCGCCGAATGCAGTTTCAATGGAATCTGCAACACGGTTGTTCTCTTCTCCCAACTTGAAAATGAGCCGATCCACCAACACCCGCACATCTTTTGCCTTGATTGCCTTGGGGATCTGTTGCTCATTCAGATCAAGGATTTCGCCGCCGGCTACAATTCTAAAAAATCCTTCTTTCTTAAGGTTGACGAGAGCGTCGGCGAGTGATTCCTTCTCGTGTTGAGGCAGCGGAAATGTTACATACAGCTTCAAGCCGCTCTCTGCCGGATTTGTTTTCGCTTCGGCTTCGAGCGCTTCTGTAACCGTCCGCACCGTATCGCGTGTGACCAGCCTGCCGCAGTTGTAGCAGTACGTTTTCCCGATGCGTGCAAACAACAGGCGCAAGTAATCGTATATCTCCGTCGTGGTTCCGACTGTCGAACGCGGATTTCTTGTATTCGTCTTCTGCTCAATCGCCATCGCCGGACTTATCCCCTGAATCAAATCCACATCGGGTTTATCCATTCTCTCCAGAAACTGCCGGGCGTACGACGAAAGACTTTCCACATACCGCCGTTGCCCCTCGGCATAAATCGTATCGAACGCCAGACTGGATTTTCCCGATCCGCTGACACCGGTAAACACAATGAATTTTTTTCGCGGCAGATCAAGGTTCACATTTTTGAGATTATGAACTCTCGCTCCGCGAATGATGATTAAATCTTTGTTGAAGGTAGATGAAGGTGAACGCTTCGCCATTCTCTGCTCGCAATTGAAAAAATCTTGTTTAGCAAGCTAAAGGAATAGGGCGGCAAAATCAATTGCAGGACCGAGGACATTACCCAAATTAAAAAGCAAAAAAGCTCGCCACCAAGGCACCAAGACACGAAGGTTGCACGAAGTTTTCTTGTGATAAAGCCCCTCTCCTCCCAGGAGAGGTTTGCCTGTCCGCCGTGCTTTCCCTTTTGGCGGAGGGTGAAGTCGCTTTGGAAAAAGCAAAAAACTTCATTCGGCTTTGTCGCTGTTTTGGGGAAACTCCAACAAAAAGCCTCTGCAAAAAAAATCTGCAGAGGCTTTGTGGCGTGGCGGTGATGGTTCAAACACTCATTGTACGTTTCCGTTGAGATTCGCGAACGCAGTACCGTTGCTTCCCTCGATAGCAATGGAGATCGAGACGGCGGTGGTTTGAATTATCACCGGTGAACCGTCGCTCAATCTGAAAGTGAAATCCGTAGTACCAGGTCCGGAGAAAATAACATCTTCGAGTATAATTGCACCATCGCGGCCGAACCCGAGCTGCACCTGGTTCACTGCCGCATTGGGATCCGGTGGCGGTGGAACAGTTGCATGAACAGAAATTGTTGTGCCTGCTGCCAGAGGATGGCCTAAAGCATCGGATGCCCTGAACGTGAATTCCTGAAATCCGGCGTTGGGAATATTGAACGTGCCGGGAGTAACATTCGAAATCTGTGAACGCCCGCTCCAGAGAATCAACACGCTGTCTTGCACTGGGCTGCCGCTTTGACCCACGGTGCGGGCAACCACGTAATGGTATCCATCGCCGTACGGAGGCGCACCATACTGCCCGAGAGGCGCCGGGTTTCCGCTAATAAGATTTGCAGATCCTAATCCATCAATCGTCGTGAAGACTGTCGGTTGAATCACTCCTGCTCCGCTGCGGAAATACACCGCCGTGTTCAGAACAACCGGATTCGAATATCTGTCGCCGACAATCACCGCTACAGGCAGAGTATTTCCCGCGATGCCAAGGGTCGGGAAATTCCGTTTCTCAGGCGCTATCGTGAAATGAGTTTGGTCCGCAAATCCTGCGTTGATAACTATGCGCGAGGGTGCCGATGTGATAGTCCGGCCGTTTGCATTTGCTGTCGCGACAACCTGCACAACGCCCGAACGAATGCCGCTGTTGAAAGCGACAAATGCGCGGCCGACTGCGTTTGTCGTGAGCACGGATGGTGAAATGTATTCGCCGCCATTGGGGCCGCCTAACAGCGAGAACTGAATTGAAATGGCATGGGCACCGTCAATCGGCAGGCCGAGCGAGTCGCGTACTTCAAAACTCAGCACTGCCGTTTCCTGACCGCCTACGCCATAGACTGAAACCTGGGTCGGGCTAGCGCCGAGGAAAGCAATCGTCTGAGCAAGCCCGCTGCCTCCGCCCGATCCCACAACCACTGATTTTGGATTGAGATCAATGTCTCTTAGTAATGCTTCGTTTGGTTTCACCGACACGGGAATATCAAGCGTGTCGCGGTAGCCGTTGAAGTTTCGAACGGTGATCTTGGCTGACATAGCACTATCAACTTCGAAGCGCAGTTCGTACCGGCCCTGTGCATCCGTTGTGGTGTTTGTGCTGACCGTTGTGCCTGCTCTGCCTTCAATTGCTACGCCGCTCAAAGGAGTGCGTGTGCTCGCGTCTTTTATAAACCCGCTCACTACTGCAACTCCCGCACTCGGTCCTCCTGTATCGTTACTGCATGCGTTCAACGCTACCGCGAACGCAACAAGCCATATGAATCCTAAAGAGATTTTTTTCATGTTAGCGATTTCCTCCTCCGCCTGTTACGTGGTCGGCCTGACGTTGGACGCCATCCTGCCATTGTTGGTAGACTCCGTCGTCCTTTACTTTTTGTGTTATGCGCTCTTGCAACGGAGCGACCAGTTCCGCTTTCAGAAGTATGATCAACTCCTTCTTCCTGATTTCATCTTTGTTGTAGCCAAATAAATACCGCAGACCAAACACATACCACGGCAGATCCTTCAGAACAGGAATTCCCAAGCGGACTTCCGATACTTCATTGTTATAAAGCCCACCGATAATCGTTTCCTCACTATCAAGGAGCAGAACATCGGTGCTTGCTTTTGTTTTATTGATAATCGTACTTCCTGCTGCGGGCACGAGAGAACTTCGTTCAACATCAACTCTCAGGCGGACGAAATTCACGCCACCTTCATTGATAACCTGGGGTGTGACTTCGATGATTGTACCGGTGCTGTAGAATTTGTCCAGCACATTACCCGAGAAATCCCGCTCCTTGATTGAAAAATCCTGCCCCACCTGAATCCGGCCGCGTTCACCCGAACGAACAACGAGCTGCGGGCCTGAAAGCACTTCGCCCAGTT
Organism: Bacteroidota bacterium; assembly: GCA_038247945.1. Lineage (GTDB taxonomy): Bacteria > Bacteroidota > Ignavibacteria > UBA10030 > UBA6906 > CAADGV01. The sequence continues at coordinate 3,761 of JBBRUI010000009.1, read as the reverse complement.
CATAAGAAGAAAACACCTTGGCCACCGCGCTGATGTTTGCAAAGCTCAGCTTTGGCGTAACGGCAAGATCAAACATTTCATTCGAGACTTTATCGGCCCCGCCAAATGTGGAGTTCACCGTGACATCTTTGTTGCTCTTCATAAAACTCCAGTTAATGCCGACCTCTTGAAGTTTAGTGAGCGACACTTCGAAAAAGACAGCCGAGATTTTGACCTCACGGCTTTTCATGTTCGCAACTTCCTTTTGAATATCGACATTGCCAATGACCGCGGCTGTGGCATCATTTCCCTTATTCTCGCCCAGCGATGCAAGCTGGTAGTACGTCGGAAATTCATCATACCACAAGTTCATTTTGCGGCAAATTGTCTCAAGCGCTCTACGCCACTGCATGCCGTTGACATCGACGCCAATAGGAAGCGTGCGGCGTTCCGGATCGATGATTATTTTCCCGGTGTACCGACGGCTCACCTCGCTGATAATGCCAAGCGCCCGGTCCAGAGGCGCGGTCGGCGAGATGGAAACCAGCTCGTCGGGTGATGTGTACTCTTTCAGCGCTTTCCGCTCGGCAGAATTCAGCGGCTGCGCGACCCCGGTCACGCTACCCCAAACGAATAGAGCTACTACGATAAGATTTGTTGTTTTCATTCTCCCCTCAAACTTTATTTTTGCGTGCCTTGTTGCGGCATTAATATTTGTACACTCGGTTTGTCTCCTGTGTAACGGATTTTCATTTCAACTTTTTCTATGATGCCGCCTTTGTTCAGTGTGCATTCGACCTTGCCTTCATTCGGCGATAAGTTCGTGACGTATCCGAGATATACCTCGTCTCCCGGCTCAAGCGTTCTGAATTGTTGATTCTGATCGACGACAAATGCTTTTCCCGCGATAACCGCTTTGAGATCCGAACGCTCAACTTCCACGAGGTTTTCCTTGTTCGGAGGCAAGTTCGCAGTGATGACCGGTTCGAACGGGTCATGTGAAAGATAATTAGGCATCGTGCTCTGATCGCCGGCAGGTTTCGCAAGATCAGGGATGGCTGCGAAAAATGCCTGCACATTCATATCGAATGCCACCAGCAACTCGGCTTCCGGTTTCTTCTCCGTTGCCGCGACTTCCAGTCCTTTCATCGACAGCGTGCTGATCTTGAACAATTTTCTTCCATTCTCGAGATACCACATGAATTTATAGAGGTTCGCAAAGTTTCCCTCCCCATGCAGACTGTAGACATTGAAACCGTAGTTGCCTTTTGCCTGCGCTCCGCCAAACACCATGTTCAGCTTCAGGCCGCCGCTCTTCTCAATCAACTTGCTGAAGTACTCGTAGGTCTGCCCGGTTATATCCTCGGCAGGGATTTCCTTACTGCGGCTTTCCCAACGTTGTTTCGTGTCGGCAACAGTCGCGCTCAACGTGTTATACTCGTTGATGAGGCTTGGCGTATTGGTCAACTCTTCATCAATGCGGGCAATCTCTTTTTGAATTACGTCCTGTTGTTTCGGCAGGTGAAATGCCCGAACATACGTTCCCAATCCCACTATGAGCAGGAGGAGAACGCCAAGGACAATACTATTCCGAACTTTATATGACATCATGCATCCTTTTAGTTGGACCTGGAGGTTAGAGACGGCACTTCAATTTTATATCGGTACACCGTTTCCCCGCGGATTTCTTCCGTCGTTACTTCTTTCAGCAGTGCCCTGTCAAACAAAGATGAAAGGCGGGGAATTCTTGAGCGGTTCACCGCAAATCCATTCATCGTTGCCTGGCCCGCTTCGGTTGCCGTAAATTCATTTACCCAGATCGAGTTCAGGTCATCGATCCCATTACTGAGCTGCGAAAATGCCTTGCTGAACTTATCCGCTCCCGGCACAAGCGTATCGTACAACGCCATCGACGCTTTGTATTTCCCGAGCTGATCCTGTAACTCTGCAATCGAACTCATCAGGGTGGTATTCTCGGAGATCTGGGCGGTCTTTACGTCTAACAAATTTCGCATTTCTGTTATCTCGCGGTCCTTCTTCTGAATCTGCGTGGTGAACATAAGTGTCGAGCCGAAGATTGCTGCGAGCAATACGTATCCGTGCCATGAGAGTTTGAACACTCTCTGTCCCTCGCGAATGTGGTCGGGAAGCAGATTCGTATGGTAGAATTTCTTGTTGGATCCATCCAGAATTTTCCATGCAACCCCAATCGCAGCCGCATAATCGGACACAGTATCGTGGAGTTCGGCCGGCAGATTAGTAAGGTCAATGTTTGGTGTCCGGAGATAGTCAATCTCCTGATCCGGAAGAAGCTGCTGAAGGAAATCCTTCAGCTCAATACGCCGGCTTTCGCCGGTGAGAATAATTTTGTTGATACGCTGAATGCCCAGGTTATCCTGCTCGAGCAGTAAGCGGCTGTACACGGTGTTCTGCAGGTTGGATGAATCGTAACCTTCACTGAGAATCGGCGCGAACTGGAAGAAGTGCTGGCCGCGCATAAATATGAGCCGTGTGAATTCCACACCCACATAAATAATCACGGACACTTCATCCGGCCGGAGATCGTAGTTCATCCGGACCATGTTCATGAGGGAAATATCGGAGCTATCGATGCCTGCAATGTTCGGCAACCGGTTGCCCAAAAATCCCTTTATGTTCTCGAGAAGGTTGATGAGAGAGAGACCATCCTCGCGAACAACACAAAGAAGATTACCATCGTCCGTAACAATTGAATCCAGGGCATCGGGCGTTGGCTGGAACGTACGGACATTTTTCAGCTCTTCAATAATCCGTTTCTTCAACTTCTTTCCCTTCAGCCCGAAATTGCTTTCGAGTGAGTGATAATAGATTGAAGGTTCGGAGATGCTGTATGCAAGCGAGTAACTTTTCGGCTTGTACTTCGAGAGGAGACCCAACAACACAGCATTGTTATCTTCGCCTGAGGAAGAAACCATTGGCTCCGAAGAGACTTCCAATTCGGAAAGTTTGAACGGATCTTTAGCGTCATTCAGGGATGCGGTTGCTTCGGCAGGTTTGTGCTCTTCCAGTTTGGAGACGAAAGTCGCGGAACGCAGTTCTTCGATAACAAGCTTCTTGCGTTTCATAGAAACGCGTGCGAGCTTAACTTCCAAACCGTCAACAAAAAGACCTATCACTGTTTTCGACATCTAAGCGCCGCCTTCTATACTTTGTGGTGACTATTATTGTTCATGTGTCCGCTGAGCATCTTGTTCTTCAGTTGCCGATCGCGTTCGCATTGAGAATTTGTTGCAAGCGCCTCTTGTTATTCGCATTTACCATTGCTGTTTCGAGCGAGATACGCTTCTGCAGATATAGTCTCTTCAAATCCTGTTCCAAAGTTACCATTCCTATATCAGTAGATTCCGTCATCATTTGGTAGATTTCCCCTGTGTTGTTGTTTTTGATGGCAGCCCGCACCGACGGAATCATGAGCATTATTTCTTTTGCCAGCGTCAGTTTTCCATCCATAGTGGGGACGAGCTTTTGAGAAAGTACGCAACTTAGCGTATCTGCAAGTCGTAGCCGCACGCGCTCCTGCTCTATCGGTGGAATTTCACCAATAACCCTGTCGATGGTTTCGACCGCGGACGCCGTGTGGAGAGTTGAAAACACTTTGTGCCCGCTGTCCGTTATTTCGAGTGCGGTGAAAATTGTTTCAGGGTCTCTCATTTCTCCAATGACGATAATATCCGGGTCCTGGCGCAATGCCTGCACTGCGCCTTCCTTGAACGAAAGAACATCGCGGCCAACTTCCCGATGCC
>JBBRUI010000008.1:0-35412 GCA_038247945.1 Bacteroidota bacterium | reverse complement strand
CGGGGATGATGGAAGGGGATGAATCGTACGCTGGTGCGAAAAGCTTCTACCGGTTCGAGCATAAAGTCCGGCAGTTGACAGGTCTGAAAAACATTATACCGACACACCAGGGCCGGGCCGCCGAGAAAATTCTTTTTACAATTATGGGAGGGAAAGGCAAATTCATTCCCAACAACACGCATTTCGATACGACACGTGCAAACATTGAATTCTCGGGCGCCGAAGCCGTCGATTTTCCGACGGCGGAGGGGAAGGATCCGGACGTGATCGCGGACTTCAAAGGCAACATGGATGTGCAAGCGTTGGAAGAATTTATCCGCAAGACGGGAGCGGAGAATATTCCGCTCTGCATGATCACGATAACAAACAACTCCGGCGGGGGACAACCCGTTTCGATGCAGAATATCCGCGAGACGAAGGAGGTGTGTCAGAAGTACGGCATTCCGCTTTTCCTTGATGCATGCCGGTTTGCAGAGAACGCGTACTTCATCAAGCTTCGTGAGCCTGCGTATGCAGATGTGCCGGTAAAAGATATCGTGAAGGAAATGTTCTCTTACGCAGACGGCGCAACGATGAGCGCGAAGAAGGACGCGATCGTTAATATGGGCGGCTTCCTTGCGCTGAATGACGAGGCGCTTACGCTCAATGCGCGCAACATTCTCATTATCACGGAAGGATTTCCCACATACGGCGGCCTCGCCGGACGCGACCTTGAGGCAATTGCTCAGGGACTTGACGAAGTGCTTGATGAGAATTATCTGCGCTACCGCATTCGTTCGGTCGAGTATCTGGGTGAGCGACTGACAAGGGCAGGCGTTCCCATTCTTCAGCCGCCGGGTGGCCATGCAATTTATCTTAACGCGAAGAAATTCCTTTCGCACATTCGCGTTGAAGAATATCCCGGCGAGTCATTAGTCGTTGAGTTGTACAGGCGCGGCGGCATTCGCTCGGTCGAAATCGGCAGCGTCATGTTCGGCACGTACGATGAGAACAAGCGGTTGATTCCCGCACGAATGGAGCTTGTGCGACTTGCAATTCCGCGCAGAGTATACACGCAGAGTCATATCGATTACGTTATTGAAGTCGTGATTGAAACGTTCGAGCATCGACATGAATTGAAAGGCTACCGCATCACTGAGGAGGCGCCGATGCTGCGGCATTTCACCGCGAAGTTTGCGCCTCTTGAACTCTGACAGGAAGATAAGCTTCATTCGGGATTCGCCTTGATTCGGGCGTTATCATCTGATTCAAATTCTCAACAATCATAATTCTCATATGCCAAAGCTTCTCCATGATAAGCCGCGTATTGCGCTGTCAAAGAAGGGAAAGAAAATTCTCTTTGACAAAAAGAAACGATATTCCAAGGAGTTTTCTGGAACGAAGCAGTCACGCGCTCAGAAGATTTTCAAACTTCTCAAAAAGGATTTTCCCCGGCCTATAACTGCGTTGCATCATCAGAATGCGTTTCAACTTCTGATCGCAACAATACTCTCCGCACAAACCACCGATGAACGTGTGAACCAGGTGACGAAGACGTTGTTTACGCGATACAAGACTCCCAGGGCTATTGCGGAAGCCAACCCGTCTGACCTGGAGCAGGAAATCCGCTCGACGGGCTTCTACCGGATGAAAACGAAAAGCATTATGGGCTGCAGTAATGGACTGCTCGAACGTTTTGGCGGAGAGGTTCCGAAATCGTTGGAGGAGTTGATCTCGTTGCCGGGTGTCGGGCGCAAGACTGCGAGTGTTGTGCTCGGACAAGTGTACGGTATCGCTTCAGGAGTGGTGGTTGATACGCACGTGCATCGCCTCTCGCAACGGCTTGGCTTCACGGAGGCTGACACGCCGGAAAAAATCGAGCAGGATTTGATGGCGCTCTTCCCGCAGACGCAATGGATCGACATCGGCACGCTGCTGATTCTTCACGGACGAAAAACATGCAAGGCGCGCTCGCCTAACTGTCCCGAGTGTGTGGTGAGGGAGTTGTGTCCGAGTGCGGAGTTGTTTTTGAAGTAATGCAGCGGTAAGGGTCCAAGCATGCAAATCAATTCTTGCTCACCATTTCGTTGTGCAGTTTTGTTATGCAGGCAGGACAAAAGAATAGAAGCTTGTAATCTCCGATCTGCCGTTCCACAAGCATCGACTTGTCGAACTTGTCACGACAGATAGAACACTTTTCCATGTTCAGTTCTTCAGGCGGCTTTCCTTGTTTGATAACAGCCCTGAAGCCAATGAAAGCAACAAACAAAAGGAAAGCGATAAAGATTGAGGCGAGGACTGTGACAGTCATGAATGAATTCTTTGTTTGATGAGATTGTCGAACTGAAGTTCGACCAACACGCCATTTATTGAACAAAGATACATTATCTTTTTCCTTTTTCAAATATGAGAAGTACACCCTCCTTATTCTCATAAGTAAGAAACCTCCAAGAAGTAACGGCAATAAATTCCTTCTTTTCATAAACCTTTCTGCTTTTGCACTGGCATAGCTTCTGCCATCTCTTTGAGTGACTTCATTCGTTCCTTCCCATAATTTGTCAAAGGGTTGAATATGTACCTAATCGAGAATAAAGATCTCGAACAATTGTTTGTGACGTTACGGCGGAAAGGTTTTATACTCGTCGGTCCGACCGTGAAAGATGGCGCTATAATACTTGATGAAATCTTTTCGTCAGAAAATCTTCCGAAAGGTTGGACCGATATTCAAAGTCCTGCTTCGTACAGACTCGAGCGGCGTAGCGACGATGCGTTGTTCGGTTACGTCGTCGGTCCGCAATCGTGGAAGAATTTTTTGTATCCGCCGCGGCTGAAATTATTTTCTGCAAAGAAGAATGGCAAGAGCTTCACCGTCGAGACGAATCATAAAGCTCCGCCGCCAAAGTATGCGTTCATCGGTGTACGGCCGTGCGAGTTGAGCGCGCTGAAGATTCATGATGAAGTGTTCTACGACGGGAAGTTTGCAGACGCGTTTTATTCTGATGCTCGAAAGCAAACATTCATCGTTGCGGTGAATTGCACAGAGCCGGGCGGCAATTGCTTCTGCGCTTCGATGAATACGGGACCGCGAGCGATCCCGCCTTGCGGGACGTTCGATATCTCGCTTACGGAAATGATTGATGTCGGCACTCATCATTTTATTCTTGAAGTGGGAAGTGAAGCAGGCGAAAAGATAGTGAATGAAGCTGAACATCGCGACGCAACTCCGCAAGAGATTGAACGAATGGTCGAGACGATGGCTTCGGCTGCAACAAGTATGGGAAAATCTCTCGACACTAAGAACATCGCGCAACTCCTGAATGATAATGTCGAGCATCCCGAATGGGACGATGTCGGGAAGCGTTGCATGGCATGCGCGAATTGTACCATGGTCTGCCCGACATGCTTCTGCTCGACGGTTGAAGACGTAACGGACTTAACGGGCGAGCACGCCGAACGCTGGCGGCGATGGGATTCGTGCTTCACGTCTGACTTCACGAAAGTTGCAGGAGGCAACATGCGCATGTCAACGCGAACACGCTACCGCCAATGGATGATGCACAAGCTTGGATATTGGCATGAACAGTTTGGCACGTCGGGCTGCGTGGGATGCGGACGTTGCATTACGTGGTGCCCGGTTGGAATTGATATAACTCAGGAGGCGAAAGTTATTCGCGAGTCGAGTGTTGTTCAAGAAACTTGAACGCCTTAAGCTCTAAGCTCAAAAGAAAGTTCAAAATCCTAATAGTCAAAAGAACAAAATCGGAGACAACAATGGAAAAAGAAAACCTCACCGACTTACTGAAGCAGCATCCGTTCCTCCACAACGTATCGGATGAACACATGCAGACACTCATTGGCTGCGCGTCGAACGTTCGTTTTCCCGACAACGCGTATTTGATTCGCGAAGGTGAGCTTGCAAACAAGTTCTTTTTGATTCGCACGGGGAGAGTCGCATTGGAAATTGACGTGCCTGGTAAAGCGGTGCTGCGAATTCAAACGGCTGGACCTGGCGAAGTCTTGGGTTGGTCGTGGCTCATCTCGCCGTATCGCTGGCACTTCAGCGGCGTTGCGGTGATGGATACGCGCGCAATCGCGCTGGACGCGGAATGCCTTCGTAACAAGTGCGAAACCGACCCGGCGTTCGGTTACGAAATGTTGAAACGCCTCGCACTCGTGATGGAAAAACGTCTCGAAGCGACGAGACTTCAACTCCTCGACCTCTACGACATGACGCCATCGGGAGCGACGTCATGAAAGACCCAAGCGAAGCCCTTCACAGCGCGCCTGTTGACCCAATGACGACGCATCCCGTAACGGTTCGAAAAGTCATTTGGGAAAACGACGACACGTTCACGTTGACGCTCGACATGAATGAAGCGTTCGAGAAGTTCTCGTTCCTGCCGGGACAGTTCAACATGCTCTATGTGTTCGGCGTTGGCGAAGCGGCAATCTCCATCAGCTCAGACCCGGTAAAGATAAATACGATTGAACATACGATTCATCGCGTTGGAACAGTTACGGCGGCGCTCGCGCACATGAAGAAGGGCAACGTCATTGGTGTACGCGGACCGTACGGGGCAGGTTGGAATCTCGATGCTGCAAAAGGAAAAGATGTTTGCATCGCAACAGGCGGCATCGGGCTTGCTCCGTTGCGACCCGTGATTTATTCATTGCTGAAGAATCGCGACGACTACGGGCGCATTGTTATTTTGTACGGCGGCAGAAGTCCGTTGGACTTGTTGTTTCGAGTTGAGTTGGAGAAATGGGAAGACGAAGAAAACATCGAAGTGTTGGTAACAGTTGACCGCGCCGACTCGTCGTGGAAAGGACATATCGGCGTCGTCACGTCGCTGCTATCGTACATCAAGCTCGACACGCGCAACACGATTGCCTACGTATGCGGTCCAGAAATCATGATGAAATATACGATTGACGAACTCGTACGACGCGGCTTGTCGGACGAACAAGTATTTCTTTCGATGGAGCGGAACATGAAATGCGCAGTCGGATTCTGCGGGCATTGCCAGTACGGACCGACATTCATCTGCAAAGATGGACCCGTGTTTCCGCTCCCTCGTATTCGCTCGTTGTTGGACAGAAAGGAATTGTGATATGCCAGTGAAGAAACCAAAACTCGCCGTCTTCAAATTCGCCTCCTGCGATGGCTGCCAGCTTTCATTGCTCGATGCGGAAGATGAATTACTTTTGATTGCAGGCGCCGTGGAGATTGCAAATTTTCCTGAAGCGAGCCGTCGCATCTTAAAAGGACCGTATGATGTTGGTTTGGTGGAAGGAAGTATTACAACGCCGCATGACGTTGAGCGCGTTCGTGATATACGCAAACAATGCAAGGCGCTCATTGCGATTGGCGCGTGCGCAACGGCTGGAGGAATTCAGGCGCTGCGGAATTGGAAAGACGTAAAGGAATTTACCCGCTACGTCTATGCATCGCCCGAACACATCTCGACGCTCGACCGCTCGATGCCGATTGGCTCGTATGTTCACGTTGACTTCGAGCTGCGCGGCTGTCCCATCAACAAATATCAACTTATTGAAGTCGTCAATGCGTTTCTCAACAAACGCAAGCCCGTCATTCCAACGCACAGCGTTTGCATTGACTGCAAGCTGAAGGGAAATGTTTGCGTTATGGTCGCGCATGGAACGCCATGTCTCGGACCAGTCACGCAATTCGGATGCGGAGCGTTGTGTCCATCGTACAACCGAGGATGTTATGGCTGCTTCGGTCCAATGGAAAATCCAAATCCTCCGGCGCTCAGCAAACAATTCAAAGAACTCGGTGTGGACAATCATGATATCATGCTGATGTTCCGTGGATTTAACGCATATGCAGAAGCATTTAGAAAAGAGAGCGAAGCACATGAGCACACAAAATAGAACCATCAAAGTTGACCAACTTGCCCGCGTCGAAGGCGAAGGCGCGGTGTTTGTCAAAATTACCGACGGCAAAGTCGTGGATGTGAAGCTTAAGATTTACGAGCCGCCGCGATTCTTCGAAGCGTTCTTGCGCGGGCGCGATTATTCCGAAGCGCCGGACATCACCGCGCGCATCTGCGGCATCTGCCCGGTTGCGTACCAGATGAGTTCCGTGACCGCGATGGAAGACGCGTTCGGGATTACGGTAGATGGTCAATTGCGCGAACTGCGTCGGCTTCTCTATTGCGGCGAGTGGATTGAAAGTCACATCCTTCACATCTACATGCTGCATGCGCCCGATTTTCTCGGCTATGAAGACGCCATTCTCCTTGCGAAAGATAAACCTGATCTTGTAAAGAAGGCATTGGAGATGAAGAAAATTGGCAACGACATTATGATCATGATAGGAGGAAGAGAGATTCATCCGATCAATGTTCGAGTTGGCGGGTTTTACAAAGTGCCGACGAAGCTTGAGCTGATGCGAATGATGGAGCGGCTGAAGTGGGGACGCGACGCCGCAATTGAAACAGCGAATCTCGTCAGCACATTTGAGTTTCCTAACTTCGAGGTTGACTACGATTTCGTTTCGCTCAGTCATCCAACGGAATATCCGCTGATGGGCGGAAGAGTTGTGTCAAGCAGCGGACTCGATTGTGCGATTCGAGAATATGAATTCCATTTTGAAGAACGGCACATCGCACATTCGAATGCGTTACATTCAGTTCAAAAAGGAAAGGGAAACTACTCCGTCGGTCCGCTTGCGCGGTTCAATCTTGAGTTCGACAAGCTCTCGCCGATTGCGAAACAGGTTGCGCAGGATGTCGGCATTCAGCCTGTGGTGAAGAATCCATTTAAGAGCATCATCGTTCGTTCGATTGAAGCCTTGCACGCGTACGATGAAGCGATTCGTATCATCGAGAATTATGAAATGCCGGAACATCCAGCAATTGAAGTTCCCGTGCGCGCAGGTATCGGCTTCGGCGCGAGTGAAGCGCCCCGAGGGATGTTATATCATCGCTACAAACTCGCCGATGACGGGACGATACTCGATGCGAAGATTGTCCCGCCAACCGCGCAAAACCAACCGACGATTGAGAACGACCTGCGCCAGTTCGTTGCCGCAAACATTGATATGCCGCGTGAGGAGTTGACATGGAAGACGGAACAAGCAGTTCGCAATTACGACCCGTGCATTTCGTGCGCGACACATTTTGTGAGGTTGGAATATGACCCAAAACCCTGAGTGGAGCGAAGGGTCTCACTGTCTGTCGTATGGTGATATGATGGTGTAATGGAGTGATGGATTGATGGAGGATTGGAGTTGTTGGAGTATTGAGACGAAACACAAACCAATAGTTCATTGAAAGGGCAAACTTATGGACGACCTGAAGAAATTCATTCGCATGTCAATGGTGCTCGGCGTTCTTTCGCTTCTTGCGCTTGGCTTCAGTCATCTTGCGCTTGCCGATATTGCGCACGGCGAATGAAGTCTCACGATGGAGTGGAACGTTTTGCGCGCATCATCCGTCGTAATTTTGATGTTCATCGCGATGGCGCTCGTAACACTGCGGCGAGTGACGAAATCAATTTCGGATTTGTAGAGCGGAGTGCCACTCCGCTCTACATTTTCGATTGGCTACGGCTGGTAGATGGAGCGGAGGTTACAAGTGAGGAAGGTGTGAGGAAACGAATAGCCCAAAGAAAAATGTCAGCGAACCATGACTTAGCTAATACGAATGGTGGCTATGAGATGGATACACGCGCCAATTCTCATTCTCCGATTCTGTTGATTGGCGTTGGAAACGAATTCAGGAGCGATGACGGCTTGGGCGTTGACATCGCGAGAGCGTTGCGTCGTCGCTCGTATGATGGAGTCCGCGTTCTCGAACAGAGCGGCGAAGGAACATCGTTGATCGCGGGGTGGAGCGGCGCCGCGCATGTTCTGATTGTTGATGCTGTCTCCTCAGGCGAATCTGCTGGCACATTGCATCGCATCAATGCAATCGAAGAACGAATACCGAAACACATGTTCAACTCATCCAGCCACACATTCGGCGTCAGCGAAGCGGTCGAGCTTGCACGACAGATGAATCAACTTCCCATAACGCTGATGTTGTACGGCATCGAAGGAGAGTCGTTTGATTTTGGTGTTGGGCTCTCGGAGTCGGTGGTGCGAAGAATTCCTGACCTCTTCCGCGAGATTGAGCAGGAGCTTAAGTTGTTAAGCACCACAGCAGCGGAGAGATAGGGTACGCCTTTCGCTTTTTTAACAAAAACCGCATAGCAATCCTCAGTTCTGAGAAAATCCAAGCTCGTATCTGGCTCTTCCCACTTCTTTCACCAATTCTACATGGCATGGTTGTTGAATGTTACAACACAAGCCATCCGCAACGAATCTGAAGATCAGCCATGCATGAACTTTCTATTGCGCAGAACATTGTCGAAATCGTGGAGCAACAAGTTTCGCCTGCTGATCGCGGAGTTGTAAAGAAGGTGAAAATGAAAATCGGTGAGATGGCGGGCATTGTGTCGGATTCCTTAGAGTTTTGTTTTTCGGCAATAACCGCGGACACCTTCCTTAAAGATGCCAGGCTTCACATCGACCAAATCCCATTCACGATCAACTGCAATACCTGTGGCGTTGCAGCAGCAAGTGCTGTTGGGGTAGTTGTGTGCCCGCAATGCGGTGGTGCCGACACAACCATAATTGGAGGAACAGAGTTGCAAGTAACCGAGATCGAGCTTGCGGATAGTTTGGAGGGTTCATGAGCGTCATAACTGTTGAACGAAAAGTTTTGGAGAAAAATGATGAGATTGCCCGCCGTAACAGAGAACTGTTTGCGCTGCAGGGCACGTTTGTCATCAACGTGGTAAGCTCTCCAGGGTCCGGCAAAACGAGTGTGCTCGAACAAACACTCCAGAATCTGAAGGGTCAGTTGAACATAGCTGTCGTTGAAGGAGATGTTCAAACAGATTTGGACGCACAGCGTATCGCGAAGTTTGATGTGCCGGTTGTGCAGATTGTAACGAACGGTGGGTGCCATCTTGAGGCAAAGTTAGTTAATGATGCGCTTCAGAACTTGTCGCTTAACAATGTTCAACTACTCATCATCGAGAATGTTGGCAACCTCGTGTGCCCATCAAACTACGATCTCGGGGAAGCGATGAAAGTAGTCGTTGCCAGCACAACCGAAGGGGATGACAAGCCGCTAAAGTATCCAGCTATGTTCCGCAACGCGGCGGTTCTCATCATCAACAAAATTGATCTCGTTCCGTACGTGAACTGCGACCTGGAAATGCTTCGTTCAAACGCATTGAAGATCAATCCGTCACTCAAAGTCTTCGAGATTTCATGTACTTCGAGACAAGGTATTGCCGAGTGGTCTGATTGGTTGAAGCAACAATCTCTCAATCACAGCCATGAGATCGCTAAATAACACAAAAGATGTTTCCCTGCAGCGGATGAAATGCACAGTGCGAGGAGCTGTGCAGGGTGTTGGCTTTCGCCCCTTTATCTTCAAGCTTGCCACGGGTCTTCGATTAAATGGATGGGTGTCAAACTCACTGCAAGGGGTCTCCATCGAGGTGGAAGGTGAGAAAGATATGCTCGACCGGTTTCTCTTGTTGATTGAAAAGGAGAAGCCGGCGCATTCGTTTATTCAGGGATTGGAAATCTCATTGCTCGACTATCAAGGTTACAAACACTTTGTTATTAGGGAAAGCGATTCCACCGGAGAAAAAGGCGCAATAGTTCTCGCGGATATAGCGACCTGCCCTCAATGTCTGAGAGAGATATTTGACTTCACGAATCACCGCTTCCTGTATCCGTTCACGAACTGCACGCACTGCGGGCCTCGGTTTTCCATTATTAAATCGCTTCCGTATGACCGCGACAATACGACGATGGCGAAGTTTGATATGTGTAACGATTGTCGCTGTGAGTATCAGAACCCGCTCGATCGACGTTTCCATGCTCAACCAAACGCGTGTCCACGATGCGGTCCACATTTGGAATTATGGAATGATGCTGGAAAGGTCGTTGCCTCTCGCCACGAGGCAATGTGGAGAGCGACGGAATTTATTCGTTCAGGAAAAATTGTTGCTGCAAAGGGTCTTGGCGGATTTCATTTAATTGTCGATGCAAGAAATGATCAAGCGGTCGCAATGCTTCGTCACAGAAAACATCGCGAGGCGAAGCCGCTTGCAGTACTGTTTCCCTCATTTAAAGCAGTAACGATGGAATGCGAAGTTCCTGGATTAGAAGAACGTCTTCTCAAGTCTTCTGAATCTCCCATCGTTCTCTTGAAGAGGCTTTTCGGTAATCCATACTCCAATATTGCATCAGCGGTTGCTCCAAACAATCAGTATTTGGGCGCCATGCTTCCCTATACGCCGCTTCATCATATTCTGATGAGCAGGCTTCGTTTTCCTGTCGTGGCTACGAGTGGCAATCTTTCCGACGAACCGATCTGCACGGATGAACATGAAGCGTTGGAGAGACTAAACGGTATCGCTGATGTGTTTCTTGTTCATAATCGCCCCATTGTTCGTCATGTGGATGATTCAGTAGTGAGAGTTGTGTTGGGTCGTGAACAAGTCTTGCGTCGGGCTCGAGGCTATGCACCGCTCCCCATTACGCTGAAACAAAGCATGCCGGATCTCCTCGCAGTAGGTGCACATCAAAAAAATACTGTCGCCGTAACGAAAGGTGGAAACGTCTTCATCAGTCAACATATTGGCGACCTTGAGACAAAGGAGGCGGTTGATGCATTTCAAAATGTCATTGGTAGTCTGGAGAATCTTTATCAAGTAGAGCCGACGAGACTTGTTGCCGATATGCATCCCAATTATGTTTCTACGCATTATGCGAAAGAGCTATCATCGTGTGTTACGCACATCCAACATCATTATGCACATGTAGCGTCGTGCATGGCAGAGAATGAATTGGAAGGACAGGTTCTCGGCGTGTCATGGGATGGCACGGGCTACGGGCTTGATGGAAAGATTTGGGGCGGAGAATTCTTGTTGACGGATGCGTCATCGTTCCAGAGAGTGGCTACATTCCGTGAGTTTTGTCTGCCGGGAAGTGCGAAGTCGGTGAAGGAACCAAGACGAACTGCGTTAGGTTTGTTATACGAGATTTTCGGAGACGCAACGTTTGACATGAAAGAACTTGCACCAGTAGCAGCATTCTCAGAATCCGAATTGTTTCTTCTAAAGCAAATGCTCTCGAAGCGCGTTAACTCGCCTGTGACAACAAGCGTCGGTCGCCTGTTCGATGCTGTTGCTTCCATTGTCAATCTTCGTCAGCGTGTTAGCTTCGAAGGTCAGGCGGCGATGGAATTGGAGTTCGCGATCAATGAAGAACCCGATGAAGCAGCGTATGATTATGAAATTGCAAAGGGATTGTCTCACGCAAACCAGTCACTGGCAGTTGTTGATTGGTTCTCTTTAATTGCCGGCATTCTGCATAGCATTACTTCGGGACAAACAATCTCCGCGATTTCCCGCCGGTTCCACAACACGCTTGTAGAAATAATTATCGATGTTGCCAAGTTGGTGGGGGAAAGCCGAGTTGTGCTCACGGGAGGGTGTTTCCAAAACAGATTCTTGACAGAACGCGCAGTCACACGATTGCAACAAGAAGGATTTCGTCCCTATTGGCATCAACGAGTGCCGCCAAATGATGGGGGCATTGCACTCGGACAGATTTATGCAGCTTCAAGAGAGATGAGAAATGAGCAAGCGCTGGAAGTTACGCTAATGCTTCCAGAGCAGGGAATCACAAAACAATTGGAGATAGCGAAATGAGCCGAGTAATGGGGAGGATTGTTGAGAAAGGGGTAACGAAGCCAGGAGTCAATATAGGAGAGAGGGTTACGTCTGTAGCGTTAACGCTCGTGTTAAATGCGCAAGTGCAGGATGAGATCCTGATCAGATCGGGTAACGCTCTTGCGACTCCCGTTGCAAAAACATCGTACTGAGGAAATCATGTGCTTAGCAATCCCGGGCAAAGTCCTCAGCATTGAAAAGGACGCGCAGCCGATAATGGGAAACGTGAGCTTCGCGGGCATCAACCGACGGGTTTGTCTTGAGTGGCTACCAGATGTGCAAGTGGGGGAATATGTGCTCGTACATGTGGGATTTGCCTTGAGCAAAGTGGATGAAAAGGAGGCTCAGAAAACGCTCGACATCTTGAAACAAATTGATGGCGGGCTTGATGAAGTAAGAGATGTCAACTGTGCGTAGAACAAACAGGAACATCCGATGCGCTTCATAGATGAATTTCGCGATGCGGAAACTGCTCAGGGCTATGCGCAACTAATTAAGAACATCACTACGCGACCATGGATCATCATGGAAATTTGCGGCGGGCAGACCCATTCAATTGTGAAATTCGGAATCGAATCGTTGTTGCCGGAGATGATTTCGCTTGTGCACGGCCCGGGTTGTCCTGTGTGCGTTACGCCGCTGGAAATCATTGACAAGGCAATTGCGATAGCATCGCGACCCGACGTTATCTTCACGTCGTTCGGTGACATGTTGCGGGTCCCTGGCTCAAAGAAGGATTTGCTTGCTGTGAAGGCTGAAGGTGGAGATGTGAGGATGCTCTATTCTCCTCTCGATGCTGTGAAAATAGCAAGGCAGAATCCTGAGAAGAAGGTTGTCTTCTTTGCTGTGGGTTTTGAAACGACTGCACCTGCAAATGCAATGGCAGTACATGAGGCGAAGCGGCAAGGCATCAACAACTTCTCGATACTCAGTTCGCACGTCCTCGTTCCGCCCGCCGTGGAAGTAATACTCTCATCTCCAACGAACAGAGTGCAAGGATTGTTGGCAGCAGGTCATGTTTGTACGGTGATGGGATTCGAGGAATATGTTCCACTTGCTGAACGTTACAAGATTCCGATTGTCGTAACAGGGTTCGAGCCTGTGGATATCCTGCAGGGAATTTACATGACGGTCAAGCAGCTTGAGGAAGGACGATGTGAAGTTGAAAACCAGTATGCACGCTCGGTTCGGAGAAAAGGGAATGTTCCCGCGCAGAATTTGTTGAAGGAAGTGTTTGCAGTGACGGATAGAAAATGGCGAGGCATCGGAGAAATTCCAGCGAGCGGCTATCGTTTGAGTGATGAGTATGCAGCGTATGATGCCGAAAAACTTTTCGGAGTCGAGAGCATTGAAGTTCAAGAGGCTTCGGTATGCATAGCAGGACAAGTGTTGCAGGGGATGAAGAAGCCACGCGAATGTCCGGCGTTTGGAAAAGAATGTAATCCCGAACATCCGCTTGGTGCACCGATGGTTTCTTCAGAAGGAGCATGCGCAGCATACTACCACTATGGAAGAATAAACGCTGAACAAACTGTTTCGTAGGATGAACTCAAGCTATGCTCTTACAAATCCTCTTTCAATGTTTCCTTGGGTTAACATCCATGTAAACGATGATAGGAACTTGTAAATGAATTATGTCATAAAATAACTTCTTAGGAGAATACCGTGATACATTTAGCTAAGACCACTGTTGTTGTATTGCTCGCCTGTGCGTTCGTGAGTTTCGCACATAGCCAAGAAGCCGACAAGAAGAGTTCTGAGTACTGCTCATTCAAGAAAAGGAACAACCCGAATCCGCTGCCTCAGCATGAGCTTTCGCCGGGAACGCCGACGCATTCGTTTGATGTGCTCGACTACAGACTCGAAGCCGGCACGTTCGTCCAAACAAAATCGCTTCTCTTGATCAAATAGCGATGATGACCAATGGCAACATAGACTTGAGTGAAGGCTTGTCGTGTCCGATTCCCATTTCCGATTACAAGAATGTTCTTCTTGCGCATGGAAGCGGAGGGAAGCTGACGCATCAATTGATTCAGAAGATGTTTTTCTCGCAGTTCAAGAATGAACTGCTTGAGCCGTTGCACGATGGAGCTATCTTCAGTGTGAACGGCGTGCGACTCGCTTTCTCAACCGATTCGTACGTTGTTAGTCCTATTTTCTTTCCGGGCGGTGACATCGGAGAACTTGCGGTCAACGGGACAGTGAACGACCTGGCGATGTGCGGCGCGAACCCGATGTTTATCTCGGCTGGTTTCATCATTGAAGAAGGGCTGCCGATGGACGACTTGTGGCAGATTGTAACGTCAATGCAGCGAGCGGCGAACCGTGCGCACGTCATGCTTGTCACGGGGGACACAAAAGTTGTTGATCGCGGGAAAGCAGATAAAATTTTTATCAACACGTCAGGCATTGGCGTCGTGCACGATGGCGTTGACATCAATCCGAAAAATATTCGAGTTGGTGATAAAATTATTCTCAGCGGGCAGATTGCTGTTCACGGGATAGCAATCATGTCTGTACGAGAAGGGTTGGAATTCGAAACGGAGCTTGAAAGTGACACAGCGCCGCTGAACGAGTTGGTGAACACGATGCTGGAAGAGAGTAAGAGCATTCGCGTCCTACGGGATCCAACGCGGGGTGGTGTTGCGAGCGTCTTGAATGAGCTTGCAGAAAGTGCGAATGTTGGTTTTTTCATCCACGAAGAAAAAATTCCTGTCAGAGACGAAGTGAAAGGAGCCTGTGAGATTCTTGGCCTCGACCCGCTCTACGTTGCAAATGAAGGCAACCTGATCGCTGTTGTCTCATCTGAAGAATCCGACAAAGTCCTTTATGCGATGCGTTCACATCCACTCGGCAAAGACGCAGTTATTATCGGGGAAGCAGTTGCTGACCATCCGAAAACTGTGCTGATGAAAAGCAGAATCGGAGGGACTCGTGTAGTCGATATGCTTTCGGGCGAGCAGTTGCCGCGCATTTGTTAGACTTGATGGATGGACTCTACTTACTTGAGAATTTTCGAACGGGTGGTGTCCATCTTGCTTCCCTTCCCAAATTCCTTACCTTCAATCCAACCTAATCCAGTTTCTTACAACAGGTCGCACAGCAATGAACCGAGAAGACGCACTCAATCTACTGTTCGAGTACACAAAGTCCGACAACTTACGAAAACACGCGTTAGCAGTTGAAGCAGGGATGCGCGCTTATGCAAAGAAGTTTGGAGAGGATGAAGAGAAGTGGGGAATAGTCGGGTTGCTGCATGACTTTGACTACGAGATGTATCCGCAAGTCCCGGATCACCCGATGAAAGGATCGGAGATCCTGGCGGCGCAAGGTTATCCTAATGATGTACGGACTGCCATTCTCGGACACGTCCCGCAGATGAATGTGCCGAGAGAATCGAACATGGCAAAGACACTGTTTGCGTGCGATGAACTGGCGGGATTTATTGTTGCATGCGCGATGGTCAGACCGAACAAGCTTAACGATCTGCAACCTTCATCGGTAAAGAAAAAATTGAAGGACAAGGCGTTTGCCCGAACAGTGAGTAGGGAGGATATTCAGCAGGGCGTTACGGAAATGGAGTTAAACATTGACGATCATATCCTGTTAATTACAGGAGCTCTTGCGGCGATTGCGGATGAAATTGGTTTGAAATGATAAGTGTTACCAGAAGTCGAATGCAAAGCCAAGCCCCCAATGTTCTCTCCGCACGTCGTAGTATTGGCTGAAGACTTCCAATCCGTTGTAATGACTGAAGTAGATTTTTAATCCCGTAGAATACCACTCGCCCAGCTTCACCCCAAACTCCAGGTTGTTTGTTCCGATGTACGCCGGAATTCCCCGCAGTCCAAAATGGTCCGCCAGATAAAGGTTGAATGGCTTATCGAATAGCGCGTTGGTCACGGCATGTAACTCGAAGCCGGCGAGGACTTCAATTCTTTTTATATTCGTGGGGCGCACGAGGGTTGCGTAGCTGAACCCTCCGTACATCTTCGCAAAAATTCCTCCGATTTGAAATTCGTTGCTTGCAACCAACTCTCCAAAATCACGCGAGAAGGGGATTGGCGCCCGGTTGTCTTTCCATGTCTGTGTCGCGTTGCTGAAATGGCCGTCAAGAAAGTGTGCACTGAGATGAAGCAAGCGGAGTCGCAAAGCAAAGCGCGAGGTGGCTGTCCGCTGATGGATGTACGAGACATGGCCGCCGAAGTATCCATCGACAGCATCAATCTGAAGACGAAGGCCCTCTGAACTTGTCGAAAGAGCGTAGGTAAAAAAATCAATCCCGAAGCGAATACGATCTGTAGAATCCGCGGTCGGACGAAACTCAAGCATATCCAGCGCCGCCCCGATATCTACTTTAAGTTTGGATGTTGCAATTTCCTTTCGCAAGCCAACGCGTGGCTCCTGGTAGGAAGCGGTCAGGGGCGGAAGGTCGAGCTTCCCGGGGAGAAAAATAAATTGAGACGAGGAACTATTCTGCTGGGAAAAAGATTTTAGAACACAGAACGACAGCGAACAGCATAAGACAACGCAAAGAATAACTCGCATTCAAGAACTCAAGGATTTTGATTTTGGCGTTCCAATATATACAAGAGGCTCAGGACAATCAACGATTGAATCTCAAGACTGATTTAGCTAAATTGGCGAGGTCGTTTTCACACTACACATACATCGGAGGAAGCTCATGAAACGTGTCGTTGCGCTTTGCATGTTGATACTTATTGTTGCCTCGGTCTGTCTTGCCCAGGAAGATCCGATTCCACCAAAGCGCTCCAAGGCCGGGAAAGTCGGCGGCTTGTTTGGCTACACTCCGGGTTGGCTGTTTCTTGATACGGCGCCGATCAATAATTTCATCCTTCCCGCGAATGGTGCAGCGTTGAAGACCAGCGGTGTGTACATGAATGGCATCGGCGGGTCTGCCTACATTCTCTTCGTACCAAACTTGCGCGTGGGCGGACTCGGAATGAGCGGCAAGACATCAAGCACTTCGCTGGATGGATTCGGTGTCCGTCGGGCAGTGGAACTGAATGTAGGATTTGGCGGCGTCACTGTTGAGTATGTTCTGCCTCTTGCTGAGCGTCTCGACATAAATTTTGGAACAATGCTGGGCGGCGGTGGTATTGACATAACTCTCCGCCAGGATAATGGCGCACCGCTGAATTGGGCGGGTGAGTGGGGAAACTTTGGCACCGCAACATATAATCCGGCGCAAGTCATCAACAGCACGCGCAAGCTTACGGGTTCGTATTTCGTGGTCGTGCCCTCGGTCAGTTTGGAGTACGGAATTCTTGCGTGGATTGGTGTGAGATTGGGAGTAAGCTATGTCAGTATGCTGGCGCCATCGTGGGAGGTAGACGAGAAATATGAGTTGCTCGGCGTGCCAAGCAATATCAGCGGAAGAGGGTTTATGATTAACGCCGGATTTTTTGTCGGAACATTCTAAGCTCGGCCCGAACATATCGAATTGGAATCAGAATGAGTTTTCAGTTTGAATGGGACCCGCGCAAAGCTTGTTGTTCCATACGTCGAGCGAGGTGAAAAGATTCGTATCATTACCGCCCGTCGAGCAACAAGAAATGAAAGGAAAAGTTATGAAGAATTCGAAACCTAGTAAACGGAAGAGAGAGCGAATCAAGGAATTCGATTTTTCCCATTCATTCCCGAATAAATACGCTCAGAGATACGCGCGTGGGACAAACGTCGTACTACTTGCACCCCATGTCGCAAAGTTGTTTCCTAACTCTGAGGCAGTTAATCACGCGTTGCGTGCAATAGCATCTGCACTTCCAAGCCAACGGAAACATGCGGCAACGAATCGTATTATCTCTTCTCATTGAACTGAACAACCTTCCACTGCGTGAACAGTGGTTTGCATTTGTTCCGCTGGTATTTTCCCGTTGAAGTTACGGGAATATCGTTGCCCACGATGACGACCTTGGGGGATTTTGAGAAGGGAAGATGCTTGCGGCAATACGCGACAATCTCTTCGTTGGTGAGTTGGATATCCTCTTTCAGTTTTACATATGCTCCCACCTCTTCACCATACCAATCATTTTCGAATCCCACAGCGATGCCCGCCTGAACGCCCGGCATGTTCATAAGAACTTCGTCGATCTCGAATGGCGATATGTTAACTCCACCCCGGATGATTAGTTCTTTGATGCGTCCGGTTATAAAAAAGAATTTCCGCGCCTGTTCATCGTACTTAAAGAATCCTTCATCACCACTTCGGAACCAGTTGAATGTGAAGGCCTTCTCGTTGGCTTCCGTATTTTGAAAGTAATACTTCATCACGTTATGTCCGCGGATGACAATCTCTCCTTTTTCTCCTTCCGCAAGTTCGTTGCCATGTTCGTCGTGGATTGCCATCTCATTCACAGGGAGCGGTACTCCGATGGAGGGATAACCGAACTTAGACATCCACATCGCATGCTCTTCGCGACTCAGGTCGATAGGCAAGAAGCATGAATAGCATGTCGTTTCGGAAAGACCATAACCGTGAATGACCGGAATCTTGAACGCGTGCTCGAATTTCATTGCGAGCTCCACTGTCAGCGGTCCGGCACCGCAGATGATGTGGCGAAAGTGGGCGAGCTTATAACCCTCCAGGCTAATTGTGGCGTGAAGAAGAAATTGAAGCAGTGTCGGTACAACACTTACCACAGTAACTCTCTCGCTGCAGATACGCTCGAAAAACTTGTCGGGATGAAATTTCTGATTTAGAACGACGCCACAGCCTGCATATAAAGGCGTCATCAACGTGACGATGATACCGTTCACATGATGGAGAGGAAGGACGCACATCATTCGCTGGTCGTCCGAGAGCCGATGCCATTCCTTAATTGCCATCGCATCAACGAGCAGGTTGTATTGGACGAGAACAACGGCTTTGGGCAGCCCCGTTGTGCCGGATGTGTAGACTATCAGAGCTTCGGACGAGAGAGAAGGTTGGTTTGCAATGTTAAGTTCTGCCTTGTGCTTGCTGATTTCCGCGGAGAAGTGTGGGATGGAAAGATCTGTTTTGTTCCCCGTCTGCACCAACAGAGGTGATAGAGGAAGTTTGTTTTGTATGACCTTTGCTCGCTCAAGAAACTGATCTCGCACGAAGATGAGTTTGGTTTCGGAATTCTGAAGGATGTAGGCGATGCGTTCATCGTCTTCACCCGCATTGATCGGAACGACAACAGCTCCGATAACGAAGGCAGCGAAATACTGGATAACGGTATCCGAGTGGTTGTAAGAGAAAGTTGCAACGCGGTCGCCATGCCTGATGCCGGATACAAGAAGAAAGTTTGCAGTCTTGCACACCTCTTCATAGAATTCACGGTAGGAGTATTCCTTGCGATGTCCGTCATCGGTGTAGAATATCAGGAAGGGACGGTCTTCGTATTTTTCGGTTTGATCAAGCAACAGAGAGCCGATATTCTTGTAAGGAACCATCGGCTTGGTATGTGGTACCCCGTTCACAGAACGCGCATTGTGAATGCGCGCTTGCAGATCATTTGGGAGGGAAGTCATAGACCAGCTCGAGCCGGAGGTTTGGCGGGTATTGTTGAATACTTCGAATTGGGAATTCCCGATTGCGAATCGACATGTGTGCGGAAGCCGAATTCGAAATTCACGATTCGCAATCCGGAATTCACTTCTTCTCCATCCAACTCGCCCAGTACTCTTTCCACTCAGCTTCTTCTCCGGCGGGAAGAACACGAATCGGGTTCAGACCGTCCAGCATAACGGCGTATTCATCCGTGTGAGTCTTTGTCCCTTGATGTTTGAGCGCCTTGGGATGCGGGCCGTGATGAATTCCACGCGGATGCAGCGTTGCCATACCGGGTGCGATGTTATCCTTGCTGAAGAAGTTTCCATCGTGGTAGAAAATAAACTCATCGTAATCCGTATTGCGGTGGAAGAATGGCACACGCAACGCCTCCGGATCTTCTTCGAGCGGTCGGGGTAGAAAACTGCATACAACGGCGCCGTGAGTGACGAACGTGGAATGCGCGCTTGGGGGAAGATGCGCACGGTGGCTCATGATCGGGCGTATGTCGCGCATGTTGAGTTTCCATACGGTGAGATCGCCTTTCCATCCTACAACATCAATCGGGTTGAAGGGATAGGTTACGGTAGAAAATTCATCCTCGACTTTTATCCGGACATCCCATTCTTTGCCTTCATCGCTGCTTGGCTGCGGCTCAGGCGTAATGATCACTGCGGGGTCATACAGCGCGTGCTGACCAATCAGGCCTTTGTCCGGTTGCTCAAACTCTGTGGCGGATTGAATGATGAGAAAGAAATTATCACTGGTCTTAGGTTTCACGCGGTACGTAACAGCGCGGGGGATATTGATGTAGTCGCCCTTCTCGAAATTCATCGGACCGAAATCTGTTTCAATCACGCCTTCGCCGCGATGAATGAAATACAATTCATCGCCGTCTGCATTGCGATAGTAGAATGGCATTGCTTCACTGCGCCGGGAGACAGAGAGCGTTACATCATTGTTGCCCAGAAATGCAACCGGCGAACCCTTCGGATCGTGCTGGTCGGTTGGCTTCAGCTTGTTGCAGTCGATGCAATGTGGCCGCAGCTTTCCTTCGAACTTTATCCAGCCCGTTGGTGCGTGTGTGTGGTATAAGTGCGCAGACTTTCCGAAAAACCCTTTGCGCCCATGTTCTTCCTCAAACGTTCCTTGAGGAAGCCCGACGTGGGCTTGGTTTGTGGTGAGACCTTTTTTGAGAGGATACATTCAGGCTCCTTGTTTAGTTCTTGCTGTCTGATAGCGTAACACTTGCTCTTGAATCCAAAGGTTGACGAGGATTTCGGGAGAAATCTTTTTCTTTTCTGCTATCTTTGAAATTCTTCTTGACAAAGACTCTTCAATGGGAAAGTAGCGGCGAGGTTCTTTTGAGAGCTTGATGTGGAATCTTACAGGTTTCGTGTATTCCCAATAATCACCGAGACTGTGAGTGTCCCAAAACTCGGCAGCCTCTTCGATAGTTGCAAAGCTCTCGGGGATGGGGTCTCGTTTATTTTTTTTTGCCATAGCTCCTCTTTTCATGTTCATCCATTTCACGCGCAGAGATGACGAGCGCATCGGTGGTTAATTTGTAAATAAAGTAAACAACAAGATAACGTCCGAATTCTGTTTGTCCGAGCGCCGCATACAAATCTTCACCAGAAACGTTGCCTCGTTCGACCTTTCGTATCTTTGGCTTTCCATCGAAGATCTCCTGAACCTCTCTGCCTGAGACACTATGCTTCCATTGAAGTTTGTCAAGCACACTTTCAGGAATGATGATGGAACGAATATTCAATGAATAGTCCTGTTACAAATTTGAACGGTTTCATTCTCATCTCAATAAAAGCAATTTTTTTGTCGCAGTAAATCCATTTGTCTGGAAACGATAGAAATACACCCCGCTCGCCAATCCCGATGCGTCGAACTTTACCGACTTGAACCCTGCATCCTGAACTTCGTTCACCAGCGTTCTGACTTCCCGTCCCAACACGTCGTACACCTTCAGCGTCACATGGCTGACCTCTGATATCTGATATCTGATTTCTGTTGTCGGGTTGAACGGGTTGGGATAATTTTGTTCCAATGAAAACGCCGTCGGCACTGCGACCGCCTGTGGCACACTCACGAGGATCGTTGACTTCGACGCGACGACCCACGTTCCAAAGAATTTTGTATACGCCGTCGTCACTGTGCGGTTCGTTCGATTCAACGTTGATGGCAGCGCCTCCAACTGTCTGCTCAATGGATTGTAGCCTGCTACGATAAGTGAATCTTCACGGAAGTTCGGATCCGACGGAATGTCCGCGGGAGTGTACGTGAATGTGACATTCGCCGAGAATGTTCCGTCGCGTAGCGTGTCGTACACCGACCAATAGCGAAGGAGGGGGATGAAGCGCCAGTAGAATGTTTCAAGTGGATTTGTCGCTCCCGACAGCCCGGCTCCACCAAATGGTCCGTTAAATTCTTCCGCGACGGCATAACCCGCTGTTTGATTTGCGGTGAAGGCAAGGGATGCTGTGACAGGGCTGAAAGCAATTGTCGATGGACCCGCAGGGACAGCTCGCGCGGCGGTGTTCACAGGCGAGAGAATCGGAAAATCAATCGAGTCCAATCCGACGATAAGTCCTGCCGGCCCAACAAGACGAATGATTATACGAAGCTTCCTCCCCTCTGGCGGAATTGGTGTTTGAAGGCTGAACACTCCCTTATTCCCTGTAAAAGTCCCTGTAGATGCATTCGTCAGAAGAGGAGCTGAAGGAGTGTATTGATAGATTGGCGTCCCCGACGCGTTCAATACTCTATCGAAGCCCGTCCAGACCTGCCAATTAGTGATGTTTCTTGTTGCGATGGTGTAATCATAAACAGCAGCGTAGAAATTTCCTGTCCCCGTCGTGAAATGTTGTCGAGGTACAGGAGGCGGGTTTGAAAAGGGCAGCGTTGTCGTCAGCCGTATCCTGTTGGCGTTTTCATCTATCGAGAGCACGCGCACCTGTTGACCGAC
The DNA here is from genome assembly GCA_038247945.1 of Bacteroidota bacterium. Lineage (GTDB taxonomy): Bacteria > Bacteroidota > Ignavibacteria > UBA10030 > UBA6906 > CAADGV01. The sequence goes on along the minus strand of JBBRUI010000008.1, from coordinate 13,150 downwards.
AACTGCGCCTGCATCAGTTTTGAGTGAAGCGACAAGAACGATTTCACCTTTGATGCGTGTATCAACGCCGCGCAACGGAATGTCCAATGGCGCGATATACGTCAGTGTCCGGTTTGTGCCCGAGGGAGCAGGAAGACTAATGAGAGGAAATGTCGTCAACACCGTGCCGGCGCCAACAGTACGTTCTTTGAAATCAAGCTCGATGGTTCCGGGGTTTGTGCTCGAGAGAGTGTATGTCATATTTAACCGAACGGTGTCTAAGTTCCCACGAACAAAAGCCCGAGCGGCGGTTGCATTCACCTGAAGACTGCTTGGCGGAAGATTTACAGTAAACGAAATCAGATTCGATCGCGCCGCTTCAAAGTTTCCGTCAGGCACAAGGTTTGCTTCAACCAAAACAACATTGCTCAACGCCGGAACTGTAAACTGAATTGGCGGGATGCCCGCAGTATGATTGCCGGATGTAACATTGACTATGGTTCCCGGTTGATTGAGAATAATTCCATCGGCGTCGCGCACAAGCACAACAATCCGTCCGGTTGGCGCCGAGACGAGATCATAAAAATCAACGGACGAGTTCAGCGTAACGCTCGAGTTGGGGGCGAGAGGCGTGCTGGTGCTGGGAGAACTTACCGTCAGCCGGACAAAATCCCGCTGCGGAGGTACAGCGCCGCCGATGAAGGGAACGTAATCAATATTGTTACTAATCACCTTCAAGCCCCTGCCGCGCGGATTTGACCGACCATCGGATGCAGTTGTATCGAATGGACCGGAAGGATCTCCCCAATAATTATTTTTCATGTTGATGAGAACATTTCGCGAAGCAGGACTTCCTGTCGGCGGAAACCACCCAACAGCAAAAGACGATGAGACGCCTTCCAACGAGAAGCGATTGTTGTTGATACGGAGTCCGCATTGAGTGAAATTCCCATAGTTTGCCGGCGCGTCGAAGAACCACATGATTGGGTTGCCATAGTTCGAAATTGTATTGCCACTCACTTCTGCCTCAGCCTTATGAAGAGCCAACTGCAGTCCTGTGCCGGTGTTCCTCGGTGCGCGCATAATGTTCCCGCGTATCTCGGCGCGAATGGTCGCGCCTTTGACAAATAACGAATCCCTTTCTGGAGATTCTTCCGAGAGTGAAATGCCTTGCGGGGTTTCAATCCGATTGTTTGAAATGATGATGGTGCCGGACGATGGGCCCATCTCAACGATCCGACCGCCGCTGAACGCACCTGCAGGTCCAACCCAGATTGCATATTGTGGTATGGTGTCGCGGAAGGTGTTGTTCTCGATAATCGGAGTCTTGCCGCGCAAATCCAGAGCAGTCAGGGCGAAGCCTCCTTGCTGAATTCGCTGAAAAGAGTTTCCAGTAAACCTCGGAGATGCGTTGAGAACAATCGAGCCCACCGTGTTGTCGTCCCGAAAACCGCCAAACAAGGTGAACGCATTATTTGCGAATTCCATTGAACCAATGTGCCCGATACTTGTGAAGTACTTCATCGTACTGTTTCTCACGGCATCCCGCGACGAACCGGAAAACCGCAGCCTGCCCCACAATGCCGGCGTTGACGCATTCCCGTCTCCATTCGTATCGCCGCCCACGGCATCGTCCCGGATGTCGGTAAGTGTTGCGCCTTCTATCAGAAACGTCCCCGCGTCGGTCTGCATGCCGATGAGTGCGTCAAATGGCGGAGTCCAGATAGGTGGGCTACCAATAATAAATGTTCCGGCAACCTTCACGATTGCGCTCGCACGAATCGTAAGAACGGGATTAGGAAACTCCGATGTCGCGAAGACTTGATATCCTCCGGTGACGACATGCACTGCGCCGCCTCTCCACCCAACTCTGCCGTTTCGCGCGCCGTCATCATCCTTCACCGGATCGCCGTCGTCGTTGCTGAAGGATGAATGGATTATGATTTGTTGCGCGAACGCAGGGCAAGAAAACAGGAGCGAGAGAATTGTCGCACCTGCGACGAAGAAGAGATGACGAAAGCGATACATGGTGACCTCCATTTTGTTGTTCAACAATAGATGGATTATTCTCACATGCTGAAAATCAATGTTACCCTCTGCACCACCTCAACATGCGGCGAAGCTTATCAGCTCATGTTACGCAAAACGTAAAATTGAAAATCTTCTCAACATTCTTGAAAACCCAAAGCGGACACTAAGTCACAAAGACTCAAAGAAACTAAGAAAAGCTTTCTTTGTGAAACCTCGTGCCTTAGTGTCTTTGTGTCTATGAGCTGGAAGTGCGCATATAATTCTTATTTGCATAACGTCAGTTATCAGATTAAAGATTGCCGCAACTCCTGCTCTCGCTTAGTTTTTGGCGGCTGCATATGAAATCGCAACAGATATTCTTCAACCCAACGGTTTAACAACACCTCGGCGGAAATCTTTTCCTTCTTCGCCAAACGACTGAGTTTGCGTGCGATATTTCGTTTGAGTTCAAAGTACCGCTGTGAATCATCAAGTCGTACATCAACAGTAACTGGCTTTGAAAACTCCTCGTAATCAGTCGCGTCGTGCGTATCCCAAAAATCTGCGGCGTCTTCAAGGGACTTGAACTTCTCAGGAAGCGGGTCTTTCTTTTTTTTGAGTGTCTTACTTTTTGCCATAGCGTTTTTTCTCCTTTGCAGTCATATCGCGTGCGGTAATAACTAATGCTTCACCATTCGTTTTCTGAATATAGAAAACAACTACGTATCTACCTTCATCTGTTTGACCAAATGCACCGTACACATGTTCGTCCTCGTATTCACCCTTCTCATAAAACCTTATTCGAGGCTTATTCCGAAGAACTTGCCGCACTTCAGATTCAGTGAGTTGATGTTTCCACCTGTTTCCACCGAATCTTTTCTCTTGCAGATGGTAGGATGCGAACATCTCTTATCAATTTTTATGGACCTTCAAAGATTTCCGCGTAACTCCTGCTCTCTCTCAATAGCTTCAAACAACGCTTTGAAATTTCCTTTGCCAAAACTTCGGCTGCCTTTGCGTTGAATTATCTCGTAGAATAACGTTGGCCTGTCTTCAACGGGCTTTGTGAAAATCTGTAGCATGTATCCTTCGTCGTCGCGGTCGACGAGAATACCGAGCTTGCCCAATTCTTCAATCGGCTCATCAATCTTGCCAACACGACTCGTCAACTCTTGATAGTACGAGTTGGGAACTCTAAGGAACTGCACTCCTTGCTGTGTCAGCTTGGTGACGGTCTCAATAATGTTATCCGTTGCCATCGCAATGTGCTGCACGCCGGGACTGCTATAAAAATCGAGATACTCTTCGATCTGCGATTTGCGTTTACCAAGCGCCGGCTCATTGATGGGGAACTTGATCCGTTCATTGCCATTCGACATTACCTTGGACATCAATGCGGAATAGTCCGTGCTGATATCTTTGTCATCGAAATGCTTGAACATCTTAAATCCCATAACGTCTTCATAGAATTTCACCCACGTGTTCATTTGTCCCCATCCGACATTGCCGACCATGTGGTCGATGTATTTTAGTCCGACGGGACGCGCAATACGGTCGGGACCCTCTACTGCTTTATATCCGGGCAGGAAAACCCCGCTGTAATTTTTCCTCTCAATAAATGAGTGGACCGTATCCCCGTAGATTGTAATCGTGGATTTCTTCACTTCACCAAACTCATCTTTGAAGATGCTCGGTTCCATTACGCCGCGCGCACCACGTTTGGTCGTCTCGCGGTACGCAGACTCGGCATCATCCACCCATAACGCGATATCCCGAACGCCATCGCCATGCATACGTACATGCTCGCTCACCGGATGATCGGGATGCATAGCCGAGGTAAGCACGATTCTGACTTTATCCTGTTGAAGAACATACGATGCCCGGTCGCGCACGCCGGTTTCAGGTCCGCAGTAGGCAACGAGCGTATGGCCGAATGCCGAGCGATAGAAATGTGCGGATTGTTTCGCGTTGCCGCAGAAGAACTCAACGTGGTCGGTGCCGTTGAGAGGAAGGAAGTCGACGCGTTCAGCGGTGTTGGTCTCAGTTTGTGATTGCATAACTCCTCAATGAAAAGTACTACTTGTGAAAATGAAAATTCACTGTTGTTCTTTTATGGAACGCAACATTTCTTCCAACACGTCCGATACATTCAATTGCTTCGCCCATTTTCTTAGATATGAAACATCAAGCGTTTTGAATTGCCCCTTTGCTACTGCAATTGCGTCTTCAAGTTGTCGCCCCGAACCTCCTGCTTGTTGCCATGCGAGCTTGGAGAGAATAGAGTCTTCAGCAGTGAGAAACCAGCGGTCGTGTTCCAAAAATTTTCCTTTTGACCTTCGCTCAAAAGCTATCTGGTCGAAAGGAGTTGTTTTCAGAACGATGAGGTCAATCTTGTAGCCGCTTTCGTAATGGATGATGTTGAACATGAAGCTTGTTCGCAGCGCATCAAGTGCCATGTTCACATCAGCATAATAACGCCCCTGAAGGGTTTCCATAAACTTTCTCAGCGGCAACTCGAGGGTTCGGATAACGACGTCGCCATCAACTGTCGAGCGCCCAACTGAATAAAGATTACTCGCGTGCGACCCTGTGACCATATACTCGATACGATGTTCCTCCAACAGTCGAAGAACCTCATCGAATACTTCTTCATCGCTCATGGCTGAATATGCGATGCATGAGGATACACTTTCAAAAACAATTCGTCACCAAGGCGCATTCGTATCACCGCAAGCCGGACTTCCTCGTCGGAGTATTCCGGATGACGCATGCGAACACCTGTTGCGTTCAGTCGTTTCATTGCAGCAGAAAGCTCAAAGCTCCGCTTCAATCGTTCTTCAGGTTTCATTTTCCTGAAAATCTCTACTTGAATTCTGTCCGCCTCAGGCGATGTGTCCAATGGCCGTATTCTCATAAGTAACTTATTGCGCGGTTCGTTCGATAACCCCAACAATCTTCTTCGTTCCGCTTCGCAGCGTTGCCTTGTCTCCCCAATGAACAACGTGCTCGTCCAACAACTGGACTATCCTCATCAAGTCTTTCGTATGTTGTTGGAGGAGAACGTTCGTCTTTTTCTGTTCATCCTCCAAACGCCCGAGGCGCGTGCCGGAATCTTCACGCATGAGTGAAAACTCGTTTCTCAACTGCTTCAACTCTCCGTTCGTATTCCGTTGTTCAATGATCATCTCACCAAGTTCGTAGAGCCTGTTGTCATCAGCCATTGTGTCCTCTTATCTGAATTCTTTATCGATTACATCAATTTCGTTCGGGTAAGATATAGGTCCGTATGCGGTTTGAACTGTCGGCTTGACCCGCAACGTAATTCTGCTGGCCGAGCCGTTGGCTCCGCCGATTGCAAGCGCAAGATTCACGATGCTCTCATAGCCCTTATCTTTGAAGAATTTCACCAGGTCTAAATTCATTTGCAAGGGAATCAACACTTCCTGTCCGGTGCCCGGAATCGTAATCGGATCGGCAATATCTCCCTTGATCGTCAGTGTGTTATCCACGATGAGCGTCCATCCCAAACTCGTCAGGGTTGATGCTGCTTTCGACGTGCCTCCTGTACCATCGTTCGGATTTAACGCCGCGACGTTGAGGACGAATGTAGCCGGAAGTTCATTACGCGAGAATGCGGAGAGAATCCTGGCTCCATCTGCCAAACTCAAATTTGTTTTGCCCGATAGGGGAATACCCGCAAGCTGAAATCCGTTGACCGAATCAAGCTTGAACTTCAGGCGGCTGAGGTTCGTCATCGTGTTGGAAAAATCTTTGAGCGCGGCGCAGGAGAGAAAAAATATGCTGCATGTCAAAGCGAGAGAAACAAACAAGAAGAACTTCTTCATTTTCAAGGGCGGCCTCAAAGTTTTAAATGGTGCAGAGTTTTTTTTCTTATGTGAAGATACCAAAGGCTTGATTGAAAGGCAACGACTTGAATGCGCGGTTCATTGTTGGCGAATCGTTACCGGGCTTGACACTTGAATGGTGTTTGAGATGTGATTAGATTGGAACAAGTTCAACGGCAGATTGATTTGCGTGATAGGCTGCGGGTTGCAGTATAATACTATGTTAGCCAGCAATGCGGAGACCACATGAGCTACTGCCACATCCACGGAGACTACGGTAACTATTACGATGGTTGCCCAGACTGCTCTGCCGCCGAGAAGCGCGCTGAATCAGACCGCGAGGAAATAAAGGAGCGACTCTCCCAAATTGCGTACGCTAGCGCGAATCCCGGCGATTTCAATTGCCCGCATTGCAAGTATAAGTCGCTCAAGTGGGAAGCCACACGTTGTCCCCTCTGCCGCGGTGAAGTCGAAAGCGCCTATTGGAACAGGGACAAGTGGGGGGCTGACGCCAAACGATTGCTGGCGTCGGGCGATCATGCTGGCGCGGTCCACATGGCCTTACTGTGCAGACTAGCTTCACGGAGCGAAGTCTTGGAGCTTGTTGAGTCATGGCCGGATTGCACGGCAAGTGAAAAGGAAGCGAGAAGATTGCGAGAGGAGAGAAAGTGTGTCTTCTGCGGTGTCAGGAATCACGACGCTATACAATGTAGTAAGTGCAAGCGTTGGTTTTGCTACCATCATGGACATCTGGGACGTGAAGGGCGGACGCCGTCTGGAAAGCTGGTGATGCAGGTAGGCGTGCCCGATAGGTGCCAGGACCATCCAATTGAAAACGATGCCAGCCGGCCTGGTACGACCTGGAAGTTCTTTCAGCTATTTCGCAAGTGATCCGAGTGGCGCTGGCTAACAACGCGTTGCAGTTGACGGGCGAGCTATTGTACGCTCGCTCCGCTCGCTCGATTTCATTCGCTCGCAGCTGAAAGCGGGTCGTTAGGCGCACCGATGTGGTTCATCATAGGAGGGTAATATGGCTCGAAAGATCGTTATGTTCTTGGCTTTGTTTTTCGTCGCTCTGATATCCGGGGCATCATTTGCTGTGTGGCTTGACAATAACGCTGCCGGCATGTCGCCGGCATTTTATGTAGAGAAGATGCAGCATTCGATCCGTGTGCTTACGGTTCCATTGCCCGCAGTGGCGATGTTAGGTGTGTTCTTCACCGTTGTCGCAACCTTCCTTGCTCGGCGTGACCGCGTAGGTTTCTACCTACTGATTGCTGCAAGTATCTGCGTCATAGCGGGCGCCCTGATTACCGTCTTCGGCAACGTTCCAATCAACAATCAAATCGTGACTTGGAGTATCAATTCTCCTCCGTCGAATTGGATTGAACTACGTGAGCAATGGTGGCAATTCCACGCTGTGCGAACCATCCTAACAATGGCAGGGTTGAGTTGCATCATACTGGCTGCGCTGGTCCGTCGGGACCTATCGAAGTAAGAACCGTTAGCAGAATGGATTAGACTTCCTTCTACAATTACTTCTCAAAGTCAAAACAGAAATTTCAATCTTTAAGATTATGTACAAACCCAATACTCTATTCTCTGTTGCAATCATCTTCTGTTCAATCCTTTTTATATCATGCGGCTCAAAAAGCGGTGATGCTGTGCCCAAGTCTGCTGTACAAGCCGGACCGATGCAAGTGAAGGGTATCGTGATAAAACCTCAGCCGTTAGAAAATGTTGTACGTTCGTCAGGCACAGTCCTCGCTTCGGAGTCGGTTGATCTGGTTGCAGAAGCTGCGGGGCGCGTTGAAAGAATTGCATTCAAGGAGGGTGCCCGAGTCAATCGAAATGCTCTGCTGGTGAAGATCAACGATGACGATCTGCGGGCACAGCTCAGGAAAACCGAATTACAAATACAGCTTACCGGTGAGCAGGAGAAACGCCAGAAGCAGTTGTTCGATGTCGGCGGGATCAGCCAGGAACAGTATGAAATTTCACTGAACCAGGTGAACTCATTCAAGGCCGATCGTGATAATCTCCTTGCATCCATCCGCAAGAGAGAAATCCGCGCACCTTTTGATGGAAGAATCGGGTTGCGGTACGTGAGCGAGGGAAGCTATGTTTCTCCGACAACACGCATAGCGTCGATGCAAAAGATTAATCCGCTGAAAGTAGATTTCTCGATTCCCGAAAAATATGCAAGCCTGGTTTCTGTTGGCGACCCTGTGCAATTCAATAGCGATGAGACGAAGCTACAGTTTACAGGAAAGCTGTACGCCATTGAACCGAAAATTGACGCAGCCACGCGCACGCTGCAGTTGCGCGCACTATGCGATAACAAATCCGAAAAAATATTTCCGGGCGCGTACGTGCAGATCGAGCTTCATCTCAAAAAAATACCTGATGCACTGATGATACCCACGCAGGCTGTTGTTCCGGTGCTTAAAGGTCAAACGGTATTTGTAAGCAAGAAAGGTGTGGCGACTTCGGTTCCGGTTGCTACAGGGATACGCACTTCATCGACCGTACAAATCCTGAGCGGACTTTCTGCGGGCGATACGGTCCTGACAACGGGCCTTATGCAGTTGCGTCCGGGGATGGCTGTTAGGGTTTCGATTAAATAACTGACGTACGCAAATTGGAACGCGGATGACGCAGATGAAGCGGATACTCGCGGAAAAGGGATCAACTGTTATTTTTTTGAACGTATCAGCGTTCCTCCGTCCAATCCGCGTCATCTGCGTTCCTATTTCTTTGTGTTTGTTTAGCTTCGATAAAATAACTTTCCTGAATTATCAAGATGAGTTTAGCATCTGTTAGTATAAAGCGACCCGTTCTTGCGATCGTCATGTCTTTGGTGATAATTCTGTTCGGGATTATCAGTTTCCAATTTCTTGGCGTACGCGAGTATCCCGCGATTGATCCTCCGATCATCACTGTGCGCACGAGTTATTCCGGGGCGAGCGCGGAGGTTATGGAATCGCAAATCACGGAGCCGCTCGAAAAATCCATTAACGGAATTGCCGGCGTCCGTAACATTTCTTCGAGCAGCAGCCAGGGGACGAGCAACATCACCGTTGAATTCAATCTCGATGCAAATCTCGAAGCAGCGGCAAATGATGTTCGCGACAAAGTATCGGGAGCCGCACGGCAGCTTCCGCAAGACATCGACGCCCCGCCGGTGGTCACGAAGAGCGACGCAAACTCCGATGCGATCATTTCACTTACCGTTCAAAGCGATACGCGGAACCATCTTGAGCTGAGTGATTTTGCGGAGAATGTCATTGCTCAAAATTTGCAAACAATTCCCGGCGTGAGTTCAACCCAAATTTGGGGATTGAAGCGCTATGCGATGCGGTTGTGGATGGATCCTCCAAAGCTCGCGGCATACGGATTGACGCCGCTTGACGTGAAGGATGCTCTGACGCGGGAAAATGTTGAGCTTCCGTCAGGAAAAATCACAGGCAACCAAACCGAACTCACCGTTAACACGAAGGGACGCTTGAAAACAGTTGAGGACTTCAACAACCTCATCGTGAAATCGGACGAGACAAAAATTGTGCGCTTCAGTGATATCGGGTTTGCAAATCTTGGCCCCGAGAATGAGGAAACAATTTTGAAGCTTTCCGGCCGGCCGATGGTTGGCGTCGCGCTCGTTCCGCAGCCGGGCAGCAACTATGTTGAAATCGCCGATGCGTTCTACAAACGGCTCGAACAAATCAAGAAAGATTTGCCGGCAGACTACCAGCTCAACGTTGCGGTGGACAATACCCGCTTTATCAAGCAATCGGTGACGGAGGTTCAGGAAACAATTCTTATTGCGGTCCTGCTCGTCATTTTTATTATCTACCTTTTCTTCCGCGACTGGCTCATCGCCCTGCGTCCGCTGATTGACATTCCTGTTTCATTGATCGGTGCATTCTTTATCATGTATCTGATGGGATTTTCCATCAACGTTCTCACGTTGCTCGCTATCGTTCTCGCGACCGGGCTTGTGGTTGATGATGGTATTGTCGTCACCGAAAATATCTTCAAGAAAGTCGAAGATGGGATGTCTCCTCTTCAAGCAGCCTTCGCCGGCTCGAAAGAGATTTTGTTTGCGGTCGTTTCAACATCCATAACGCTGGCCGCAGTATTCCTCCCGGTTATTTTTTTGCAGGGATTTGTCGGGCGGCTGTTTCGCGAGTTTGGCGTTGTCATCGCTGGAGCGGTATTGATTTCTGCATTTGTTTCGCTCTCCCTTACGCCGATGCTCAATGCCCGGCTCATCAGAAAGAAGCAGAAGCACAGCCGGTTCTACGAGCGTACCGAGCCGTATTTCGTAAAGATGAATACGTTCTACGAAAATGCGCTCGCACGATTCATGAAGCGCCGGTGGCTCGGAACAGCAATTATCGGTGTCTCTCTCTTGCTCATTGTGCTCATCGGATCGACGTTGCAGTCAGAACTCGCTCCACTGGACGACCGGAGTTATCTTCGCTTGTCTATCACGGGGCCGGAAGGTGCATCGTTCGGTTATACCGATGCGTTTATGGACCGCGTTGTAACGTTCATTGGCGACTCAATTCCCGAAACGCGTGTTGCCCTCAGCATAACAGCTCCCGGTTTCGGCGGCGGCGGCGCTGTCAATTCCGGCTTTGTACGATTGGGGTTGACGGAGCCATCGGAACGCACGCGTTCTCAGGAGAAAATTGCCGAGTACATTACGATTAGAACACGCTCGATGACGGAAGCGCGTGTGTTTGCATTTCAGGAACAGACAATTTCAGCCGGCGGCGGTCGCGGCGGTTTTCCCGTTCAGTACGTTTTGCAGAATCAGGACTTTGAAAAGATCCGGCAGTCGCTTCCGACATTCGTCGAAGAGGTAAACAAGAGCAGTGTCTTTCAGGGTTCCGATGTTAATTTGAAATTCAACAAGCCGCAAATCGACCTGACCATTGACCGCGATCGTGCGCGCAGCCTCGGCATTTCCATCATCGATATTGCGCAGACGCTGCAGCTTGCATTCAGCGGGCAGCGCTTTTCATATTTTGAGATGAATGGATTTCAATACCAGGTGATCGGGCAGGTGAACCGCTCTGATCGTGACGAACCGCTGGACTTGACCTCGCTCTACGTGCGGAACAACCGCGGGGAATTGATTCAATTGGATAATCTCGTAGTGTTGAAAGAACACAGCGCGCCGCCGCAACTGTATCACTTCAACCGTTTCAAAGCTGCCACGGTTTCCGCCGGACTCGCGCCCGGGAAAAGAATCGGCGATGGCATTGCGGAGATGGACCGCATTGCCAAGAGTGTGCTGGATGATTCCTTCACCACAGCGCTCAGTCGTCCGTCACGCGATTATTCGGAAAGTTCATCCAACATACTCTTCGCGTTTATCCTCGCGCTTGTGCTGATCTATCTTGTGCTAGCCGCGCAGTTCGAAAGTTTCATCGACCCGTTCACGATCATGCTCACCGTTCCTCTCGCCATGGCGGGCGCCTTGCTTTCACTCTGGATCTTTGGCAAGACACTAAACATCTTTAGCGAGATCGGCATCATCATGCTTGTTGGTTTGGTGACGAAGAACGGAATTCTGATCGTTGAATTTGCAAACCAGCAGAAAGAGAAGGGCCTGAAGCTGTTCGATGCCGTTCAGGTTGCGGCAGCCGCACGCTTTCGTCCGATCCTGATGACGAGCCTTGCAACCATGCTTGGCGCGTTGCCCATTGCTCTTGCTCTCGGCGGAGGCGCGAAGAGCCGCGTCTCAATGGGAATCGTTGTCATTGGCGGATTGTTCTTCTCGCTCGTTCTGACGCTGTTTGTTATTCCCGCGATGTACACTTTCTTTTCAAAAGAGAAGAAGACAGAAACAGCGGACGAGAAAGCAACTGCGAAACACGCCACCGCCGAGCCGGACGTTGCGATGGCGAAGTGATTCATGATGGTTCCACCATAGCTCCAAGATCACGTCGCATGCACTCTGGGAAGCGACGTTTTTTTTGCAGGGCCACTTGGTAGCGTTGCTTGAATAGTGTCCGTATGGTATATTGGAAGCAATCGACACAGGGTGAAGGTAAACCATGACAGTTAGAGAAATTCTCAGCGACATACACTCTCTTGAAGAAGATCTGTTAGGCTTTGAGCGAAAATACGGTCTCCGCTCAGAAACTTTCTACGCTGCTTACACAAGCGGCGAAGAGCCGGAGGATGAGAGCTGGATGTTGGATTTCACTGAATGGGCAAGCGTGTATCGGACTTGGCTTACACGGCAGGCCGAATATCGCAATGAGGTGCAGCGATTGCAGCGCGACGCTCCCAGTTTGACCGGCCTTATTCATTCGGTCACATGAGTAATCCGTTTCGCAGTTTGAACGACTATGAGTTGTTTCTGTATTCACTGCAAGGGCAATTTTCATCCATACGCAATGCTTAAATCGTATTGGTCAAACGAGGATCTTCGTTTGCCAAAATTACCGGAGAGATCCAGTTTGATCATGACATCAGATTAGTTGTGCGGGAACGTCTTGTCTTTGACACACTCATACCGAGAATTGATGCATACGGGTACGAAGTCTTTCGGGGTGCAGAGAAATTATATTGGTATGACTCTCAACCTCATCCGAATGATCCTTTCTTGCAGAGCTCGTACCCTCACCATAAACACATTCCGCCTGATATAAAACATCACCGAATTCCAGCCCCCGAAATGAGTTTCATTCGGCCTAATATTCCGACTCTTATCAAAGAGATCGAAATGATTTTGAGCCAAACTCAGTGAAGCAAGAAAGAATATTTTCAAAAAATTGAACGTCTGTGGGCTTAAGCGTAGCCCAATTGCTCAGCCAAGGAACACTTCGACCCAATGACACCAGAACACACCGAACAACTGCAGAGCGCAAAGCAGCTTCTTGAAAATCCCGGCCTCACAGCGAAGATCACAAATCTCATCGGTAAACCGTTAGAGAAGGGAATGAAACTGCTTCCGGAGAAATGGTCCGAGGCTGTTAACGATGCAACAAGAAAATCTTTGGAGACGGCACTTGAGGTCGCTCTAATGACATTTGGCAAAAAGGGTCAATCGGGATCGAGCGATGTTTGGCATAAGATTGCGGCAGTCGCAACCGGCGCAGGCGGAGGTGCCTTCGGGCTTCCCGCGTTGGTGATTGAACTGCCTGTTTCCACAACCATCATGTTCAGATCTATAGCAGACATTGCCCGCAGCGAAGGCGAAGATATACGTCTCGCCGAACCAAAGCTCGCATGTCTCGAAGTCTTTGCATTAGGTGGCCGGACATCAAAAGACGATGCCACTGAATCAGGATACTTCG
>JBBRUI010000007.1:0-35737 GCA_038247945.1 Bacteroidota bacterium | reverse complement strand
ATGCTAAATCGGAATTCAGGATAAAGCCACTGCATTGCTGAAGCGGGCAGATTCGTTTCTTCCTTGAATATGATTGCGGATCATGTTTTCTTTCAATCCGCAATCACCAATCTGAAATCCGCCCTTTGCCCTACTCGTACATCGTCTCAAGTTGCGGTGCTGTAGACTTCGTGCGCAGTGTTTCATCTCCCGAATCCTGCGCGTCGCGCACTGCCATCGCAGTTGCATTCACGATATCCGCCACTTCGGTGCCGGGAATGAGCAAATATACCGGCTTGCGCAGACCCAACAGTATTGGTCCGTACAGCTCCGCGCCGCTGAGTCCGGCGAGCAGCTTATATGAAATATTCGCCGCCTCGAGGTTCGGCATCACCAACAGGTTTGCGCCGCCCTTCAGCGTGCTGAATGGATACAGAGACTCAAGGATCTCGGGTGATAGCGCAGTATCTGCCATCATCTCGCCGTCCACCATCAACTCCGGTGCACGTTTTTTTAAAAGCTCCGCTGCGCGTGACATTTTCTGGGCAGAGGGATGTTGTGTGCTGCCGAAGTTGCTGAACGACAGCATTGCAATGCGCGGAGTAATGTCGAAGCTGCGGACTTTCTCCGCAGCAAGGATTGCAATCTCTGCAAGCTGTTCTGCCGTTGGATCGAAGTTCACCGTTGCATCGGTAATGAAGCGAACGCCGTTTTTGAAGACGAGCATGTAGAGTCCGGCGATGGTGCTGATGCCCGCCCGTGGCCTGATAATCTGAAGCGCGGGGCGGATTGTTGCCGGGTAATTCTGAGTCAGTCCCGTCACGATGCCGTCTGCATCTCCGGTTTGCACCATCATCATGCCGTAGTTGATGGGGAGCTGCATCTGGTTGCGGGCATCTTTCTGCGAAACGCCTTTACGCTTGCGCAGATCATAGAACCGGCTTACATATTCGTCGAACTTCTGCGACTGCATCGGATCGATGATCTCAACACCGTGCAAGTCGAGATCGAGCATTTTTATTTTCTGGTTGATGATTTGCTCATTGCCGAGAAGAATCGGTGTCGCTATTTCTTCATCGAGAATGATCTGACTGGCGCGCAGCACTTTTTCTTCCGTTCCCTCCGGGAAGACGATCCGTTTGGGTGATCGCTGTGCTTTGCGAATGATGGAGCGCATAATTTCCTTTCCACGCCCGAACCGGCTCTCCAGTGAGTCGCGATACTTGTCAAGATTTTCAATCGGTTTGCGCGCAACACCGGTTTCCATTGCAGCCTTCGCCACGGCCGGCGCTTCCCACAACAACACACGCGGGTCGAGCGGCTTCGGGATGATGTAGTCGCGTCCGAATTTGATCCGTCTGCCTCCGTACGCTTTGATAACAACGTCGGGAACATCTTCTCTCGCGAGTTGTGCAAGCGCGTGTGCGGCCGCAAGTTTCATCTCGTCATTAATCGCTGTTGCCATTACATCCAGCGCGCCGCGGAAGATGTACGGGAAGCCAAGCACGTTGTTTACCTGGTTTGGATAATCCGACCGGCCTGTTGCCATCAGCACATCGGGCCGCGCAGCAAAAGCATCTTCCGGCATAATCTCCGGATCGGGATTTGCCATCGCAAACACGATCGGGTTCTCGGCCATGCTCGCCACCATCTCCCTCGTTACAACACCCTTCACCGAAACTCCGGCGAAAACATCGGCACCCTTCATCGCGTCTGCGAGTGTGCGGGCATCTGTTTCAACCGCAAAATATTCTTTGTACGGATTCATTCCTGCTGTGCGTCCCTTGTACACAACGCCCTTCGTGTCGACAAGAAGCAGGTTCGCTTTTCTTACACCAAGTGTAATGTAGAACTTGGCGCATGCTATGCCGGCAGCCCCCGCTCCGCTGAAAACAACTTTAACCTGATCAATCCTCTTGCCCACAATATCAAGTGCGTTCAATAATCCCGCGCCCGAGATGATTGCTGTGCCGTGTTGATCGTCGTGAAAGACGGGGATGTTCATAATCTTCTTCAACTCTTCCTCGATGCGGAAACATTCCGGCGCTTTGATGTCTTCGAGGTTGATGCCGCCAACAGTCGGTTCGAGCGCCTTCACGATACGAATGATTTCCTCGGGATCTTTTGAATCGAGTTCGATATCAAAGACATCGATGTCCGCGAATCTTTTGAACAGCACCGCCTTACCTTCCATCACCGGCTTGCCGGCGGCGGGACCGATATCACCGAGGCCAAGCACGGCTGTGCCGTTGGAGATAACCGCGACGAGATTTCCTTTTGCAGTGTACTTATATACATCCTCCGGTGTCGCCGCAATCTCAAGACAAGGGTCTGCAACGCCGGGAGTGTACGCAAGCGAGAGATCGCGCTGTGTGGCGCACGGCTTGGTCAGAGCAATTTCGATCTTGCCTTTGCGGCCGTGGCTGTGGTAATCAAGTGCATCTTGTTTACGAATCATGGAAAAGCCTCCTTATGAGAGTGTCTAAAGATAAAGAATAAATGTCTGATTGCAGATTGATTCCCGAGCGAACGACATGCGGTATAAAAAATAGTCACAAAAACGACTGCAAAGCCTTTGCCACGAACGACAGTAGATTCTGTGCGATTTCAAGCTGTGCCGCCCCATCGTTTCTTACTTTTGGCAAGAGGAACGCCAGATTTTCCCATAATTGATTTTGCTGGTTGATTTACGTAGAATTTTGAAGAACAATTCAAACGAACCGACGAGTGCAATGCCCGGCCCAGTGATTAATCCACCACGCCAACAGCCAGATAGTTCTTCCGCAGCAAAGCAGTACAGCAAAACGAAACTCATTCTCGGCATCATATCTTCCGCTTCTTCGTTTCTTGTTGTTGTAATAATTCTGTTCTCCGGATTTTCAATGACGCTGCGGGATTGGGCAATGTCTCAATGGTCGAACGAATACGCCGGCGTCGTTATATTTCTGCTTGCAATCACTCTGATTGAATCAGCTGTAACATTTCCTATCAGTTTCTATTCGAGTTACATTGTTGAACATCGTTACAATCTCTCGAACCAGACTCCCGGGCGATGGCTGTGGGAGCGGGCGAAAGGTTTGCTGATCGGAACGCCGCTGCTGGTGGCCGGCGTTATTGTGCTCTTTTTTTGTTTGAAGGAATACGGGGAGTGGTGGTGGCTGCCGGTAAGCACGGTGCTCGCATTTGTATCCGTTGTGTTTGCACGCGTCGTCCCAATCATCATCATGCCGCTCTTTTATAAGTTTACACCGCTTGAAGATCGTTCTCTGAAAGAAGCCATTGCGAAACTTTGCCATGATGCAGGGATTCGATTCGATGGGATATTCTCATTCAACATGAGCAAGAACACGAAGAAGGCGAACGCAGGCTTCACCGGTATCGGCAGTTCAAAACGGATTATTCTCGGCGATACACTGCTGAAGGATTTCTCGCAGGAAGAAATCGAAACGGTGTTCGCGCACGAGCTGGGACATTATCGCTATCGGCATATTATTGTGGGCATGACTGTCGGCATTCTGCTGACATTCGCAGGACTGTTTGTTACATCGCGGTTGTATATCTGGTCGCTGCCCTGGTTCGGCTTTACGGCAATGACCGATCCGGCGGCTCTGCCGTTGCTCGGCTTGTGGCTTACTCTGTTTGGGCTGATAACGTCGCCCCTCGGCAACATCCTGTCGCGCAAGCACGAACGCGAGGCGGACATATATGCGGTACGCACGACGAGGAATAAACCTGCATTCATTTCGGCGCTTCGAAAACTTGCAGAGACGAACCTTGCGGACCCTGCGCCGCATCCGCTCATTGAATTTCTTTTTTACAGCCATCCATCCATTGCGCGACGTATCGCAATGGTGGGATCCATCGATTGACAATGAAGAGAATTTCCGGCGCGCTGCGATTCCTTATTGTTGTTTTGGTTTCGACGACATTCGCAAGCATTATCCTGATTTCTCTCCTCTTTAATAAGAGCGGCGAGTTGTTTCATTGGTTCTGCCGCGAATGGGCCAGGGTGGTGGTCAGAGTGTGCGGGACAAGCGTTACGGTACACGGTTCGGAAAATGTTCAGCCCGGCAAAGGCTACGTTTATGTCTCAAACCACGCGAGCATGTTTGATATTCCCGCAGTCATCGCCGGCATACCCGACCAAATCCGTCTGGTCTATAAAAAAGAGTTGGAGAAAATTCCAATCTTCGGTTGGGGATTGAAATACGGGAGTTATATTGGAGTTGAACGCGGGAGCGGCGTCGAAGCTCAGAAAAGCCTGGACGAAGCCGTGGCGAAAATTCAAAACGGCGAGTCGGTTCTTCTCTTTGCCGAAGGTACGCGAACACTCGACGGGAAGTTGCAGCCCTTCAAACGTGGAGCGTTTCACATTGCTGTACGAGCAGGAGTTCCGGTTGTTCCTCTCACGATAAACGGCAGTTATGCAATTCTTCCCAAACACTCTATTTCGATAAATCCGGGAGCGGTTGAGCTAATCCTTGAAAAGCCAATCTATCTTGATGGAGAAGAGGGAAAAGAAACAGAACTTAAATTGATGGGGGAAGTCCATGCGGCTATTGAGAAGCATTACATCGAGCAGTAAGATTCTAACCGTTTTCTTTTGCATGAGTCTCTTATCCTGCAAACTTGACCCCGTCGATACGAATGCAAAACGTCTGACACTGGGAGATGTGCAGATAGCTCTGATCTCGACTCTCGGAAGCCGGACGGACATTGAATTCCGCGGTCGCATCGTTGGATATGACAAAATCGATTCGATCTACATTGCACCGGGACTTGGCTCGTATAAACACTTCATCGAAGTGCAGGATACAATTTCGGGAGAACGCGTTTGGGTGTACTACACTCTTCCTCTCGCGCCCTACCTGAAAGTCGATTCGACACTCAGCGTTGTACTCATCTACAAAAAAATTGACACCAGATCTGCGTTGCTTATAAAAGACAAAAGGGATAGTTTACTTTGTCTTTTCGGGACGTTATTGCGGCCCGATCTGGAGTTGCTTGAAGCAAAAGGCGGAGTTCAGAACATCCGCATTCTGCCCGGAACCGAACCATTCAACACCCGCAACACGGCGTGTGGCCGTGAAGGGGATTTCAATACGATTTTCGCCGACAACTCCAATTCCACGAGCGTGCAACCCGCTAAAACCTCCGTCCTGTACAGCGGAGAAAAATCGTACTTGGTCGCCAATATTGCCAACAGCTATCTGATAAAAAATATAAAAGGGTGCTCGGATTCTGTTGGGCAGTTCGCGTACGCCGTTATCAAGCAATAAAAATTATCATGTCTGTTACCATAAAAGATGTAGAGCATGTCGCAACATTGGCAAGGCTTTCTTTTTCAGAAGAAGAGAAAGGGAAGCTGACTTCAGAGTTGAATGACATTCTAACGTACATGCAGCAGCTTAACAAGCTGGACACCACGAACGTAGAGCCGCTTACACACGTCATCGCGTTAAGCAATGTGTTTCGCAACGATGAAGTGAAACCGTGCGTCAGCCGTGAGGATGCATTGAAGAACGCTCCCGCAGCAACGGAGAAGTTTTTCAAGGTGCCGAAGGTTATCGGCGAACGATGAATGTAGTCGCAATCATTCCGGCGCGGTACAATGCGCAAAGGCTTCCCGCAAAACCTCTGGCGGATATCGGCGGCAAGCCGATGATCCAGCATGTGTTTGAACAAGCATCAAAAGCGCTTCGCATCAACAAAGTAATGGTCGCCACCGATGATGAACGAATCGCATCTGCAGTGAAAGCGTTCGGCGGCAATTTTGTGATGACGTCACCGGATCTTCAGAGCGGAACCGACAGGGTTGCTGCAGCAGCAAAGACGCTCTCCGATGCGGATATTATCGTGAATGTGCAAGGCGATGAGCCGTTGATTGCCCCCGAGATGATTGATGAGGCCGTAGCGGTTGTTGCCGATGGCCCGGCTGATGTTGGAACGCTCATCAAGAAAATAGATCGCGAAGAAGATCTCTTCAATCCCAACGTGGTGAAAGTGGCGATGGGGAAGGATGGGAACTGTCTTTATTTTTCCCGATCACCGATTCCTTTCGGCCGCGACAAGGCACAACATGAATGGCTGAACGCCTGCTCATACTACAAACATATTGGTTTGTATGTCTTCCGATACGAGTTTCTCCTTCGCTATACGACGCTGGAGCAAACGCCTTTGGAGAAAGCTGAAAAACTCGAACAGCTGCGAATCCTTGAACATGGCTATACAATCCGCGCAGCGATCACCACGCATGACAGCACGCCGGTGGATACCGCAGCCGATCTGGAAATTGTAAGAAACTTGTATGCGAGCAAACATGAGCGACGTTGAACAGGAAAAAAGTTTTTGGGAAGAAGTGCGGACGACATTTTTCCGCGGGTTCGTTGTCATTATCCCACTCGGACTTACGTACTGGTTCTTCAGCTCGCTGCTGAACGCGGTGGACGGTATTTTGTCTCCCATTCTCGAACGGTGGATAGGGCAAAGGGTGCCCGGGCTTGGATTCATCACGATGATGCTGATTATTCTCATCGTCGGATTATTGTCGAGGAATCTGGTCGGGAAGTTACTCGTTGCCTGGTTTGAAAATGTTGTGAAACGGGTTCCTCTGGTCCGCTCGGTATATGGCGCTATCAAGGATTTGGTGGGAGCGTTTAGCATCGGGGGAAAAGGGAAAACATTTCGCGAAGTGGTGATGGTGGAATACCCGCGGCCCGGCCTTTTCACTCTCGCATTTGTCACGAACGAAATGCCGTTCGTTGCAGCGGATAATCAGACGACGGATTTTCTCAACGTGTATATTCCAAATCCTCCGAACCCGACCTCCGGTGTTTTGATTCTTGTTCCGAAAGCCCAGGTGGTGAAACTTAATCTCACCATCGAGCAGGGACTAAAGCTTGTACTCTCCGGCGGCATCGTAATACCGGATCGGTTGGAACAATTGAAGCCCGTGCGATAACATGTCATCGAACATATCTTAAATAGATTCAAGATCAATGAAACGTCGCCATCAGGTAAAATATATTTTTGTAACAGGGGGAGTTGTCTCTTCTCTAGGAAAAGGAATCGCCTCCGCCTCAATCGGTCTGCTGCTCAAGCTGCGCGGCTTGCGGGTTACGATTCAAAAATTCGATCCGTACCTGAATGTCGATCCCGGAACGATGAACCCGTTTCAACACGGAGAAGTCTACGTAACGGATGACGGTGCAGAGACCGACCTGGATCTCGGGCACTACGAACGCTTCCTCGACGTTACTACAACGCGGAAAAATAATTCCACGACGGGACAAATCTACCATGAGGTTATAAGCAAAGAGCGGCGCGGTGATTATCTCGGCGCTACAGTTCAGGTCATCCCCCACATCACCGATGAAATAAAAAGAAGGTTCGAAGCGCTCGGTCAGAGCGGCGATTACGATATCATTATCACCGAAGTTGGCGGAACTGTCGGCGATATTGAAAGCCTTCCGTTCCTGGAGGCGATGCGCCAGTTTATGTTTAAGGTCGGACGGAAGAATGCCATCGCTATTCATGTCACGCTGGTCCCCTACATCGGATCAGCAGGCGAAACGAAAACGAAGCCGACCCAGCATAGCGTGAAAGCGCTGCTCGAACTTGGCATTCAACCGGACATCTTAATCTGCCGGACAGAACGCAAGCTCTCCGACGAGGTGCGCGAGAAAATTGCCCTCTTTACTAACGTTGAGTCTGATTCCGTCATTGACGGACGGGACGTATCGAACATTTATGAAGTGCCGCTTGGGTATGCAGAGGAAGATGTCGATGAAATTATTCTTGAGAAGCTCGATCTTACATGCCCCAAACCAAACTTGCGGGAATGGAAGAAGTTTGTTGAGCGGGTGAAGGATCCCTCCGGCGCCGTTTCAATCGGAATTTGCGGCAAGTACACGGAACATCAGGATGCGTACAAAAGCATTTCGGAGTCGTTCGTCCACGCCGGCGCTGCCAACAATGTGAGCGTGAACCTTGTCTGGATACGGGCGGAAGACATTGAACGCGACGGCCCGGAAAAGCATATCAGGAATATCTCGGGACTGCTGGTTGCGCCGGGATTCGGTGAGCGGGGCATTGAAGGAAAAATTAAAGCCATCGAGTACGTGCGGAAGAACAGGATTCCATTTTTCGGCATTTGTCTTGGACTTCAGTGTGCGGTAATTGAATTTGCGCGGAACGTGTGTGGCATGGAGCGCGCAAACAGCACAGAGTTCAAGCCCACCGATCAGAATGTCATCGATATGATGCTGGAGCAGAAACATGTGAAGGAGTATGGCGGGACGATGCGGCTGGGTGCTTATCCATGCAAACTGACGAAGGGGACAAAAGCGTACCAAGCGTACAAGCAGGAAAACATCTCCGAACGCCATCGTCACCGGTTTGAAGTCAATGATGCATTTAAGGAGAAGCTTGCCGCCAAAGGAATGATCTTCAGCGGCATCTGTCCGGACAACGGCCTCGCTGAAATGATCGAGCTGCCCGACCACCCCTGGTTTGTCGGAGTGCAGTTTCATCCGGAACTGAAATCAAGAGCGACAAATCCTCATCCGTTGTTCCGGGAATTTGTCAAAGCGGCAACAGAATACAAGACACACAGGTAAACTGCCGTTATCTCCTGCCTAAGACCTCCACATGTTTTTATCTCCGCACATCAAGCAAGCGAAGTAGAATGAGAAGATGTCTGTATGTGGTGTTGATGGTTCTCTTCGCAATACCGCTCCGTTCGCAAACCTGGTCTCGATCTCTCTCGTCAATTATTTCCGACGATGTTTCTCTCTACGCAAAACTTTCTCTCCACACAATGTCATCTTCTCTCCGCTGGCAGGGCGACGATTGGCTCATTGCCGGCGGCGTAGCGAGTGGAACATTCCTTTCATCGTTTGCCGACGAGGAAGTTTTCCGGCTGATGAGCCGAAACAAGAATTCGCAGAACGATGCGCTCCAAAAAATTGCCGTGGAATACGGATCAGGACTGAATGTGGTTCTCTTCACGGGAGCTATGTATGGAGCGGGGCTGCTTTTTGAAAACACGTGGTTGCGTGAGACCTCCGTGTTAATGGCAAGCGCTCTTTCCGTTTCCGTTTTAACTGAGTCGGCATTGAAAATTATCGTGGGCAGGGCTCGTCCGTATACGGGCTTATCGCATGATCAATTCAGGCCATTCAATGCGCGAGCGGATTTTGTCTCCTTTCCCTCCGGACATACGGTGGTTGCGTTCACACTTTCCGCTGTGTTATCTGAACGGATTAAAAACACATGGGCCTCCATCGGACTGTACAGTCTTGCGACGCTCACCGCAATGTCGCGCATGTACTCACGCGATCACTGGCTTTCGGACTGTGTCTTCTCGGGCGCGCTGTCTGTTTTCACGGCACGTTCTGTTGTGAAGTGGTATGAAGGTGGGATGAAAGAGGAAGATGGTTCAACGGGATTACACTTTATCCCGCAATCGAATGGGCTGATGGTTGTGTGGAGGTTTTGATGATGTTGCAGAAACGATGAGCTACTTTTGTAAGATTAGTTTCCTCGTAGAAACAGATTTTCCTGAATTCAATCTATAGAAATAGACCCCGCTTGCCAAATCAGTTGCATCGAATGTCACCTCGTACTTTCCTGCATTGAGTTGTTCGCTTGCCAGAGTCCTGATTTCTCTTCCTAATACGTCGAACACTTTCAAAGTCACTAGCCCGATCTTCTCCCGAGAGGAGATTGAGAAGCGGATTTTTGTTGTCGGGTTGAATGGATTCGGATAATTCTGCTCCAACGCGAATTCGGCTGGCAGAATATCCTCATACGTTCGAACTGCTGTCGTGGATGGCGAGCCCAGAGAAATATCCATGTCGCGCGATGCACCATTAATCGTTGATACCGTCGCGGATGAATCTTCTGCGAAGCCGATTGTAAGATGCATGGGAATTGCCGTGAGGTACCGGTCGCAGCATTGAAACTGACGACCGAAGCCGAAGACCGTCATGTTGCTTTCCATCTGCCAGAACTGATCATTCGCATTGTCATCTTCATGCTTCGCAAGATAAATTACGCGCCGCATCGCTACATCTCCGAAGTATACCCATTCCGGTGAAGGTAATTCTCCCACCCATTGTTCGAACACATCCAGCCTGATACCGGGAGACTGGACCCAAAAATCGCCGGGTACGTTGATTTGTCCGCCAGGAGTTCCCTCATACAAAATCCAATACGTATCTCCCCGGCGGTGAAGTGTTAAGCGTGTGTACGCAGGAAAAAAATCCCATTGCCACAGCCATGCGTTATCAAGCGTTCTCGAAACAATCGTGGCTTTAAGGGGACCTTGAGAGAGTACGTTACTGATAGCGTTCGTATAACCCGGATGCGCACAGGGACCAAGGTTCGGTATGCCGCGATATTCTCCTCCCGAACCGCCGCCGGGACGATAGCTTATCCAATCATGTCCGCCTGTATCGATCATGCTTGCGAACCCGCCGCCAAGTTTGTGGTAGAAATATTTCGCCAGTGGCGTCGTGATCTTGTAGCTCGCCTGTCCCTGATACGAAGCCGTATCCGAAATGCTGATACCCGTTGCGAATGATGGAAGCGTGAACGATCCTCCGATTGCATCGAAGTAAACGTGAAGATATCGCGTGCTATTTGCGGATGTTATTCCCTTAAGAAGAAAGACAAGTGTGCCGCGGGCGTTTGTTGCGGCGTTATAGGTGGAATCTTTATCGAATTGAAAAACGACGAGCGTGTCGAGCAATGCGCCCGTTGAGGAAACTTCAATGACGCGAATGGAGTTTGTATCGAGTGTTCGAGCCGAGCCGACAGCAGCGAAAAAGGATGAGAAGTTTATCGGGACTTCGGCCGGTTTGTCGGTTCTCTCGAATCCGTTTGCTGAGACTGTCACCGGGACGCGATAATGCCAGCGGGGATTCCACCATGTTTGCGCAGTTGTGCTCATGCCGAAGATTTGTATTGCGGATAAAATGAAAACCGGGCATAAAAGCTTCATGACTCAACTTATTTTTGGAGGAGAAGTTTTTGGGTTGAAATAAATTCGCCGGCTTGCAGTCGATAAAAATATACTCCGCTTGCCAGATTATCTGCCGAGAACGTAACCACCTGGGTTCCGGCATTGAGCTGTTCGCTCACGAGAGTTCTGATTTCTCTTCCTAACACGTCGAACACTTTCAAAGTTACAAGCGACCTCGCCCCGGCTCTCTCCTGTGAGGAGAGGGAGAATCGGATTGTTGTTGTAGGGTTGAATGGGTTCGGATAATTCTGGTATAGAACAAACAGAGAGAGAAGTTCCCCGTTGGCTTGCACGCCGGTAAGCCTACGAAACGGTGAATATGTAACTCTGCCGAACACCGTGCTGTCGGGTTTGTGAACGATCCAGCTTTCAACTGTTACGGAATCGTTCGAACCCCAATAGTTGTTCTGTGCTAAAAGATCCTGCGTACCATTGTTATACAATTGATAGATCGTTCCGCCGTTATTATTGTTATCGAAAACATTTTTTCCGTCGTCACTTGTATCAGCGTTCGTCAGGTTGCCGATGTTTGGCTTGGGAGAGTTCGCGAGTCCCGACGAGGACACGCACGTAATCCCCCAATAATTTCCTTTGATGATATTGCCGGTTATGATCGGTGCATTGGATGGGCCGCCTGCCTGCATCGTAATGCCGCTGCCCGATACCAGCGGATCGGGATTGATCCGGTTGTTCTCGATGCGGTTATACCGGATGATCGGTTGAATCGTCCCACCCGGCGAGAAGGCAGTTGTCGCGATACCGAAGCTGTTGTCATGAAGGTAATTGTTTTCGATTACCGGATTGCAGATATCGCTCGCTCCGAGTGTGCTGAGTCCGATAGCGCCGGCTCTGAAGTAATTCTGGTTGTAAATTTCATTGCCCCGGATAACCGGGTTGTTGGCTCCCTGGCCGCCGATTGCGATGGCGTTGTTGGGTCCGGTGTTGCGCGAGTTGTTTCGCGCGAACAGGTTGTTCTCAATGAGCGGAGAAGAATTACTGTTGGCCGTGATGCACGATTGCCGGTTCTCGATGAATGAACAGTTTCGGATGGTCGGACTTCCGGCGAAACAGCGCACGCCGTTTGTACTGTTGCGGGTAAAAAGGCAATTCGTAATCAGTGTGTTGGAATTGAAACAGTAGACCGCATCCACTGCATTCATAATCCGGCAGTACGTAACAACGCAGAGCGAATCGACCGACGAATCATCGAACCGGAATCCCCGATACCAACCCGCCGAATCTACTGAGCCTTTTACAATAATGGAATCGGTCATTGTTCCGATAGCGCGCAACACGCCAAACACGGTAAATCCCTTTCCAGCTCCCTGAGTGACGGTGATGACTGAGCCCGGCCGGATGGAAAGACGATCATTGGCGGAGATGCTTATCGTGTCCGCCATCGTGTACGCAGGAAATGTTCCCGTCAGTGTTCCGGCGGAGTAGAGCACAAGACTATCGAGCGTCCAATTCACTCCGGTGTTTGGCGTCGTGTAACCGGCGAGCGAGGTAGAGTACAGCATTAAAACAATTATTGTAATGGTTAGCCGCATCGGATTTCCCGGAAATGTGTTTGGAACGGAAAACTAAACGCTATTTTATTTAGGTCATACGTCAATTCCCTCAGCATCAATGTCCAGAGCAATGCGGCGCTCACGCGCACGGAGATGCTGGAATTCCTCTGTCGAAAGGATGATCGTTGAAACGTACAATAAATGTTCAAGCTCAACATCGGCGATCGTGTCGATGATTGCATTCTTGAGATTGCGATCCAGCCCTTCAACAACGATTGCAAGATCGATATCCGAGTTCTTATCGAAGTCGCCGCGGGCTTTTGATCCGAACAACACGAAGCGGTACGTTCGTCCGTGCAGCAGTTTTGCCAGAGCCTTCTTAATGTCGTTCAGAACAGCCTTTTCTTCGACTGTGAGGTATGAAAGCGTGTTACTCATGCAAAAAAAGTATTGATAAAAAACATTTCAAGCAACATCCCGTTCCAGCAGTATCATTGTCTCAACCGCCGGCGTTCCGGGAAACATGTCGAACGGAATAGCACGCTTTGCAGTGTAGCCGCTCTTTCCCCATTGCCGCAATTCTTTTCCGATGATGTCGATATCACAGAAAATATGGACGACTCGTCGCGGCTGCTTTGCCGCTATCGCTTCGATAACTCCGGCTGATGTACCCTTGCGCGGCGGATCAAGCAGCACTACATCTTTCAGCGTTGTCTGCGACATAATCCGGTCGATGGTTTCTTCGTTAATGTCCGTTCGGATGAAACGCGCATTCGCAACCTTTTGCCGCTTCGTATTCGCATTTGCAGATTCGATGGAGGATGAAGAAACTTCCGCACCGACGACAGATTGTACTTTGTCTGAAAGACAGAGGGCGAACAATCCATAGCCGCAATACAGATCAAACAGCTTGCTCTCCTTGGTGGGAGCGAGCAATGACTCCGCCGTGAAGATCATTTTTTCCATGATGGACTGGTTGACTTGCGAGAAAGAAAGCGGCGAGTAAAGAAAACTCCGTCCCATCGTCCGGTGGAATATTTCCGGCTTGCCAAACAGTTTCTTGAACTTCGGCTTCGTACTCTGGCCTTTTGATCCGAGATAATATTGCGGACTCGTATCATCCTCATACAGAAACAGCCCGACGATGTTCTCATTCTTTTTCGTCAAGGACTTTGAAAGAGTATTTGCTGCACGCACAACTTCAGGAGAAATATCACGCACATTGAAAATTACGGTGTTCTCCGCGTAATTGCCTTTGATGATCACGTAGCTCAATGCTTTGGCAAGAACTTTTGCGTACGGCTTACCGATGCTCTCCTGTATCTGCCGGTAGATGGCGGCGTGGGCAACAGGTTCAATCGCACAATACAAAACATCAAATGGCTTCAGTTCTCCCTTTTCGTCGGGACTAAGAAGTCCGAGTTTGACGGAGTCGCGCCATGGGAAGACGCGGCGTTTTGTGGTGGTCCGATAGTTTCGGCCGAGCGGAGAAAGGATGAGAGGTTCGAGATGAAGGGAGATCCTCAGCGTCTTCCAGAATTTCTGAAGCGCCTCGTTCTTAAGCTTTGCCTCGGTCGGGTAATCGATGTTCACCGCGTGACAAAGCCTGCATCGGAGTTGCGAAGCCGATTGGCATTCGCCCGGAGCCAGCGAACGGGAGGGGATTGATGCCGAGGTTACTACGGAGGAAAGGTATTCTTCAAAAGATTGCAATCGGGTTCACGTCTGATGGTGTTTGAGAATTCCAGCTCCCGTTTACGATACCTGAGCCAGAGCGCTTTTCAAACGCGGAAGCATTGCTTCAATATCGTGCAGAGAGACAGCACCAACAGAAAGCCGGAACCAGCCGTTGTCATCTTCCGACATCCCGAACGCATGGAACGGAACGATACCAAGACCCGCTTCAAGCAGTAAGTACTTCCGGATGTCTTCGTTCGTGCGAAGGATTTCACCTGCCCGCGTTGTCTTACCATTCAGTGCGAAGCGGACGGTGAGATACATGGCTCCCATCGCCGGGATTGCATCCACGGGGAACTGCTTGCGAAGATCGAGGATACCTTGATAGAGAGCGTCGAGCCTCGTCCGGATTCCTTCTTTCATCTCCGCGTGATACGATGCGATGGCCTCGTCGTTAGGCAACAATTTGGAAACGGCAACTTGCTCGGCACGCGGAGCCCACGCGCCAACGTGGGCGATAATTGCCGACATCTTCTGCACGACATCCGGCGGTCCAAGCACCCATCCCACACGCACACCCGTGGCGGCAAACGCTTTTGAAATTCCATCGACAAAAATTGTGTAGCGCTTCATCTCGGGGCGCAAACTTACGGGGTTGAAGTGACGGGTTGATCCCAACGTCAGCATCCAATAGACCTGGTCAAAGAGTAAGAAAAGCGGCCGCTCATCGTAAGACCTGCGGGCATTTTCCTCGAGAACCAGATCACATATTTCTTCGAGGGCGTTCTGCGTGAATGCCGTCCCGCTCGGGTTAAGCGGGGAGTTGAGAGAAAGCAATCGCGCACCGCGAATCACAGGCTCCAACAATTTTCTCGTAGGAAGAAACGCATCTTCACTTTTGCAAACCACGGGCACGCCGTTGGCGCCCACAAGGTGGGCATAGTGGTTATTATTCCACGAGGGAACGGGATAGACCACACTTTCTCCCGGATCGACAAGTGCGCGGTATGTGCCGTAAATTCCCGGCCGCGAACCGCAGGTAACGATAACAGAGTCGGTGGAATACTGAAGCTTCAAACGCTGCTCGTAAAAAGCCAGAATCGATTTCTTCAGCGCCGGCATTCCATCGGGCGGCGGATAATTTGTCTCGCCATTATGCAATGCCTCAGCGATTTGCTGCTCCAGGAATTCCGGTATTCTGAATTCCGTCGGACTGAAATCCCCGACTGTGAGATTGCAAATGGATTTCTCTTCCGCAACCATTACGCGAATATCAGACGCCACTTTGAGGATTTCCGAGAAGATAAGATTCTCAGCCATATGCGACAATCGGCTTACGCCCGAACCATTGGAGGGTGTTTCGAGATCAAGAGTTTCTGCTGCTTCCTTTACCATGTGTGACTTTCATTTTTGTCTAACAAATTTCTTTGCTCCAATATACGACAATGATTGAGAAAATACCCCACGCTTCAATTCCGTTTTTATCACCGATGAACGATGATGATTGTAGAAAAGTAAAAGCATTCTCCTTCTCCCATGGTTGAATACGTTGATATCAGTTTATATCCGATGCCAGTGCGATGGCATGTGGATTGAACCTTTGGACGTATCGGGCTTAAGTCTCCGTTCATATAGGATTTAATACATGAAACAGCTTAGTGAAATCAGGTCGTCGTACCGCTTCAAACTTATAGCCACGTTTGCAATTCCCTGGCTCTCCGTGGTGCTTTTTGGGATGTTCTATTATCCTTCGAAGCAACAAACTTTTAGTGAAGAGGCAGGGAGAAAACAGGCGCTGACGTTGAGTGAAATGCTCGCGTTTTCCGTTGGCACCGGTTTGAACGAGAGTAATTTTGAAATGGTGCAGAAGGCGTTTCAGTGGGCGAAGAAAGACAGCAACGTTACATACGTAGCGATTCAAGGGGAAGGGGACAGTTCCGTCATTGCCTACAACCCGCGTCGTGCATCGCTCGACAATAACTTAAAACTTTTCACCGAACGGATTGTTGAGGTCAGCGAGAACTCCGTTACAGTCTATACCCCGATTGCAAATCAAAACAGACAACTGGGAACCATCGTCCTTGTATATTCACTGGATGCGTTTAAAAAGGAAATTGAAAACCAGCAGTTGGTATCGACGCTTGTAAGTTTCTTTATTCTGGCAATCGGATTATATGGAATCGCTTTGTTGGCTCAAGAAGCATCGAAGGTCCGCCAGTATAATAAGGATCTCATCGCCGCAACAACTGTAGCGCAAGAACAGTCCCGCATGCTTGAAATGCGAGCGGCCGAACTGGAACAGGCGCGTAACTCCGCCCAACTTTCGGCGAAATACAAATCGGAGTTCCTCGCGAACATGAGCCACGAAATCCGTACGCCGATGAACGGCATTATCGGGATGACGGAACTTGCGCTCGACACAGATCTCTCGGTTGAGCAACGAACGTATCTGGAAACAGTCAGAAGCTCCGCGGAATCTCTTCTCACCATCATCAACGATATTCTTGATTTCTCAAAGATTGAATCCGGCAAACTGGAACTGGAAGCGACTGAATTTGATATCCGCGACACGATCGGTGTTGTGTTGAAAGCTCTTGCGTTGCGTGCGCATCAGAAAAATCTGGAACTGGTGTGCGACATCGCCTCCGATGTACCGATGCGGATCGTCGGCGATCCCGTTCGCATGAACCAGATTATAACGAATCTCGTCGGCAACGCAATAAAGTTTACTGAGCGCGGTGAAATTACACTGCACATTCACACGGAAACGCTCTCCGATGAAAGCGTGGTTTTGCGGATAGCGGTCAGTGATACAGGCATCGGAATCCCTGCAGACAAGCAGAAAACCATCTTCGATCCATTCTCCCAAGCCGATCATTCCACAACACGCCGTTTCGGCGGGACCGGTCTTGGGCTCTCCATTTCTTCCCAGCTTATTGAGATGATGGGAGGAAAGCTTGCGGTTGAAAGTGAGATCGGCAGGGGAAGCTCGTTCCACTTTGCAGCTACATTCGGCCTGAAGGAACACAAACCGGTGGTTGTGAACCCCGGCGAGAATTCGCTTGAAAATTTGCCGGTCCTTGTGGTTGACGACAACGCCACGTCGCGCTACATTCTTGATGTTATGCTGAGCAACTGGCACATGAAGGCCCGCCTCGTGGACAGCGGCAAAGCTGCCCTGGCGGAAGTGGAACGCGCGAGGAAGGAAGGGAAACCTTTCCAGCTCATGTTGCTGGATGTGATCATGCCGGAGATGGATGGCTTCCAGCTTGCTGAAGAGTTGAAGCGCCGCGGGATGACGAACGCGCCGCACATCATCATGCTCTCTTCATCAACACAAAAAGGGAATGCCGACCGTTGCCGGGCGCTGGGAATCCATACATACCTGAAGAAGCCGATCATTCAATCTGAGTTATTCAATGCAATTATTCAAACGATGAATGCAAAACCCGTGGTCGAGGAAAACAGGGCACACAAAGTTACCATGAATAGCAACAGACTCTCGCGGCCTCTCCGCTTACTTCTTACCGAAGATAATCCGGTGAACCAGATGTTTGCCGTTGCGATACTTGAGAAGAACAACCACACGGTACGAATCGCCAACAACGGACAAGAGGCGTTGGATCTGCTGGAGAAGGAACTTTTCGATGCGGTGTTGATGGATATCCAAATGCCTGTAATGGATGGGTTGGAAGCGACGCGGCAAATCCGCCGGCGCGAGAAATCCACCGGCAAACATATTGCGATCGTTGCGATGACAGCGCACGCTATGCAGAAGGATAAAGACGAATGTTTTGCAGTGGGCATGGATTATTACGTATCGAAGCCTATACGGACTGAACATTTATTCGAAATTCTCGATGGGATACCTCTTTTGAATGGGACTGTTGCCAAACAGCAAGAGCCTCAGGGGGCCATCACACCAACATTGACATTCGGGAAACCGGGAAATGGGAGTGTGGCTCCGGCCGACAAGTCGGTCTTCGACCGAAGTGAAGCACTTGAACAATGTCTGGAGAGCGAGGAAATGTTAACGCAGCTTGCGCGCGTGTTCCTTGCAAATGCAGATGCGATGCTTGCTGCGATCGCAGATGCTGTCGGGGCGGGAGACGCGAAAGCTGTGCATCGTTCCGCGCACACATTCAAGGGGGCCGTGGGAAATCTTGCCGCCAAGCAGTCGCACGAGGCCGCGCTGTGCCTTGAACAAATGGGCCGCCTCAATGATCTCGGCAACGCGTCGGAAGCATTTAGTCGACTGAAAGATGCGTTTAACGAACTCAAGGCCTGCCTGCATGAATTTGAAGCCGAGACGGTATAGAAAAATGGTTTAAAAGCCCGGGATAGAAAATTAACCACCAAGTCACCAAGTCACAAAGGCACCAAGTGAAAATTGAAATGAAAAAACTACCAAAAGAGAAGAATCGAACTTCTTGGTGTCTTGGCGACCCGGTGGTTTTCTTTTTCATGGGTTTTCTTCTGGACTTATATAAAATGAATTTTGAACTACAGGTTGTGAATGACTAACGAACGGATTCTGATCGCAGAGGATGAGCCAACGCAGGCGATGAAGCTGCAATTCATTTTGCAACAACGGGGCTATAATGTCTCTGTTGCCGCGAATGGCGCTTTGGCGCTGCATATGGTAAAGGAAAAACGCCCGACTCTTGTCATCAGCGATATCATGATGCCCGAAATGGATGGATATGATCTCTGCCGCGCTATTCGGGGCGACGCTGATCTAAAGAACATTTACGTCATCCTCCTTACGTCTCATTCCGATCCGATGGATGTTCTTCGGGGGTTAGAATCCGGAGCGGATACGTTTATCACGAAGCCATACGAAGCGAAGAGCTTGTTGCTGCGCGTGCAGAACATTATCGCCGGCCAGGGTGCCGCAGCAAACGGCAAAACACAGCCGACCGTTGATGTCACGTTCGGTAATGAGAAATATTCAATCAGTTCGACCCGGCAGCAAGTCCTGAACTTCTTTATGTCGACGTACGGATCCATGATCGAGAAGAATGCCGAACTCGTGAAAGCCCGCGACGAACTCAAACGGTCGAGCGAAACGCTCGAGAAGAAAGTGGAAGAACGGACGCAGTGGCTCAGGGAGGAAATTGCGGGGCGACGGAAGGTAGAGGAACAAATCCGGGAACAGGCAGCCTTGCTCGATAAAGCGCAGGATGCTATTGCAGTGCATGACCTTGAGGGCAATATCGTGTACTGGAATAAAAGCGCAGCTCGTGTTTATGGTTGGAACCAGGAAGAAGTGTTGGGCAAGAACGCCGGTGATATACTCTATAAAGATGCGGCGACATTTCAATCCACCAACCCGCTCAAGGTAGCGCTCGAAAAAGGCGAATGGAGCGGCGAACTAAAACAAACCACAAAAGACAGAAAAGAAATTATTGTCCAAAGCCGCTGGACGCTTGTGCATGATAACCAGGGAGACCCGAAGTCTTTGCTCGTTATCAGTAGTGACGTGACCGAAAAGAAAAAGCTTGAGTCGCAGGTATTGCGGACGCAGCGCATGGAGAGTATCGGCACTCTTGCGGGAGGTATCGCACACGATTTGAACAATGTTCTCTCTCCGATCATGCTGGCGGTAAGTCTGCTGGAGCGAAAAATGACCGACCCGCAGGGAAAAGAAATGCTCAAGCTGGTGGAAAGCAGTGCGCGCCGCGGTGGTGGGCTTGTAAAACAAGTGCTGACATTTGCGCGCGGGTTTGAAGGTCAGCGTCAACTTATGGCTATCTCCCATATTGTGAGAGAGATGCAAACTTTTGCCGCGCAATCGTTTCCCAAATCGGTCGAGTTGCGAACGAATCTCGCCAAAAACTTGTGGAGTATTTATGGCGATCCCACGCAGGTTCATCAGGTATTACTGAATCTCTGCGTCAATGCTCGTGATGCCATGCCGAATGGAGGTATCGTTTCTGTCTGTGCGGAGAACATTAGGCTTGATCGCAACTATGCAGCCATGAACCCCGAAGCAAAACCGGGCCCCTATGTTGTCTTGAAAGTGAAAGATACAGGAACGGGAATTCCTCCCGAAGTTCTTGACAGAATTTTTGAACCGTTCTTTACTACGAAGGAAATCGGCAAAGGGACAGGTCTCGGACTTTCGACCCTGCATGCAATTGTTAAAGGCCATGGCGGTTTTGTCTCCGTTCAAACCGAAGTTGGAAGAGGAACGGAATTTGCGGCCTACCTGCCTGCTGTTGAATCGGCGGCGGTCGATACCGGCGAGCAACACCTTATTCAGGTTCCTGACGGGATGGGCGAGCTTGTTCTTATTGCCGAAGATGAACCGTTCATCCGCGATATAACAAAGGACTCACTCGAATTTCACGGATATAAAACAGTCATCGCCAATGATGGAATCGAGGCTCTCTCCATGTACTTGCAGCACAGAGAGAACGTGCAGATTGTTTTGCTCGATATGATTATGCCGTACATGGACGGGCCCTCAACCATTCGCGCATTGGAAAAACTGAACCCGAATGTGAAACTTATTGCGGTCAGCGGATCGACCGAGAAATTCAAAGCAGCGGAAGCGGCGACCCGGCGGCCCCTTCGCTTTCTTCCGAAGCCGTATACAACAGACAAGCTTCTGCAGACGCTGGATGAGGTTTTGCATGAAGTCGCGTAACTGAATTTTCTTATCCTCGAAACGTCGTATCGACGCCAGAGGTTGGATGGGTGATCGCCGGTGGGGGACTGGCGGTCACCTTTTTGTGTTTACGCCTTAAATCCGATATAGAAATTTCACGCAAAGCCGCAAAGGCAAGATTGAAAAAGATTTTATTCAATCATGAGCATTCACATGTCTGATGAATTCTCCATTCAGACAGAAGTGTTTCGGTATTCGTTCCATCCTGGCGTTCTTTGTCTACGACTCGTAGAGCGTCTTTGCGTGAGACTCTATATTGGAAATCAGGTTACAGGCACCGTATCATTCCTTGACATCCCTTGTATATCTTGGTATATTTTTTCAGTACATAAAGGTGTCGTTGACACCTTTTATTTTCTTGACCATGAACAACGTCGTAGTTTAATGCAAGCAGAATCCGTGACCGGCAGCGGCCTTCAATACAGCGATCAGATCGACACCATCCCCAATCAACTCCCCGTACTTCCATTGCGGGATGTCGTCGTTTTCCCCTACATGATTTTTCCTGTGCTCGTCGGGCGGGAATCCTCTCTCAAGGCAGTCAATGAAGCGTTGGAACGCGATAAATTTATCTTCCTCGCTGCGCAAAAAAATTCTGTAACCGAAGAACCGGGTATCGAAGATATTTATCATGAAGGTACGATTGCCAAGATCATCCAAATCCTGAAACTGCCAAACGGCTTGATGAAAATTCTGGTGGATGGTGTCGTTCAGGCGGCGGTCAAGCGATTCATCACGAACGGAAAATTTCTCGAAGCCGAACTCCGGATCAACTTCGAACATGTCGCGATGGATTCCGAACTCGATGCTCTTCTTCGGCATACGTCAAGTCTGTTTGCGGAATATGTTCATTTAAACCGTAACGTTCCGAGCGAGGTACTGCTCGCGTTCGAGAACACGAAGGACGTTCAGCGCAAAGTGTTTTATATCGCATCCAACATTCTTCAGACGGTGGATGTGAAGCAGAAGGTATTGCAGATCGTCAACACGCGGGATCAGCTGCATGAGATCATTCGTATTTTGAACTCTGAGAACGATGTTCTCAAGATCGAAAAAGAAATCGATTCAAAGGTTCATGACAACATTGCGAAATCCCAGCGGAAGTTTTTCATTCAGGAACAGATCCGGATTTTACAGGATGAATTGGGGGATGAAGAATCATCGCCGGAACTGATCAAACTGCGCGACGACATCAAGAAAGCAAAGATGCCGAAGGCAGTCGAAGAGAAGGCGATGGAAGAATATGTGAAGTTGCGAAAGACTCCGCCGCTTTCTCCTGAATCCACGGTCATCCGCGGATATCTTGATTGGATGGTCAGCGTTCCCTGGCACAAACGCACAAAAGATAATCTGAACATCGGGCACGTTAAATCCATTCTCGATGAAGATCACTTCGGACTTGATAAGCCGAAAGATAGAATTCTCGAACATATCGCGGTGCTGAATCTTGTCCGTGAGATGAAAGGGCAGATTCTTTGTTTTGTCGGGCCGCCGGGTGTTGGTAAGACTTCGCTCGCAAAATCTATTGCCCGGGGATTGGGACGCAAGCTCGTACGCATTTCTCTGGGTGGCGTGAGAGATGAAGCGGAGATACGCGGACATCGAAGAACGTATATCGGCTCGATGCCCGGGAAAATTATTCAGTCGCTCAAGCGCGCCGGCGTTATCAATCCCGTGATTCTTCTTGATGAAGTGGACAAGATGAGCATGGATTTTCGCGGCGACCCATCCTCTGCGTTGCTGGAAGTGCTCGATCCGGAACAGAACGTATCGTTCAGCGACCATTATCTGGATATCGATTACGATCTTTCGCGCGTAATGTTTATTACTACGGCGAACGTGCGCTACCAGATTCCGCTTCCGCTGCAAGACCGGATGGAAATTATCGAGCTTTCCGGATATTTGCAGTACGACAAGCGCGAGATTGCAAAACGCCATATCATACCCAAGCAACTGGAAGAACACGGACTTTCAAAAAGCAACATCGACATATCAGACGGTGCCATCGATAAAATAATCGCCGAATATACCCGTGAGGCAGGCGTGCGAAATCTTGAGCGGGAACTCGCATCCGTTTGCAGAAAAATTGCAAAAGAAATCGTCGTCAATAATCAGACGAACGGCAAAAAATAAAAGACAGATCGCGGCATGTCGGTGACACCGGAATAGGTCTAAGAGTTTCTTGGCTTTCCAAATTTCCGCAACCGGTTGCGCGCAGAAGCAAACCGCATCGGATCGGTCACGGGACTTGCGTGGACGAGCGTGGGCGGCGATATTCTGCACGTTGACGTCACGATCATGAGCGGGAAAGACAAGCTTACACTCACCGGACAGCTGGGCGATGTCATGAAAGAATCCGCTCAGGCTGCGCTGAGTTATCTTCGCTCGAACGCTGAGGCGCTTCAGCTCTCCACGGATTTCTACAAAGACAAAGAAGTCCACGTCCATCTTCCCGAAGGCGCAATCCCGAAGGATGGCCCCTCCGCAGGCATCACAATGGTGATGGCAATGTATTCCGCAATCAGCGGAAAACCTGCACGCGCCGATGTTGCGATGACGGGCGAGATTACATTGCGGGGCGAAGTGCTTGGCATTGGCGGCCTGAATGAAAAACTTATCGCGGCACAACGCAGCGGAATTACAACGGTGTTGATTCCCCAGGAAAATGTAAAAGACCTCAGCGAAATTCAGGCGAAGGTTAAGGAAGGTTTAACGATCATCCCGATCAACAAAATTGAAGAAGCATTACCCTACGTTTTTGTTTCGTAACCAATACCGCCGTCGTTCACTTGTTTTCCCGGATTGATCCTCACAATGATGCGTTACAGTTGATCAACCATTTCAAAAGGCAGGCAAGGGATTTGAAGTGACGACTTCAGAAGCAATGAATCCGGTGATAACTCTAGTTAGAAATCTATGAGTGACTATATCGTGACCGCCCGAAAATGGCGACCCATGAAATTTGATGATGTGGCAGCGCAAAACCATGTTACACAAACGCTGAAGAACGCCGTCAGGCAGAACCGGCTTGCACACGCATATCTGTTCGCGGGGCCGCGCGGTGTTGGCAAAACAACGACTGCCAGGCTGTTGGCGAAATTGGTGAACTGCTTGCACCCGACCGCAGACTTCGAACCGGACAACGAATGCGAAATGTGTGTTGAGATTACCGAGGGCAGAAGTTTTGATGTGCTTGAGATCGACGGCGCATCGAATCGGGGCGTGGACGAAATCCGGAACCTGCGCGAGTCGGTGCGCTACACGCCGGCGAAAGGCAAGTACAAGATTTACATCATCGACGAAGTACACATGCTGACGAAGGATGCGTTTAATGCGCTCCTTAAGACGCTTGAAGAACCGCCGCCGCGCGTCCTTTTCATTTTTGCGACAACAGAGATTCATAAACTCCCAGCAACTGTTATTTCCCGCTGCCAGAGGTTTGATTTTTCCCGCATCGCGATTGACGAGATCATCAAGAATCTCAAAGGCATCTCGCTGCAAGAAGAATTAGAAGTCGACGACGACGCGCTGCTGCTGATTGCAAAAAAGGGCGACGGTTCGATGCGGGACGCTCAGAGCATCTTCGATCAGCTTGTTGCACTCTGCGGCCGGACGATTACAAAGGAACAAATCCTGCAGGCGTTGAATATCGTTGACCAGGATTTCTATTTCCGCGTCACTGACCTTGTGAAGGCGAGGGACGCAAAAGGCGGGATTGATTTAGTTCAGGAGATCATGAGCCGCGGGTACGATATCAAGGAATTTCTTTCCGGCCTGACCGAGCATCTACGCAACGCGCTTACCGCAATCACAACAGGAACAACGTCGTTGATCGAAGAATCTGATTTCTACAAAAAGAAGTATGTCGAGACGGCAAAACTCTTCTCGGTGGCCGACATTCTACGTTTGTTGAAACTTGTGAACGGAACCGAAGCTTCACTCCGCTGGAGTGCGCAGCCGCGGTTCAAACTCGAGACTGACCTCGTGCAGATGATCATGATGAACAGCTCTGTTGAAGTAAGCGAAGTGTTGCAAAAAATCGAGGAGTTGTCCAAAGGACTCATGACGAGTCGTCTACGACCCGATGGGTCCGTAGACCCGTCGGGAGTCATCGACCTCGCGGAGAAAAAAAAACTCCCGGGCGCTAGTTTAACATCTCCGGCACAAGCGCCGGCAGAATCATTCACCATCGCGGGCACGAGAGCTCCGGTAGTATCCGCAACAGTTTCGGCGCCCGGCAAGTTTACCCGCCCTTCTTTTACCCGACCTCTGCCCTCGTCCGCCACTACTCCATCACACGCCCCGGCGGGAGCCGCAAAGCAAAACACGCTTTCAGAAGCGGAAGTTATTTCACGCTGGCCGGAGTTTATCGCGGAGGTCCGGCGACAGCGGATTGCGGTCGGTACCGCCCTTGAGTCGGCTACTGTCAACGGAGTGACGGGTTCTGTAATTCGTGTGAGCGCCAATGAGTTTACCGCGTCCTCGCTTTCAAGGAATAGAGAATTGCTGAGTGAGATAGTTCAAAAAGTATTTAACGCCCCTGGAAGAATTGATGTCGATATCTCCTCCAATACAAAGTCGCTCGCAACTCCGCGGAACAAGCCGGATGTCTCGCCAGTCTCGGAAGAAGAACATCCGATCATTAAGGCAATGATCCGCGAATTGGGCGCAGAACCGCTGTAAACGGGTATCATTCCTCGTGATATTCGTTCTTGACTTTGAACCCTCATTTTCTGAATTTGAAGCGTGAAATAAGCGCAACTCCCCCTTAAAATTACAGCTATTGAATTGGAATTAACTCCTGCGCAGGAATCCTTCCCACGAAGGCGTTCCTCCAAAGGATAGATCGCCGGTTAAAGCCGGTTTTTTTCTCATGAGGTGAACGATGAAGGCTCGTTGGTCGGTCAGTGTGTTGATGATGGTAGTGTTGGCGTCAGTCTCTCTCGCAGGGACAGGCATCGGGAAGTACGCGGGCGAATTTATTTCGCTCGGTGTTGGCGGAAGAGCCCTCGGAATGGGCGGTGCATTTGTTGCGCTGGCGAATGATGTAACGGCGGGATACTGGAACCCGGCGGGACTCTCTCATATCACTTATCCGCAAATCGCCCTCATGCATGACGAACGTTACGGCAGTCTCGTGAACTACGATTATGGTGCGGTTGCCATGCCCGTAGGACCGAGTTCAAGTTGGGCCATAAGTGTTCTCCGCCTGGGAGTCGACGACATTCTCGATAACCGCGAGGCCGGTCTCGATATTAACGGTAATTATACCGTCGACCTTACGAAGATCAGAGGATATGACGAAAGCAAGTTTAAGTACTTCAACGCCGCAGACTGGGCTTTTTATCTTACATATTCAAAAAAACAATCCGACGATTTTTCATACGGCGCAAATCTTAAAGTGATCCGCCGTGAATTGGGCGATGCTTCCGCTACGGGTATCGGGTTCGATGTTGGGATATGGTACACGCCAATGGAGAATGTTGTGTTCGGCGTAAACCTTCAGGATGTAACAACAACGTTTCTCGCGTGGAATACAGGCACGAACGAACTCATCTCTCCCACAATGAAGATCGGTACTGCATACTTCATTGAAGCGTTCGGAGGAAGGTTTGCACCGGCACTCGATTTTGATATTCGATTTGAAAACAGGAAGTCAGCCTCGACATTTGCGCTCGGCCCGGTAAGTTTCGATCCACATATCGGAACGGAATTCATGTTCAAAGATGTGGTAGCATTCCGCGTGGGATACAACGACGTAAAGCAGATGTCCTTCGGCGCCGGATTGCATCTTCCGAAACTAAACATCGATTATTCATTTGCGCGGTTTGCACAGGGAGCGACCGAAAGCCTGGGCAACACGCACCGCGTTTCGCTGATGTTCACACTTGAAGCGGACGAGTTCAAACGGGTCGAAGAGTTTTAGAGTTCTGATTTTTGGGTGATAAAAAAGGGAGTGCTCACTTGTTGAGTACTCCCTTTTTCTTTTAACGTCGATCCGGATTTACTTGGTCGGCAAATCAAACACACCATCCCAAACATCGGGCGGCGGATGAGCGGTGAAATAATTGATCCGTTCCAGATATAATGTGGTCGGGTAATCGGTTTCTTTCTGAACAAGCGCTTCGCGGAATTTCTTCTCTGCTTCTTTCCATTGTCTTATCCGGTAAAGATGTAATCCCCCTGCATACAGTTCGAGAAACTTTTCCAGTTTGGATTCAACGTTCTTATCCCGCGGTTGGATCAGTTCAAATGTCCGCAACGGATCCGTTCTGCCTTTGACTGTAATGAGATCAAGCTCGCGTCCCAGGATTTTGTCCTTGACGAGATCGTACGTTGCCTGACTGGCCATAATGCCCGTGCGATAGACTTTGTTTGCGCCTTCCAGTCTTGATGCAATATTGACGTTATCCCCGATGATCGTGTAGTTGAATATTCGCTTTCCTCCAACGAATCCCCCCATGTTTCCCACAATCATCTCGCCGGTGTTTATTCCAATGCGAACACGGATTGGCGGAATGTCTTGCGTCTGCCAGTGCGTCCGCATTTTGGTGAGAATCTCCTGCATTTCCAGGGCACTCAGGCAGGCGCGCACAGCATGATCTTCTTGCGGCAGCGGCGAGCCCCAGAACGCAATGACCGCGTCACCGAGAAACTTATCCAGTGTGCCGCGGTGCTTCAGGATTACTCCGGTCATCATCGTGAAGTATTCGTTCAACAAGGCAACAAGCTGCTCGGTCTGCATTTTCTCGGAAATGGTGGCGAATCCTTCAATGTCGCTGAAGAGCACTGTGAGCTCTCGTCTCTCGCCGCCCAGCCTCAACTTGTCAGGGTTTGCAATCAACTCCTCGACTACGGTGGGATTCACGTACGTGCTGAACATATCTTTTATCATCACTCGCTGCTTCCGTTCAACCGCATAATGATATCCTGTGCTTGCAATGTACCCGCCCAGCACGGCAACCAGCGGACCGATCACGGCAATGACCAGATCATATTTTACAAAACATACCAGAGCAGCAATGCCGATGATTCCGATTGCGCACAACACAAATATGAAAGCCAGCAACTCCAGCATAAAGTGGCGCGTGCTTTGACCGCTTCTCAATGCAGAGGTCGCAAAAAAAGTACCGAAGCATAAAAGGAGAACGAGGATGATTTCGGAGATGCGGGATTGACGATACAGGAACTCGTTGCGCAGTACACTCTCAATCACGTTCGCATGAATCTCAACGCCATACATCAGGTTGTCGCCGGATTGCGAACTCCCGGCAATGGAAACAGGAAAGAGGTCATGATCCTCGGGCATTGTCGAGCCCACCAGAACGATTTTATCTTTGAATGTCCGGTCAAATTTGTACCCGAAATCCGGATCGCTGAATGTGTTGATCTGCTGACCGGACCTCGCTTCCTCGGACGTTGTTATGCTCTCATCGTCCATCACGTCCGCGAACTTTACCCGGCGGAACGTTCCACTGGGGCCATAGAAATTGATGAGCATCGATGACGGATCGTACTTGGGGATGACATGTCCGCTATATTCGAAACTGTCCTTGTGATTGGATGCCGTCGCAAGCGGAGGGAGAGACAAGAATTTGTTCAGCACCGCAAAACTGAATGTGGAAATGCGTTGAATGTGTGATCCGCTCTTCCCTGCGATGCTTTCCCCAAACGGACTGTAACGTCTGTACACTCCGTCAGCATCGTTCCGGATATTCACGATGCCAAGAGAACTGTCGACAGGAAAAAAGAGGTTGCTGAAATCCTCATCGCCCGAGACGGCTCTGTAATTCTCTTCCAGTGCATCCATCTTGCCGGCGAGAACAACGATACCGGTTGCGCGGATGGCAGATCTCAGGGCATCGTCGTTGCCGGAGGAACGCGGATCCGGTTCACTGAGAAGTATATCGATGCCGATGGTTTTTGCTCCGGCAGCCTGAAGATTCCGAATCAGATGAGCGTAGTAGGACCGTGGCCACGGCCACCGTTCGGGCAGCGACTTAAAAGATTCGTCGGAGACTTCCACGATGACAAGGTTGCTTGAATCAAGCGGCCGCGTTCCCCGTTGCTGGAATCTGTAATCCAGCGAAGCAAGCTCAAGCCTCTGAAACCATCCAAGCTTGAGTATCTCCTCCTGCGTCAGGACGAGGGTGATCAGCGTGACGGCAAATGCAACAATCAGTTTGCGAACGTACGGTTTCATGCGATCTTAAATGTCGTATCGGACTTTAAGGCTCCCGAAATTATCATTGGGTGCACCATCGTTATTGAAGTAGCTGTATTGAACCACGAAGTTCAGATTTAGCGTGGCATTCCACTGCAGGTTAAAATCGAGTGCCATGCGTTTGAAGTCCCCAAACATCGGACTGTATGTCGTGCCCAGAGCGAGATCATCCTCAAAGAAAGAGTATTGAGCAAAAAGAAAGAGGGACGAATAGTTTATCTCCGTTGTCGAGGCAGGAGCGAACGTTGAAGGGAAACGGTTGTAGTTCGTTGTATAGCCAATTGATGTCTGAAGCGGAATAATGTATTTTGTGTTGAGATTGAACGACGCAGAAATATTCTTCACGTCAAAATTCCGTGCAGTGTAGTCATTCCGATGCGATGTGGAAATGCTCGCCGAAGCCGTATGCATTGCTGCCAGACTAAACCGATGCGAGGCGAGAAAGAAAAATCTGTTGGTCTGATCATTTACCGCGCTATTGATATTGGCCCCTGAGGCGTCATTAACATTTAGATAGCGTGTCCAGCCAGCGGTGAAGCTGGGTAGATTGGGATGAGGATCGTAGTTCAGCGCCGCGTTGAGTGTTGTGAACCGCGTTGTTGTTGGTTTGGAATCACTCGTGTTGTCCCGGAGTTGTTCATAACCGAGAGTAATAAACAGATTCTGGGCGGGGAGCCGGAGCCGGTCTAGCAGGTTGATACCGGCAACATCGTTGCGAAGAAACGTCTGGCCGAACGAATTATAATCGCTGCCGCGGCTGATGTAGGCCGCCTTGAATGTGTTATCGAAGTAGTTCAGCGTAATGCTGAGGTCGTACGCCACGGTTGACAACTTTTTGAACGAGAGCGGGCGGAGATTATCATTCACAGTAATAAAATTTTTCAGGATATCCCGCGCATCCTTGATTGTGGAAGCGTCTTTCTTGTATACGGAATCGATATATGCGTCGGTAAAATTCCCGCTGGAGATATCACTGTTGTACGCGCTGAATGCCGCTTGTCCCGCAAACTCAATTCTATTCTTATCGAACTTAGAAATCGCATCGATACCCACCACCAGATTTTCCTGCGGCCGCGTCCCGAAACGGATCGAGCCCGGATCGTCCTTCGCCTTCAGCCACGTAAGACCGATCTGATATGTTTCCCCCGAACCAAAACTCGGACGTATTGCAAACAAATCGCGTGCGTACGTTCCATAACTGTACTTTCCCCACGTGAGAGAATCAATCCGTGCATATGCTGCGTTGGGATCGGCAGCCTGTTCCGTTCCCAGATTGGAGAGGGGAATAACTTTGAGAAGGGCTCCTTCAATATCCTGGACTGTTTTGCCCAATGCCATGTCAAGATTGAACACACCTAAATGAACCGATGAATTCAATCCGCGTACTCTTTTTCCATTGAGAATGAGATTGGGAAACATGGGGTAGCTGTCGCCATACCCGACTGCGAGCCATTGCGATTCGAGAGCAATATAGTAACGGTTCTGAGGCTGTCTGTACGGTTGTTCATCCGATGTAAGAAAAAGATTTGAGTTGATCCGCCAATCCCCCAGCGAGCCCGTGAAGCGCATTCCGCCGCGCTTGTACCAGGTAGAAATATTGTTGACGCGTTCATTCCTTATTTCGAGGTCGAACGTACCGTTGGAAACGAATGTTTCGGCTGTGGCCTCCTCCGACTTTCCGTCTCCGACGACGTTGAAGTATGTACTGACCTGCCGATGCAGTTTTCCTTCGCGTGAGAAGAGCAGCACGGTCACCTTGTGCCTGCCCGGTTTCAAGCGTAGTCCGTGGTTATCGGGAACATAGACCAGTATATCGCCGGTGAGAACAGCGTACTTCGATACATCACTTCCGTCGAGAATAATCTGCGTTACCCGGCGAACGACAACGGAATCGGTGCGTAAGAGCGATACAGAGATCAAAACATCGCTCGACTCAAATGTTGAATTTTGTTCAGGACTGAGAAACACGGCTTGCAGGTCTTCTTCCTTTTGGCGAACGGGAAGTTGCAATGTTTTGCTTGGCGTGCGCACGAACGGATCCGGACTATCATTCAGCGGATAGGCTTCCAATGTTCCTGAACGATACGTCAGCACAATATA
Organism: Bacteroidota bacterium; assembly: GCA_038247945.1. Lineage (GTDB taxonomy): Bacteria > Bacteroidota > Ignavibacteria > UBA10030 > UBA6906 > CAADGV01. The sequence goes on along the minus strand of JBBRUI010000007.1, from coordinate 4,547 downwards.
ATAGTCGATGTAAACTGGCTGTACCGCTTCGAACGGCAAGGCAATAGTAGCCGTGTTCCCGCGTAGTTGCATTTCCACCGGGGTCCACTCGCTTTCACCGAACGTCCGGTAAACAAAATGCACACGCTCGAAGAGTTCACCATGCTGCAGTTCTGCACGGATGGTCAAAGGCATTCCGCTTTGCGCCTCTGTTGGAGAAATTGAACTTATCGCTGTCGAAACTTGAGCATGCGAGACATGATGGAAGCCGGCAACGAGAGTGAAAAGGAAAGATCCAAAAACCAAGAGGTGCTGAAGAAAAGAGGCACCATGAAGGGCGAGTTTCATTGGATGCGCTGGGAAGGTAAATCCATAGCAAAGCCCTGAAGTGTTATAAACCACAGGGCTTGGGGCTGTATCATCCGCCTATTTGAATTTGATTTCAATTTGCTTCTTGTTGCCCTTGCCGTCTTGCAGGTCTATGTCCAGTTTGCTATCCTGGTCACCGAGACGTGAGGCAAGCTGGGCAGAAAGTTTTTCCTCCGGTGTGGAGGGGCGGACTTGCAGCCTGCCATCGGGCGTCGAAATGCCGGTGAATCCCCCTGCTACATCGGCACCCTCCGATGACTTCGTATTTCTAAAACGCACGAGCCCTTCTATCACAATAAGCTTGTCGAGAGAATCCTGCGAATCGAATTGCCCGCTGGTTCCCCGAATGGATGCGACCGAGGTTGGCGATGAGAAGCGGAACTCCTCACCCGCCTGCTGCTTCTTTATGTTGAAGCCGATGACGCCGCGCTGCAACTCGGTGAATTTCGAAAATGAATTTCCCTGCTGTGTGCCCGTGAGGACGACTTCAGTCATCTCTCGCACACGCAACATACTATTGTCTTTGAATTTGATAACCGCAACTGATTTTTCACCGGTCCTCACTCGTTCTCCTGAGAGAAGAGTTTCGCCGCGCTTTGCAGCCTGCCATTCTTTTCCGACTTCCTTGCAGGTAACATCCAGAATTACTTTGCTCATCAACGCAATAACCGTTTCACCCGGCGGAGGCATCGCCCCGAGGAAAGAAATTGCAGTCAGAACAATCAGAAGGTATGATAAGAGTCTTGATTTCATTTCGCGTTTCCGATGCTATTCTAAATTCACGGCACTCACCGACTCGGGGTTAGAACGGATGTCGTTCAACACCTTCAGCAAATCGGTTATGGAAATAGGAGACCCGTTAAAGCGAAATGTTCCCGCGGGTGAAAGGCCTTCAGCGCGAATCTGGTCGAACACGGGCTTCCATGTTGTTGGCAGCGTCGATTCTAATTCCTGAAGCAGCCATCCGAGGGAATTGCGTCGCGTGTTCGAGACAGTAAAAGAACGAGGCTGACTTCGTAGCTGAAGAGATGTTCCTCCGGCGACGCCCACCAATCCGGTTACATACCACACATATCGTTTGCCCGGCTGAAGAACCCGTGCCCCCGTTGCGGGGTAACGGAATGATCTTGTCGTTACGGTGGCGGTCAAGTGAGGTGTACCGGAGGCGATTTCCTCAAGCGATTGCTGACCCGGAAGAGCCTCAAATATCGCGATCGTTGCCCTCGGTCCATCATACTGCCACTCGAACAACGGAAACTCTTCCACCACTGTTTCTCCATCCGTCGGGGCGAGCAGTACGGGTGTGGATGGATTTGAAAGTACGAATGTGAAAAACTTCGTGTCGGAGGATGAATTATCAGCAGACCGTACATCAACGCGGAATGTGTAACTGCCGGCAGGCATTGCACCGCTTGGGAGAGCAACATCCTGGAATGCGGTCTTTGCGCTTTGGTTAAAAATGTACATCGAATCAGGAATTGCCTTGCCCTTGCCGAGTTCAAGGTTGGTCACGGTTCGCGATCCGTTGATCAAAAAAACTTTCGAAATAAATTGGGCTGCCTGCGTGTGCGTTGTGCCGTTTGCCAGTTGCACATCAAGGTTGATCGTCATGACGGCGTTGGCAGTTCCCGGCGCGGACATGTTGATGGTGAAAAGCCACTTCGGTGTTGTGCTATGGAGAAAATCAAGGTCGGTAATGCTTAATGCATTTACCGGAGCCGCGAGTGTTGTTACCGAGATTTGCGCAGTACTACAGACAGGGAAGAGCAGGAAAGGAAGCAGAAATGCCCGCAGGGTTTTTCCCAAGTGTATGATTCGTTTCATAATTTCCCTTCTCGACAAGTTCAACGCGCCGCATTCCTCCTAAATGTTAAGGAAATCTGCATCTGATAGCAACGGCATTATCGACACGATTAGCGTGTTTCCATCTGTTTAGAATAAAAAAGGAGAACCGTTGACGGCTCTCCTTTGATTTAAGTCTGCTGGAACTAAAAATTCCGAATGTCGTTGTAGACGGCGAACGCCATGAACGCAAGCAGAAGAGCAAACCCGGCGCGCTGAATAACCAATTTGAATTTTACCGGAAGCTCCCGTCCGATGATTCCTTCCACGATCAGGAAAAGCAAGTGGCCTCCGTCAAGAGCAGGGATCGGGAGGATATTGAGGAACGCCAGACTCATGCTCAGGAACGCCATCATGATCAAATAGGTCACCGCCCCAACTTCCGCGGCTTGCGAGGCTATCTTCGCGATCTTGATCGGTCCGGCAACCGATTCACCGAATGTCGCTTTACCGGAGAAAATGCGCGAGATGCCTTGAACAGTCAGCGTCACGACATTGAAGGCATTCTTCGTTCCGATACCAAGGGCTTCGAACAGGGAATATTCGGTTTTGGTCGTGGGACCTGTGTAGCGTCCCGCCAGCGAAATGCCGATCAATCCTTTCTCGGACGGAATCGCGGTTCCGCTCATAAGATTGTCGCCGCGCCGCCATTCAATAAGCAGCGGTTTATTCGCGTGCGACTTTACGATATCAATGACCTTCCGATCGGATCCGAGTTTCTTTCCGTCAAGAGCCACCAACACATCGCCGTGTTTCAGTCCAACTTTATCCGCCGGCTTTCCGGGATCGACAGTCTCAATAACTATCTCGGTGAATTTTGGCGTGATGCCGAACGTGGCATCATTCAATCCCTTCATGGATTCTTCCGACACCTTCAATTGAACTTCCTGACTGCCCCGCTCAACAACGAAGTGAAGGTCATTCCCAATATTTTCGATGTACACGTGGTTCCGGATGTCATCCCACGTTTTCATCGGCTCGTTGTTGATCTTCAGGATATTATCGTTGCTTTGAATGCCGGCTGTTGCGGCGGGACTCCCCTCCATTACATAGCCAACTTCCGTGGTGTTCCAGACGGTCTTGCCCTGGACATAATTAATTCCCCAGAAGATTGCGATGGCAAGTATAACGTTCATAATAACACCGGCGGATATGACCACCATCCGCTGCCAGATAGGTTTCGAGCGAAACTCCCAGGGTTGCGGCTCGTGTTCGAGATAATCGGTGTCGAAACTCTCATCAACCATTCCCGTAATCTTTACGTATCCGCCAACGGGGATCCAGGAAACACAATAATCAGTCTCGCCTATTTTTTTCCCAAATGCCCTGGGCGGAAAGCCGAGGGAAAACGTATCGACCCGCATTCCGAATAACTTGGCTGCAAGGAAATGTCCAAGCTCGTGGATGAATACGAGTATTCCAAGTGTGACGATAAAATAAAAGAGCGTGTTCAGTAGTTCCATGACAATCCTTATTCGTGACTAATTGATGTTACGCAGAAACAAGATCGATACGAAATCCGAAAACCCAAATCGGACACTTCCGAAGGAATGCCTTCGGCAAAAAGCCACTAAGACTCAGAGAAACAGGGTGGCGGGGTGTCTTTGTGTCTATTAGGTCAGATGAGAGCATAGAATCTTCAAATGCGTAACGTGAGTGACTAATTTACGGCAGAAAGCTGGAGAACGCTTCGGCGTGTCTCCGCATCAATACGCACAATTTCGTTGAACGTTGCACCCTGCATTGGTGTGTGTTGTGCAAGCGCCTCTTCGATAATGATTGGAATTGCATCGAATGAAATTTCCCCGTTCAGGAATTTTTCTACCGCGACTTCATTCGCGGCGTTCAAAACAGTTGTTGCTGTTCCACCCATTTCGAGCGCTTTAAATGCGAGGGCAAGACATTTGAATTTTTCATACTCCGGCTCATCGAATGTGATCTGCTTCAGTTCAGAAAAATCCAATTTCTTGTGCGGGGCAACGGGCCGTTCGGGATACATCAAGGCATACTGAATCGGGAGCTTCATATCCGGAATGCCAAGCTGTGCTTTGATTGAACCGTCCTTGAACTCGACCATCGAATGAATGATGGACTGAGGATGAATAATGACGTCGATCCGGTTTTGCGGCAAGCCAAACAACCAGAATGCTTCAATCACTTCAAGACCCTTGTTCATCAACGTTGCACAGTCGATGGTAATTTTATTTCCCATCTTCCACGTTGGATGATTCAACGCATCTGAAACGGTAATGGTATGAAACTCATCCTTGTCCATGGTGCGAAAAGGCCCGCCGGACGCCGTAAGAATAAGACGCGCGACACTGTTAATATCTTCTCCCTGCAAACACTGGAGAATT